>QIAL01000900.1 GCA_003225535.1 Acidobacteriota bacterium | reverse complement strand
CAGTGTGAATCGCGCCTTTCGAAACAAACGCATTCGCCTCAGGCACAAATCGCACGTGAATCGCGGCCGGCACATCCACAACAGAGTTCAGCGGCAACTCCGCGAGCGAGTAACGGCCTTGATCGCCATAGCCTGCGCCGAACGGCGTTCCGAGATGCTCCGTGGTGATTTTCTGGAAGCGCGCCAGATGTTCGCGTGCCCCCGCAACATCGCTCTTTCGCTGAAGCGCGCGCGCAAGGCCGAATTCCGACGAAGCGTGAAAAGGGTTTAGAGCCAGCCCTTTCTGAAACGACATGATGGCTTCGTCATACTTCTGCAGCTGCGAGTACAGGTAGCCGGCAAAATAATAGGCGTCTGCTTCGTTGGGCGCGATCTCCGTGACGTGCTGAAAGGCGGCGATGCCCCTCTCCGCCTCCCCGAGGTCTTTGTACACGAGTCCAAGGTTGTACCAGGCGTAAGCATCCTTAGGAAGCTGCTGTGTTGCCGCTTCAAGCGCTACGCGCGCAGGCTCCAGCTTCTGCTGCGCAAGCAGAGAAATACCCAGGTTCAACCGGGCCACTCCAAACTTGGGATTCGCTTCAAGTGCTTGCTCAAAATATTTTTGCGCATCCGCGGGGCGCTGCTGGTTCATGTACGCCACACCCAGCGTATTCAAGCGATAGGCGTCCGCTGTACCGCTGTTCGACGGCCCAGTCTTCTTTGTAGCAGCAGTTTTCTCCTGCACGGGGGGCCCGCTGGAACGCACCAATATCGCAGCGCAGCAAATCAAAATGGAACATGTGAATGTCAGCCTCACTGCACGCCGATTGGTTGAACGCATCAACTATTTTCTTCCTGTGCGCGCCGGTCGCAAGAATTCCGCGCGCGACCTATCCCTGCGCAATTTAGGATTCTCACGGCTGCCCAACGCATCGTCAACCGTTATTATGCGCGCTGATTGTGCGCCCGCCGCCGCTTGACCTTCGCTGCTTGTACACTTACTCTCGCGCATCGACTATGAGCTGCTTCCCCTACGGCACCTTAGCGGAAATTGTCCAAGAAATTCGATCGAAGAAAATCTCTCCTGTCGAAATCATTGAACTCCATCTAAAACGCATTGAGCAGCTGCAGCCAAAATTGAATGCGTATGTTCATCTGGACGCCGAGGGAGCCCGCCGACAGGCGCGCGTAGCGGAGAGTCTACTAACTCAAGGTGCGCAAGTCGGCCCTCTCCATGGTGTACCGCTCACCATGAAGAGCTGCATCGATGTCGCCGGTTGGCCGTGTCCCGCCGGTTCTCTTCTCCGCAAAGACTATGTTGCGAAACAGGACGCTCCGCTCGTTTCGCGGTTGAAGGCCGCGAGCGCCATCCTTCTCGGCAATACCAACACTCCCGAATTTTTAATGGCCTACGAAACCGACAGCCTGCTCACTGGAAAAACGAGCAATCCGTGGAATTTGGCGCACTCCTCCGGCGGCTCAAGCGGAGGCGAAGCCGCCGCGATTGCCGCAGGCTGCTCGTTCGGCGGCGTCGGCAGCGATGGCGGCGGTTCGATTCGCGTTCCCGCGCACTTTTGTGGAATCTGCGGACTGAAGCCCACGCCCGGCCGCA
>QIAL01000899.1:2060-2829 GCA_003225535.1 Acidobacteriota bacterium | reverse complement strand
GAAAATTACTGAGACCCACGCCCACTAACCGAAAGCGTTGCTGTGGGCCAAGATCGACTCGATCTCGCAACTTCAGCGCCATGTCCGTCAACTCATCGCACGACGAGGGTGGATTGTCAGAGGTGTAGCTGCGGGTGAGGATCTTGAACTCCTTCGTCTTCAACTTGAGGACGATAGTTCGTGGTATTCGCGACTTTTTGCGCGATGCGGACCATAGTTTTTCTGCCAGGCGGCGGATCATAGGCTCCGTGTCTGCCAGCAGGACATCTTCTTGAAACGTATCCTCGACGGATATGCACTTCGTCGGCCTGTCCGGTACAACTGGATTCCCATCAATCCCCCGTGCAAGTTCATAGAGGCGCACACCGTAGCGGCCAAATTCCTGCTCAAGCCTCGCTACCTCCAAACTTCGCAATTCGCCGACCGTCTTGATTCCGAGTTTCACTAACTTCTCTTCGTTGACTTTCCCGACCCCTGGCAGCCTTCCAACCGGCAGTGGCAGCAAAAACACATCCACTTCTTCTGGCTGGATCACAAAGAGTCCATCCGGCTTTTTCCAGTCAGAGGCGAGTTTCGCCAGGACTTGTTGGGTGCCACGCCCGCTGACGCCGTGAGGTTCAACTCCTGCCGGATCTGCCCCCGAATCGTTCGCGCCACAAGTGTTGCCGTCGGCAGCCCCGTTTTATTGGTGGTGACATCGAGGTAGGCCTCGTCGAGCGACAGCGGCTCGACGAGAGGCGTGCAGGATCGCAGGATCTCCATCACCTGC
>QIAL01000899.1:0-2017 GCA_003225535.1 Acidobacteriota bacterium | reverse complement strand
GAAAGCCCTTGCCTCGTACGATGCGGCGCACACAACCGAGCGGTTGCCTTTCCCAGGCGACAATCACGGGCTTACCGCGCAAGTCAGGATTGTCCCGTTGCTCTACGGAAGCATAGAACGCGTCCATGTCCACATGCACTACTTTGCGCATGATCGTCCCAAACCATACTACCGAGGATGGAGGAGAATCGGATCATGCCGTAGATGGATTGGCCACTGCGATTGCAGTAAGTTCGAATCATGCATACGGTTCCAGACCTCTATTCGGCTCTTGCGACTGCCGTGCTCTTTCTGCACGCACTATTTATCGTCTGGGTGGTCTTCGGGGCCGTGGTCACCCGATCTCGTCCAATCCTCCGCTGGTTGCACATCGTTTCCCTGATCTGGGGAGTTCTCACGGAGCTAACGCCCTGGCCCTGTGTCCGTTAACGCTCTTCGAGAACTGGCTGGAACAAAAGGCGGGTGTCGAGCCGTACCAGGGAGGCTTCCTGCTCCACTATCTGGACAAGTTGATCTATCCCGACATTTCCGCAACGGCGTTGACAGTGGCTGGAGTGCTCGTTTGCGCCTTCAACTTAGCGATCTATGGCAGGCAAGCTTGGCCTCACAACCAACGGCGGACCTGAGCCTTGTAGCTTGAATACTGGCCGTTGAAGTTGCGTTCGAGGAATCGTTCTTCTCGTGGAATCACAACCATCGCAATGATGCCGACAGCTGGGACAAGCGTTACGAGCAGCCAGAGAGTATTGAACCAAACGGACAATCCGAGTACAAGCAGAATGAAAGCCACATAGATCGGATTGCGGCTGAACCGGTAGGGGCCTGTTCGCACAATAGTAGTCGTGCGCTCGGATCCGCGCACCGAAGTGCCGGCTGCCCGAAATTCCCAGTAGGAAAGCAGGAAGAGCACTACGGCGCAAGCCGTAACAAGGGGCCCGAGCAACCGAACATTGGGTGACACGAAATGGAGTGGCCAAGCCCAGTTCAGGGCGATCCCCAGCAGAATCGCGCATAATGAAGATAACCGGGGGGCGAAGCAAGCCCGGGTTTGGTCCGCCATTCGTTGGCTTGCTATTGGTTTGGCGTGCGGCATCCATGAATCATCTCCTTTTCGTTGCACGTCGTGAGCTCAAAGGCTTATTCTGCAACTTCAAGTCGACTTTAGGTCAAGAGCAAAACGTGGACATCGCAGAGGTAGCGCGGCGCTCGGGCGTTCCCGCTTCGACGCTGCGCTTCTATGATGAGAAGGGTCTGATCGCCTCGATTGGCAGGCGGGGTCTGCACTGTGTGTTCGATGCCAAAGTGCTGGAACGGCTGGCGCTGATCGCCCTCGGGCGTTCCGCAGGCTTCTCGCTCGATGAGATCGCGCTCATGTTCGCACCAGACGGCCGGCCCCGCATCAACCGGCGGATGCTGGCGGCCAAAGCGGAGGAACTGGACAGGATCATTCGTGAACTAACCGAGATGCGCGACGGCCTGCGGCACGCCGCAGCCCGCCGAGTCACATGGAATGTCCCACCTTTCGCCGCATCCTACGGGCCGCCGCGTCGGGAGCTTTTCGACCACAAAGGCAAAAGAGTCTGACAGCAGTGCAGCCCCACCGCCGTAAACCCGATTAGCCGATCAATGCTGGCGCTTCCATCTGCGAGATCGGCTACAGATTTTCTTGAATGAAGCGGGGACTGAGGTGGACATCCGCTTGTATCAGCGGCGAATCGCCGACCGCCTTGAAGCTGTGAATCTCACCCGCCTTGATCACAAAAATGTCTCCAGCGCTGCCCTCGAAGGTCTTGCCGTTCACTGTCCACACCCCCCGGCCTTCACGGATGAACTGGATCTCATCATAAGGATGACGATGCGGACCCGGTCCAGAGCCTGGCTTCCCGTGGAACAGGAACACCGAGACACCCGTGTCGCCGTGTTCGGCTCCGACAAACTCATGCGAACTGCCAACGAAAGGCAGGTTCTCCTGCCGCACGTGATGCATCCTTGTTATGCCTCCCAGGAATATTGGATG
>QIAL01000397.1 GCA_003225535.1 Acidobacteriota bacterium | reverse complement strand
GCCCAAGCTCTCCGCTAGGCCTCGTCAGGACGTTCTGGTGGGAAGAGCGGCGCTTTAGCGCCGCGTCAGATCCCATTGGCGCGCGGGCTTCAGCCCCTGAGGTCAACGCGGTCTGAGCCTAAGAACATCGAGGCCAGGACTGACTGTGCGTCCGCGCACAGACTTCCCCTACCCTCGTGTGAACTCATAGATCCATTCTTAGG
>QIAL01000396.1 GCA_003225535.1 Acidobacteriota bacterium | reverse complement strand
AGACTTCATCGTAAAACCGATCGTGTGGGCAGGCGCCGCACGCATGTTGGCTGGAACCAATCTGCTGGCTGAAACCGCCGATACAACTAGAGGCGCATTGCTAGAGCGCACCCTGGGACGCACCGGCCTCAAGTTGCCGATCGTGAGCATGGGCGTGATGAATGCCGACGTGCCCGGAATCCTCCGCCGCTCCTACGAATTGGGCATCCGTCACTTCGATACCGCCGCGGTCTACCAGAACGGCCGCAACGAAGAGATGGTTGGAAGTGTCATCAAGGAAATGGGCATCCGCGACAAGGTCGTCATCTCTACCAAGCAGGGAATCCGCGCTAGCATGCAAAATCCGTCCGACGCGAAGATGCGTTTCATCGACGGCGTTGAGGCCAGCCTCAAGCGCCTGCAGATGGATCATGTCGACATCCTCTACCACCATGGGGTGGATTCCGCCGACCACGCCAAGGCGGAAGGGCCGATCGAAGCGCTGCAAACTCTGAAGAAAGAAGGCAAGACCCGTTTCATAGGTATTTCAACCCACGACACGGTAGAAGTCCTGAACGCCGTCGTTCCTCTGAACGTGTTTGACGTGGCCCTGGTCACGCTGAACTACACGATGGCGCACGACGCCAAAAAACTAGCCACGATTGAAAAAGCAGCCAAGAGCGGCATCGGAATCGTAGCCATGAAAACTCAGGCCGGAGGCACGGTTCGCCCAGATGCCAAACTCCCTAAAGAACTGCCGCCAGAAAGCCAAACTGCGCTCCTGAAATGGGTGCTCAACCACGATTTCATCACGACCGCCATCCCGGGCTTCAGCACTTATGAGCACCTGGAGCAGGACTTTACTGTGGTCCGCAACCTGGCATACACCGACGCCGAGAAGAAATTTCTCGCCGATAAGACCTTCACCGCGCAAGCCGAGTTCTGCCAGCAATGTGGCCAGTGCCGCGAAGATTGCCCCCAGCGGGTCGATATCCCGGCGCTCATGCGATCGCACATGTACGCCGTGCAATACCGCAACGTCAGCATGGCCCGGCATCTGTTAGCCAGATCCGACGTTGGACAAGGCCTTGATGCCTGCCGCTCCTGCCAGTCGTGCCAGGCGCACTGCCGGAACACCGTGCAGATCGCGCGCAAAATCGGCCAACTGAACGAATTGCTATTGGTCTGAGTGGGGGAATCTGGAGTGGAAACACCCCGCTACCAACCGCGCATTTAAGGTGAGATAGGTTTAGCTTAAGGACCAATGGCATCTGCCTTCTCGCACGCGGTCGCGGCCCTCAGCATCGGATCGTGCTTCTACCGATCCCAAATCTCCAAAGGTGTCTGGGTAGCTGGAGTGGCGTGTTCGGTCATTCCTGATCTCGATGTGATCGGCTTTCGTTTTGGTATTCACTACGGCGATTTCTGGGGACACCGCGGATTCACGCACTCACTGGTCTTCGCCGTTCTCCTGTCCAGCGCAATCGCGGTCGTTATGTCCTGGCGCGGAATATCAGGGATCAGGCGATTTGCGTTATTTGGGTATTTATTTCTGGCCACTGCTAGCCACGGCCTGCTCGATTCCATAACGAATGGTGGGCTGGGGGTCGCATTTTTCTCACCCTTCAACAACAATCGCTATTTCCTGCCCTGGAGACGTGTTCGCGTTTCACCAATCGCTGTCTCGCGTTTTTTCACGCCACGAGGGTTCGCCATCATTCAAAGCGAATTTGTATGGATTTGGCTTCCCGCGATATTGTTTGCGGCCATGGTATTCACACTGCGCCGGAGGAACCAACCAGACGTGGCTGGCTCCGAGCCCTGACGTGCCGATAGCGGCAAAATCGCGCAATTGAAGGAGTTGCAACTTACGTAATGACGGGCCAATTGCGCGAACCCCACCCCCGTTTTACAATGGTAAGGCTGAGCGGGAGTAACTCAGTGGTAGAGTGCGACCTTGCCAAGGTCGAAGTCGCGGGTTCAAATCCCGTCTCCCGCTCCAGATTTCTTTGTTTCCAACTGGCTCGTGCTCCGATGACGCACCAGCTCGGTTTCGGAACGCTGTTCGCAAGAGCAGGGGCGCGGTACCCAAGTGGTAAGGGAGAGGTCTGCAAAACCTTTATGCGTCGGTTCGATTCCGACCCGCGCCTCCAAATTTTCTCCCGCATAAAATCTAACTTTGATCACGGCGTTTGTTTTGCGCGTGTGATGGTGTCATAGGCCCCTCAATTCCTCTCCTCGCATCTCCTTGCCAAGAAATCTAGCGCCAGGGACACTGGGGTAGGAAGTCCCCCCTGGAAGATACATGATAGGTTCGACTAATTCAGAAATGAGCTTGAACGCCCGATGCTTTATGTGCTACTTTCCGCCGCGGCGGCTAGCTTGCGGGGCGCATAACAGCCAATCCGATGCACCGAATTGCGCCAGAACAAGGCACGGCGTAGTGACATCACGGTCCCAGGGAAAATCAGCATGTCACAGCTGTTCTCGACAGATCTACTACCGGCGTCAGACCGAATCGATGCATGGCAATGGAATGCGCAGCAAATCTGCGGCGATTGTCGGATTCGACTTCCAAAGGTGTCCTTTCACGGATCGATAGAAGTCCGGAACGTTGCCGGCGTCGCCTTAACCCGATTTTCTTCCAGCGCTTTGTCTTTCTGGAAATGGCCATTTGACAGCGCAAGCGCGCCCAGTCGTTCTTGCGTGGTCATTACACAGATCGCCGGATCTCGCCTGTATCTGCAGCGAGGTGAAGAGATACTGCTCAAACCTGGGGACAGCACGATTATTGATACAGCGGTTCCCTGGTCCTCCACTTGCAACACCGATTGTGTTCGTCTTTACCTTCGAGTGCCGCGCTGGGTCATGCAGGACCGGCTGTGCATGCATCAGATTCCGACCGCCCGGAAGATCGCGGGAGCAACGGCCCCGGGAGCCATCTTGTCTCGGCTTTCGCAGAATCTCTACGACGAAGCGTCCTGGATGACCGGGGAAGAACTCGCCGGAGCGCTCGATCAGTATTTCGAGGTGCTCACGGCTTGTATCCGCGGAGATGTAGCCCAAACGGCCACCGCGCCGGAACTCAAAGCGCGGATTCTACAATTCATCGGTGTTCACCTTGGGGAACAGACGCTCAGCCCGTCTGTGATCGCAGAGGCGATTGGCATTTCGGTTCGCCACTTGCATCGGGTCTTTTCCGTAACCGGTTGCTCGGTGGGAGACTACATCCGGGTGTTGCGTCTCGATCAATGCCGTAGGGATCTCTCCAATGCCCGGCTGCTGGACAGGTCGATTACTGAGATCGCGTTTGCTCGAGGGTTCTCTGATGCCGCTCATTTCAGCCACTCGTTCCGAAAGCAGTTCGGAATTTCGGCACGCACCTTTCGAGCGCACAGTGCAACACGAGGGGGCAGTACCGGAGATGGAAATCAGTTTCTACGCGTGAAGACGCTCAATTCCAGTGAGGCCACTCTGAATTGAACCGGGCCATCAGTGTTTGCCCAGGAACTCTGTCACGAACGCATCCAAGGGCTTGCTCCTCCCCTTTTTTGCCGGCTTCATCAATGCGCAGGAGTGCGTTCTGCATATAACGAACCGCAAGCCAGCAAGCCAGAAACTGTATTTTGAATATTCGATCACGGCAAGGGAGCGACAGGGCTGGTTTCAAGTTTGGCCTGTGGCACCGTACTTTTGCGGCGCGTGGCTCGAATGCCGGCGCCCAGCAATCCCCAAATAGCGAGTGCAAGCCATTCGTGCCACGTGAAATGACCTGGTATCCAAGGCACAATCTTGACCAGGATCATTACGGCCGTCACAAGCAGGCCCCATAGCGCCGCGACGCGGCGCAGACCACCCGGCTTCATTTTGTAGTAGGAGGCACAGGCGGCCATCCAGGCAATAGCGACACTGACCGCTCCGACTTCGAGGATGGGTACCAGCAAGGCTTCCCCGAGGAAGATGGTCGCAGCCGTGGCGATTCCGACTACAATCACGGCAGTCGAAGGCGTCTGGTTATTCGGGTGGACGCGGCTCATCGCTGGGTTCAGCAGATTTCTCCGCGACATCGCGAACAGCAGCCGCGACGATGCGACCACGTTCGCATTGAACGCCTGCACCAGGGCCACCATCGCCGAGCCCATAATGAGAGCCACAATCCAATGCGCGTGCAGAGCTTGTTCGAAAGCAACCGCTGTAGGAAACTGCCGGTTGCTCTGCAAGCTTTGCCAGGGAGCTACGTAGGAAACGGCTCCAATTACAACGAGAAAGAAAATCAACCCGGAGAAGATTGTCAGAAGAATAGCCACCGAAAAATTTCGATGCGCAAATTCCGGACTCGCCTCCTCTGCCACTTTTCCCACCGACTCAAATCCTGACACCAGCCAGGGAACGACCTGCCATACCAGAAGAATCGAAAGCAGCGGCGCGTGACTGAATAGCGGGTGCAGGTTCGAAGTCGAGCCATGACTGGCGCCCGCTAAAGCGAAAATCACCACGAGGGTCAGGAAGGTAAAAGTTGTTGCCTTGCTTAATCGCGCGCTGGCCTGAATTCCGCGATAATTCAGCCAGGTAAGGAACAGAGTAAGATTCAGCCCGAGTAGCACATGGGGCAGGTACACGGGATATCCGCCCAACCGATACAACTCCATCGTATTGAGGGTCAGAAAATAGCTAAGGAACATCATCCATCCGGTGGCGAAACTCACAGCGGGCGGAAAGAACTTCGCCACGTAAGCCGCCTCGCCGGCGGCATCTGGAATCTCTCTTACCAGTTGGCCATACACATATCCAATCGGCAGCAAGATGAGAGCGCCAGCGGAAAATCCCAGAGCCGCACCCAGCGGTCCGCCGCGGTTGAGTATGTCGTCCATCACCACCAGCCACGCCGTGCCGACCATTACGCCAAAGCCGAGGGCGAAATAGTCCACCAGACGCAGCTTGCGTGCGAGGTTCGTCATAGATGAGCACGAGTGTAGCGGAGTGCCAGGCGTCCGGCGCCGTTACAGCTCAGAATTCGTAGCGCAATGCGAACTGCATGACACGGTTCGAAGTTGACAGGCCAGTGTAATCGCCGAAAGTAAACTGGTCTTGCATGGAAGCGATGCAGGCACAGGCGGCTCCGGACTGCAGTCCCGAGGCGACGTTGAAGCGATGTAGGTTCGGGACGTTGAACACCTCCCAGCGGAATTGCAGGCTCTGGCCTTCGATGATCGTCCAGCGCTTATTCAAGGCCATATCCAAACCAGCAAATCCATCGCCCCTCAGGACGTTACGCGACCCAGCCTGCCCTGGATACGGGTTCTGGAAGTCGGCCCACGCGGCGCTTGAATTGGGAAACACGCTGACGGCTCCTCCCGACTGCACGAAGCGGCCGGTTTTTGGCTTCGTCACCATCTGGGCAATCCCCTGCTCGTCCCAGTTGGTAGACCAGAAATTGCCGTTGTCTACCGAGAAGGGGAAACCGCTGGTCCAACGCGCGACCCCGGAAAGCTCCCAACCGCCGATCATCGCGTTGGCCACTGGGCCAGCCGTCCCGGCGAAGTGTCTGCCTTTGCCGAAAGGTAATTCGGCAATCCAGTTGGCATTAATCTGGTGCTTGGCATCAAAATCAGAAACCGCGTACCGTGATTGGGGAGAAAATGCATTCGCCAGCCGACTGCCCGGGGCTCCGACGTTCGTGCTCGAACTGAAGCCAAGCCGCGTCGCACCCGAGGTGTAATCGAGCGACTTGGAGAAGGTGTAGTTCAGATCGAATTGCAGCCCATGGCTCATTTGTTTCCGAAGGCTGACTTGAAGCCCGTTGTAATCCGACTTGCCGATCGAACTCCATCCGAACATGCTGGTCGCCTGGTTGTTTAAAGAAGTCCCCGGGCAGAAGCCGACGCCAAGCGGGTCATTGCAGGACGGGCCTTTGAACCCATAGTAGTTTGCATAGGTGGTATCCGTGAGCCCGTAATAAATGTCTGTATATCCGAGGCCCACGACTTCGTTGCCGAGGTAGGACAGGAACGGATCATAGTAAAGGTCGTAAACCGCCTGGATCAGGCCATTGGGGCCGGGTGCGGCGACAAACGGAGTGTAGAGGTTTGCGTAAGATGAATTGGGGTCCACCAGCGGAGAAATCATATGGTGCCAAAAAGCAGAGGTCGGCTTTCCCCCCGCGGCATCTACCATGGCGTCGGTAACCACGGAGGGATTGATTCCTCCACCGGCGATCTGCTGCTTCGCGACCTTGGCCAGTGCAGTCGCGGCAGAAAAATAGTCGACTCCAGACTGGGGGTCGTAGAGATCGATCGGCTGTCGCAGGTCGCGTTGTGTTAGAAGGTTGTGGCCAAGACGGTTCACATAGGTCAGCTGCAGCGAAAATCTCTTGGGTAGTTCGCGGCCAATGGACAGATCGAATGCATAGGCATAAGGCGTTTTGATGGACTGGTCAACTCCCCATGTGATGGCTTGCCCCATGGGCGCTGGCGCCTGAGGGAAGGCTCCGCTTTGCGGATTCGGCTGTTTGAAGATGTTGCCGAAGATGTTGGTGGATGGAACCTGGTTGATGTTGCTGATTCGAGGCACACCGTCAGCCGTATCGTAGGGAGTGCCCGAGCCCGCTGGATCGACGGCGAAGCAGCAGGGATTTTGCACCGTGGCAGCCAAACCGCCGGGAGCGTTTGCATCGAACGTGCTGAGCAGTTGCATTCCGGCGCGGTCGTACACTTTGCTGAACCCACCGCGAATGACGGTTTTGTCTGAATCGCCAAAAAAGCTCTTGAGCCAACCGCCGTGCGGCCGAGGTGAGTACGCAAAAGAGACACGCGGCGAGAGGTCTGATTTTTCGAAGTGATAGAAACCTGGGCCAGGATTTCCGGGACCACCCAAAATGAACGAGACCAGGGGCGTAGCATCGTAGCCGATGCCCTGCTTCATCGCCTGCGCGTTGTGCGCGAATTCGGAGCCCAGATCGTAAGACCATGAGGGACACCCCACTCCGCCTGAAGCCGGGTCATTCACTGCGGGATCGCAAGTCGGGGACGCCTGGTAACCATTCACTTCCCACGGTGGGGGAAACATTGACCAACGCACCCCATACGTGACCGTCAGATTAGGCTTAACGCGCCAAGAGTCCTGTTCGTAGAACTCATACCAGTTCAGCCCGTAACGGCGCTTGACCGGCACGCCGGGCGCGCCTCCACCCAACAGGTTATCGTTTTTGTCGTAGTTGTAATTTGCGATCACGTCGGAGACCATGCCGAACATTGCCATGATCGGGTAATCAAACTGAGGGGAGGAAATGGGCTCGGCATACCCGCCGTGGCAGGGATCGAGAGGACTTCCGCCCGTCGAACTTCCGATTGCTCCGCAATTCAGCGGATTCAATGAATCACTGTGTATAGCGGTGTTCGAAAACCCAGTCGGAGACATCCAGTTCGTTGCACCCTTGCCGATATTGAAGGAATGCTCATAGCTGACGCGCGGGTTTCGCGCAATGCCGATGTTGGCGCCGATCTGCAGGGTGTGCGCGCCTTTGGTCCAGGAAAAATCATCCACGAAATCATGCACCGGCGTCTGTGCGTTGTGGGTGTAATTGATCCCTTGGTCGAGTCCGTAGAAGACGTTCCATTCCTGATTTGAGCTCCCCACAAAGCCCTGGCTCTGGCGTGTAAAACCCCATCGAAAGTTATTCACCTTGTTCGAACTCAGGACTGCCGTATACCCGAACGCGAATCCTTTGCTGTGGTCAGTAAAGACTGTCATCGGGGAAGAACCGGGCAGAAAGGGTTCCTCGGGGTTGTATTCATTCTGCAGAGCGCCGCGCCAGAATAGAGTGTGCTTGCCATCCGCGGTGAGATGGTAATCAATCCGCGCAATGAAGGCGTTATTGTCGTCTTTGATGGGGGCGGCGAAACGATAGCCGGAATAGTTGAGACCATCGCCCACCGACGTATCGTTGGTGTTGAACTTGCCGTTACAGAACGTTGTATCGAAATAACCAGTCTTGCCCGCGTTTTCAATGGCCGAATTGATCCCCGGGGTTGGCCCCGTCCACGGATCAAGACCATGGAGTTGTGAAGCCGAGAGAGTCTGCGTCACCACAGGCTGGCTGGAATCGTTGTTCGTATAGGCGTAGTAGCTCAAATTTCCAGCGCACATGGAAGGGGTTGGAATACTGCGCACGGCGCTGCTCGCTTCGCGGCGTCGCGTACCCTCATAGTTGGCGAAGAAGAAAAGACGGTCCTTCTGAACCGGCCCTCCGACCGATGCCCCGAAGATATTCCGGTTGAGTTTCAGCGGCTGCTTCAGCAGGTAGTCGCTGGCGCTGGTGAATGTGTTGCGGTTGTACTCGTACAGAGATCCGTGGAGTTTATTCGTGCCGCTCTTGGTGACGAGAGAGACCTGTGCTCCGGATCCTCCGCCTTGATCGGAATTGTAGTTCGAGGTTGTGACCCGGAACTCCTGCACTGAATCGAGCGTGACGGGCAGAACGGAGGTGAAGGCATATCCGTGGGACTGGTCATTGACATCGACGCCATCCAGGGTGATATTGCTTTGGTCGCTGCGAGCGCCATTCACCGAGCCACTTCGCGAATCCTGGTCCTTTACCGCGGGCGTCTCGTTATCTGACCGGTTGCCTGTGTAGGCAACGCCCGCCTGCAGGCTGAGCAGGTCGGGAACGTTACGGCCCTCCAAAGGGATCTGTTTTACCTGTGTCTCGTTAAAGGGATTGCCGATGGATGCGTCGACCAGATTGAGCGCCGGGGCTTCACTGGTGACCGTAACGTTCTCGGTCGTTGCTCCGACCTTCAACTGAATGTTCACGGTTGCTGGAGTACTGACCAGCAGCTGCAGTCCAGTCTGCACGTACTGCGAGAAGCCCTTGGAGTTCACCGCTAGCCTGTAAGTGCCGGGCGGCAGGGCTAGCAGTCGATACTCTCCTCGTGCATCACTCTCGGTCGAACGCTCGATCCTGGATTCATCGTTGGAGAGCACGATCTTTGCGCCCGCAATGGCACTTCCGCTTGGGTCCGTGACCGTTCCCTGAAGCGACGAGGATGATCCCTGTCCCGCCGCTATGCCGGCCGAGGCCAGCCACACTGTTACAACAAGAGCACACCCCTTTATGCCTCGCATGGGCTCCTCCCGCACGCATTCGCCAGGCGTGACTCCAGGCGTCTGCCGCGAATTTGAGATCCGCGCACTTTCACGGAAGTGTACTCTCGGTGGCTAAGCGGCGACTTGTCTTGGAGAGACATCGCGCAAGGAGTGCCGCAACGGGAATCTCCAGACGTGCCCATCTGGTACCTTTGCTCATTGCGGTTGCAGAAAACTGCATGCGGATGCGCAGGACTAAGCTTAAGGATGATCATGACGTAGCTGTCGATACGAAAGGATCTGCGAATATCGTGGTTAGTGGTTCGCTGCGAAAGTATCGGTTGGTTAGAGGCTAAGCAAATTATGCGGCAGGTCTTTTGGATCGCGGGACTTCTCTTGCTAGGTTCTCACGACATCTCGTCGTTTCCGATGACACAAGAGGCGGGGGAGCAGGAGAAGCGGCCTGGAAGCTCTAAAGATATTCTGGTGTCGACCAGAAAGTTTGAGCGGGCAGTGAACGGAAACGCTATCGTTCGAAATCGATGTCGGGTTCAGGGGAAAGACATCGAAATTGAGGAGACAGCTGAAGTCATTAAGACAGACGGTTGCAAGCTGGTGGTGAGGGCGCGAAAAGTGACTCGCCCCGCTGACGTCCGAGCGATCGATAGCCCTGCGGAAGAGGGGAAAACGTCATCGTTAGATCATCGATCTACAGACGACCAAAAGCAGTCTGCGAATGGGCCGCAGGAGATCGAGTTTATTGTGTATGCGGATTTGTCAGAATTGACGACACCGGTGTTGGTGGAAACGCAGAAATTCGGACAATGCGAAGCTGGGGGCGCGGGAGTGCTGAAGGTGAGCAGTCGCTCAGAGCCGGGGAAGGCGATGCAGGTGATTCGCAGGTCAGAAGCAAACGGGACAACAAAAGAGCACGAAGGAGTCAAGCAAACCAGGCGCGACCTTAGCCTATTCTTCTCGGTTCCCGCTGCGGCCGAGAAGGCAAGAAAAGCCCTACAGTTGGCTGTGAAATCATGCGGCGGAAACGAATGGCCGGACGAAGATGACTTGCCATGAGCAGGGAATTTTCCAGCCAATCAAAATTGCTGAACATTGCATTTGCTGCATCCCGGCTTTTCGAGGATTATTTCCTGCTAGTTGCTGTGTAGGGTTGACAAGTGGAAGAGCGCATCAGAAGATTGATGGGCCTCCGGCGCGCGATAATCCCACGTAGATGGGCGATCGCGCTCGGAGCAGCGGATTCGTAGCAGCTGCCGGACGGTTGGGGGAAACTCCGGCGGTGGGCGTTCCAGTCGAGATTTACTAGCCTTCAAGAGCTGCGGGGGCGGCTCTTCCCCAATTGTGTTGTTCACCCAAAAATTGAGTTGTCGAAGTGTGTGGTTTCTCGGGCAGGTCCCCGGAGGGATGCACGATGGTCGTCCGCTGTCTAGCTGTGTTGGTCGTTGTGGTGTCGTTATGCGTAGCAGGGATCGCCCAGGTCGCGAGCCAAAACATCAACATGGTTTCAGGAACAAACTGGCCAGCAGGCGATCCCTACCTGCAGCGGCAGAATGAGCCTTCGATCGCGGTCTCGAGCCGCAACCCGGAACACATGCTGGGGGGCGCCAACGACTACCGGACGGTAGACATGTTCGTTGGATGGCGGCGACACATGGAAGAGTACCCTGCTTCCGGGATATCCGCAGGACACCTCCACCGTTGGCAAGGCATCTCCCCTGCACGCCTACACCGTCGCGACCGATCCCACCGTGCGGGCAGGAACAAATGGATTGTTGTATTACAGCGGGCTGGTGTTTAACCGCGGGACGGGATCGCCCAGCGGAGTTTTTGTTGCCACTCTTCAGGACCTGAACAACAAAGGAAATGGCGACGGCGCGTATCTGCAATCCAATGCAAACGGTACGACCCACGGAAACCCATTCCTGTACATCGGCGTGAATTTGGTCGACACCGGAACTTCAGGCCAGTTTCTCGATAAGCCATGGATCGCGGTCGACATCCCAAGGCCGGGTCGGACGGCGACGTGCAAGATCAACGGCCAAACCTTCAGTAGCGGTTACGTCTATGTGGTGTATACGCAATTTAATGGGTCGCAAAACAATCCTGCTTCGAAGATTAAGGTGGTGAGCTCGACAAACTGCGGCGCAACGTGGAACCAACCGCAGATCCTGAGCCAAGCCCAGAAACTGGCGCAGGGGACTGTAGCTGCGATCGATCCTACGACAGGAAATGTGATCGTTGCCTGGCGGCAGATTGGCGTGCCAGGAAATCAGAATCAGCCGGATGCCATTCAGTACGCGGTTTCAACAAATGGCGGCTGGTCGTTCAGCGCGCCGCCTCCGGCCTACACATTCGTACCACCTACAACAAAGAATCCATATCCTCCCGGATCGGTGTTCGACCAGCCGCAAGCGACTGGGACGACGTTTCGTTCGCTGGATGTTCCCAGTCTGGCCGTCGATGGGACGGGGCGAGCGTGGCTCGCCTACTCGCAGCGGTTTAACGGGCCAACGGCGGGAACGTACGGATCGAGAATCATGATCACGACCCTGCCGAAGGGTTCGAGCACCTGGACCACGCCATATGTAGCCGACGGCACGGCGCCGACCGCCTCGACCTATGGACACCAGTTCAATCCGTCGTTGAACTTCGCGTATGGCAAGCTCATGCTGGCGTGGTTCGATTCGAGGCGCGACAACATGCAGAGCGTGCTGCAATGCGCGAGCCCGCCGTGCAGCGACCTCTCGCAGGTCACGGTCACTGATCAGGCGATTCCGGGCAGCACTGTTTCGACTCCCGCGACGGTGTTCACCCCGCTGATTTCGGATCCGAATTCGGGTGTGCGCCACACGATTGACGTATACGGCGCGGTGATCAATCCCGCCGCGGGTCCGGCGACCTTTAAAGGGTTCCAGATCTCGCAATACCCGTACTACGTCGACGATGGCAACGGGCAGATCGAGCAGGGATTCTTCAATCCACCGAACTTGCCCATGTTTGTGCAGGGGACTACTCCGTTTATCGGCGACTATATCGACATCGCTGCGCAAAGCATCATGCCCAGCGGGAATTCGTGGGTGTTTAACACGCTGGCGACGGATGCAACGGGGGCGACGAATGCTCCAGATTTCCACGTGGCGTGGACAGATAACCGCGACGTCGTACCTCCGCCGGCTGTGAACGGCTCCCAGGACTGGACGCAGTATGTGCCTCCGAACGGTGGCAATTCGCAAATCAGCACGTACTCTGGAACGGGATTGGCATGTCCGACGTGCACGACAATCCAGCCTGCATGCAACCTGGTGAACGTCACCAACGCGGATGGAACGCCGGGAACCTCTTCGTATAGCGGCGACCGCAATCAGAATGTGTACACCTCGCGCATCAGCAACGGACTGATCGTACGGTTCCGCGAGAACGCCAAAGTTCAGCCGGTGAATACAAATGCTCCGCCGCAGCGGTCCTATTCGCTGCTGGTGAAAAACACAATGGCGCCGCTGAGCACGACGCCTCCGGGATCTCCGGCCTACTACCGTCTCATTCTGGGGGAAGCGTCAACCAGCCAGGGTGTGACAGGAGTGTGCAACACAGCGGCTGTGCCCGCAAGTTTCCCGGGGACCCCAAATTGTTACCTGGATTTAGCTATCAACCCGAAGACGACTCTGTCCGAAGCGATCAATGTGCCTTCGACAGGAGCGAATGCCAGCATCAATGTCCTGGTGGCCCAGATGGCTTGCATTCCGGGTTCGAACGGATGTGCCGCAGCTCCCCGCTTCGCCGGATTGCAAGCGCTGGCGGTGTTGAATGGCGACACGACCAACCCATCGCTGGCTGAAGCAGATTTCCTGAATACTGACAACGATAATCCGGACGTGGAAGCGCCTTATGCGAACTTGCCAATCGCGGCCGGCGAAGAATACAACCCGTCGGTGGACGCGCCTCCCGATCCGACGAGCGGCATATTCACGCCCAAGATCAGCCAACCCGCGATTTTCACACCGAAAATTGGAACGGTTGCCAACAACACCCCAGCGATCGAGACACCCACAATCTTCACGCCCAAGATTACGTCGATTTTTACTCCGAAGATTAACTCGATCCAGGTGGCCAATCCAACCATCGTGGACACGATCTTCACGCCCAAAATATTTACGCCCAAGATCTTTACGCCAAAAATCGTGAGCCCCGATATCTTCACGCCGAAAATCACGAACCTGGCGGAGAACAGCCTGACTGATTACAGCTGGAAGGTAAACAACAAGGGCAATACCAGTTCCAGTTACAACACCACAGAACTGGTCAAGTCCTCGGGGGTCCAGTGTTGTCCCGCGAGTTGCTCGGCCAACCCAAGCAGTTGCAGTACGCAGTGTTCGGTCTGCCAGTTGGTGCAGCACAAGGTGTACCAGAGCCCCGTCGTGAATCGCGACTCGACGAACATCAATCCGACCTGCGATCTTACCGTGCAGCCGCCATCGAATCCGGCGAGTTCGACGCTTTCGTTGTCCCCGGGCGAAGGAAACCGCGTCACGCTGCGCGTGGTTGCGCCGCCGGTGCAGCAGACAGTGTCTTCGTTCCTGACCCAGGCAAATGCGTTCACTCCGAACACCGGCCAAAATACTCCTCCTGGATCGCTCGCCATCACGACGTCGGCACTGCCCGTCGCGGTGGTGGGGCAGCATTACACGAACACGGCGTTTGCCTCGGTTGGCGGATTCGGGGCGACGGCGTGGACGATTCCGGCCGATCCAGCGAATCCGGTTGCAGTGATCCCAGCACCGCCGCCGAACTCGACGCAGCCCTTGCTGGTCGCTCCGTTGACCCTCAACGTCTCGGGCCAGATCAGCACGGGCGTTGTGACGGCGCAGCCTGGCACCTATCCCGTGAGCGTGCAGGTGCAGGACTCGGCGAGTACAGGAGCTTCACTCACGCCAGCGCTCGACGTGCAGCAAGTGCCGCTGGAGGTGAACCAATTCACGATTGCCAGTGTAGATGCCCAGGTCGCGAATGAAGTCGGAAGCACGGGCTACATGAAGGCTGGGGATGTAGCCACCGTGGCAGTTACCGTAAATAGCACCGGACCGGCTAATGCAACCAATGTGATTGCGGGATTGACGGTCAATGCCACAGCGGCGGGGACGCCATCTGGTCCCGTGCCGGTTGTGATTTGCACTTCGCCAATGCCTGCCAGCGCCAGCATTGCGGGCACTGGTGCCCAGATCTTCAATTTCACCTGCACCGCGATGAGTGGCAACGGACGTGTGACGTTCACGGCCGGCGCGAGCGGCCACTACGTGAACCCTGCCGCGGATGTTCTAGCTACCGCGACCACCATGACGGTGCCGCCGACCAACCTGCTTTCCCAGTTGACCGTCGATACCGTGCCGCCAACGCTGGCTTTTGGAGTGAGTGCGACTTCTCAGAGCGCTCCGGGCTGGTACAACACACCGGTCGTCATTCCTTACTCTACCGGTGACAATCTCTCTGGAGTAGCCTCGGCGGTTGCGACGTCTCCGTCGGCCGCCACCGGCATCAACGCGAGCGGCATTGGCGCGATGACGCTCACTACCGAAGGCAAGCCCGTTTCGGGTGTCATGACCGTGACAGACTACGCAAGAAACACGGCCTTACCGTTCACTTCGTCCGGTTTCAATATTGACAAAACGCCGCCGGCGATTTCAGGACAGCCCGATCGTGCGTCTAACAACAACGGCTGGTACAACTCTCCGGTGACTGTGACGTTCAGATGCAGCGATCCGGACCCGCTGAATGGGCCGGCCGGACAGCAATCGGGCATTGCAACTTGTCCTGTGCCGACAATTCTCTCGACCGACGGCGCCAGTCAGAGCGTCCCCGGAGCCACCGCGGACAAGGCAGGGAACTCCGCGGCGTTCACCGTGAATGGCATCAACATCGACCAGACTGCGCCCGCCATTAGCACCAACTCCGCCTACACGGCAGGTACATGGGTGAATCACAGCGTAGCCGTGACATTCACATGCGCGGACAATTTATCCGGACCGGTCGTGAGCGGGATAACAAACCCGATCATCACCGGCATCCCGGCTGTCGGTTCGACGCTCACGTACAGTCAGCCGAATGCGTTGACTTCGGCCGCCACGGTAACGCTTACTGTAAATACATCGGTAGCAGGCGCCACGCTGAATGCTTCGTGCCAGGATCTCGCCGGTAACAACGCTCCGCCCGTCTCGTTCGGGCCGATTCTGATTGACACGACGCCTCCCACCGTCACTGCCACGGCGAATCTCAACAACTCAAGCGGAGCGGTCTATACAGCAGGGACATGGACGAACCAATCCGTGGTAGTAACGTTCGCCTGTGGTGATGCGCTCTCCGGCGTGCAGACCGGTTCGATCGTGGGCAGCACGAGCTACACATCGCAGGGTTCGTATACGGCCAGCGGGAGTTGCCAGGATATCGCTGGAAACACCGGCACTGCCTTGTTCGGCCCGGTGCTGATCGACACAGCAACTCCTGCAGTCATGATCACTACGCCGGTCGCGCAGACGTATGTGCTGAACCAGCAGATCATCCCGAACTTCACCTGCGGCGATAACTCGGGTGGCGATACAACCACCTGCACCGCGAATCCGTCCACCTCGCCGTATCCAGCGAGTTCTGTCGGGCCCGCCATGTTCAGCATCCATGCCGTGGACCAGGCTGGGAACGCCGCTAGTCCTGACCCGACGGTCAGCTACCTGGTGATCTACAACTTCACCGGATTCCAGTCGCCGCTCCAGCGGGCAGTGATGCTGAATCCGCCCAACCCGGCAAGTCCGCCTCAGCCCAGCGACTCAGGAAGTTTCACCATCGGCACCACCATCCCGATCACGTGGCGGTTGCAGGACGCGGCGAATGCTTATATCTCGAACCCGGCTACGCTTACGTCAATTGTGGCCATACCGAATCCAGCGTGCGCGGGCCAGGCCGCGGGAGCCGGTACCACCCTCTACAACGCGTCCACCGGGCAAGCTGCTTTCACGTACGACAGTCCAAACAACCGTTTCGTTTTCGGTTGGAACACCACGGGCGCGACGGCGGGCTGCTACAACCTCGTGGTCACCACCAACGACACCGCCCAGTGGTCCACCATCGTGCACCTCTCTGCAGATACGTTTGCAGGCTTCGATGCGCCATTGACGACTGGCGCGGCGCCTGCGAACCCTTCGAATGCGGGTACGTTTGACGCCGGATCCACGATTCCGGTGATGTTCGAATTGAACATCCCCGGAGTCGGCAACGACACCGCACAAAACGTCACGCTCAATAACGTGACGGTGTACGCGAACGCCGGATGTTCCGGCGCTCCACCGAGCGGCGCAGCCAGCATTGTTCTGTACGATGCAGCGACCAGCACCGGATCATTCGCGTTTGAGCCCACCGATGCCGTCTACACCGTGAACTGGGCGACTGGAGCGGCCCCCGTGGGCTGTTACAACATCGTGGTGAGATTGAGTGATCAATCGGTCTATGCCACGATGGTCACGCTCGCGGCGCCCGGCAGCGTGACGACGCTCATGCAGTACAACTTTGACAACGTGCCGCAGGGTGCGGCGTCGGTCTCGGCGCCGCCGTCGTTTGCTGCGCCCAATATCTCCGGCAGTACGTTTACCGTGTCCAACGCCCAAGACCTCGGTATCAACAGTTATGGATGCGTGGTCGCGAATTGCATCGATGTGAATTTCGTTGTCTCCGGATCGAGCTATAACTTTGCGATCACGAATAGCACGACGATCTCAGGAGCAGCTGTCAGTTTCCACGAGTTCAACAACGATTGCCAGAACGGCGGAGTACAGATTACCGGGTGCAACACTGCCCAGAGCTTCTCATTGCAGTACGATACCGATCCGAATTTCATCACTCCTGTGCCGACAACCATTGCGAACTTCACGCCGCCGAGCTTCTATGCCCAAACCAGCTACACCCTGCCGATAAGCGGGACTCTGCCGGCCGGTACCTACTATTTCCGTATTATCGCGACGGGCAATTATGCAGTCGACACGGCCCAGTACACGTTCGATAACGTCACGATCACCGGAGCACACTAACCCGCAGAGCTATCCAGGCGAAAGGGTTGGCCGTGGCGCCCACTCCCAATTCTTCCACTCCCCTGCCTCTTTGCATGGGACCGACTAATCTAACAGGCTGCTGAGCAACTCGTCTCTGATCTCGGTTTTGAAAGGGCGCGGCTTCAAGCCGCGCCGTAAGTCTCACAAAATTATCGCCGCTTTAGCCGCTGCGGTACTCTCGCCACGAGCGAAGAGAGTTTTTTTGCGGCCGACTATGGGGTAATCTTCGCCAGTCGTTTCCTGGCGTCGTCCACCATGGGATCGTGCGCATTGGGCACTTTCATCGCGAGGAAGCTCTTGTAGGCATCGGCGGCGCCGGAGCTCTTGAGCCCTTCGAGCGCGCGGCCCAGGTAATAATAGGTGGCAGGAAAATAGCGGAAGGTTTGTTGCTCGTCGATGTAGATGTCCGTGGCTTCGCCGCGGCGCTTGAGGCAGGTTTCCAGTTCGGTGCTGGCCTCGGTAAAAGCTCCGGCCGCGATATATCCGCGCGCAAGATCGAAATGTGCGAGCCATGAATCGAGCAACCGCTCCGATTCCTTGTAGAGCTGAATGGCTTGCTTGGCGTTGCCGCGCGAAAGCTGAATGTCCCCTTCGATCAACTTGCCAAAAGACTGCGGTGTGCCTTCGAGTTGTTTCGATTGCTCGGAGGCGAGGGCAGTGGCCTGCGACGTATCACCGGCCATTAAGTAGACGCGCGCGGCGGCGAACAGAACGTTGGCTTTGCTCATGGCGACGCCTTGCTTCACCGACTGCAGGGCGCCTGACTTGTTGCCTGCCATGAGCTGGGCCTCGGCGAGGAGAACGTATTTCTTTGCAGCCGCGTCGCTGGCTTTGGCGACGGTGTCGCCGTCGATGCCTTTCTTCAGAGCGGAGATCGCCTGTTCAGGATCGCTGCGATAAAGCGCGAGGTCAGCAAGACCCCCTGCGGCGGAAGAAGCGCCTCCCGCACTAAGGCTCTCGACCTTGTGCCAGTGTTGGTTGGCCTGGTCGAAATTTCCCTTTGCGGTTTCGCACAAAGCCAGAATCGTGTAGGCGTCCTCATAGATTGGATTGATCTGAAGGACGGCTTGCGCCTCCCGCTCGGAAGTGTCGTAGTCGCTGGCGAACAGCGCATAGAGAGAGGCGTTGGTGCGGTAGACGACGTTCTTGGGATAAATCTCGACCGCGCGCCGGCTGGCATCCACAGCTTGGGCCATATCGTGACGCAGATAGTACGCGTGGGCGAGTGCGCTCAAGCCCATGCTGTCGGCAGGATATTGCTTGACGAGGGCGCTGAATTCCTCGACGGCTTTGTCCCCATCGGAAACCGCAAGGTAGTAGCCGCCCCGCGTCCGATATTTCTCACGGTCGGTCATGCGGTCGATGTGCTGCATCGCCAGCTTGTAGTAGTTGATGGCGTCGGCCTGATTGCCCTCATTCCAGTAGAGCGCACCGAGATTTCCATAGGCACTGCCGAAGTTAGGATCGAGTTCGACAGCGCGGCGGAATCCTTTGATCGCTTCGGCAGTCTTTCCGGCGTAGCGTGCTTCCTGGGCCTCGGCGTATTCGTGGGTCGCTTCGAGGGAGGCGGTGGTGAAGGTTTCCGCCTCGGCAAGCTTGGCCGACTCCGAGGCCGTATCGCCCAGTGCCGTACGCATCTGGTCCGCGAGATTGGCTACGGCGCGCAGGATGCCGGATTTGTCTGACGCGTCGGCGACTTCGGTGGCGATGGTCTTGCCGGTGAGGGTATCAGTGACTTTGCTGAGGATCTTGTATCCGGAGCCGGACGCGGTCACCTGACCGCTGACCACAAGGTCAACCCCTTGGCGCACAGCGACGAGCCGGGCGTTGGCTTCATCGAGTTGCGTGGTGCCGGGCTTGAGTTCGGCGAGCGTCGAGCGAGCCTGGGCGCGGTTAAAGACGCTGATGAACGGAGCGCCTTCGAGCTGCAGGGCGACCGTCGGTTCGATGGTGCCATCGAAAACCGAATCAGCGGTCGCGTTCCGGAAATCAGCCAGCAGGACTCTGACGTTTTGGTGTACGGGCGCCGATTGCGGCCGCGGCTTCAGGAACCATCCGGCAGTTCCTGCGGCGCCCACAATCGCTGCTACGACCAGGATCATCACCAAACGTTTTCTGCTGGCACCTGGAGGCGACGCTGCTGGCGCGCTGTACACGGACTGTGCGGTCAACGACACAGGCGGACGGCTGGTCAGTACCGACATCGGCCGTTTGCCCTGAATCTCGTCTATGCGGTCGAGAATTTCCTCAGCACTCTGCCAGCGGTCCGCGGGATCGCGCTCCAGGCACTTGGACACCAGTTCGCTGACTGGTTGCGGGATGGAGGCATCCCAATCCGACGGCGGGATCGCACGCTCCTGCATGCGCTTGAGCAAACTGGCGACCACGCTGTCGGCGTGGTACGGCATTTTGCCAGCGAGCAGTTCGTAGCAGATCAGTCCCGAGGTGAAAATGTCGGAGCGGGCATCGAGTTCCTTGGCCTGCGCTTGCTCCGGAGACATGTATTCCATCGTGCCCATCATGGTTCCGGTGCGGGTCATGCCGTCGCCGACGAGGGAGCGGGCGAGTCCGAAGTCCATGACGACGACGCGGCCCTGGCTATCGCGCATGATATTGCCGGGTTTCAGATCGCGATGGATGACGCCTTCGCGGTGAGCAGCGAGCAAACCGCTCAACATCTGGCGCATGATGTTGATGGCTTCTGAAACCGGCAGCTTGCCCTTCTCTTTAAGGATCTGATACAGGCTCTGTCCTTCTACATACTCCATAGTGATGAACTTGATGCCGGCAGCCTCGCCGAGATCGAAGATGCGAATCACGTTGCGGTCGGTGACTTGCCGGGCGAGTATGAGTTCCTGCTTGAAACGTTGCAGAATTTCGGGATTGCTAGCAAGTTCAGGCCGGATGACTTTGAGGGCAATGACGCGGTTGAGTTCGAGGTCTTTGGCCTTGTACACGGCACCCATGCCGCCTTCGCCGAGAATCTGCAAAATCTGGTAGCGGTTTCCGATGACCATTCCCGGCGGAAGAATGGGGGACCCGAAGGTGCTGGCTGGCGGAGGGGGTGAATCGCGATCAGGGGGCGGCTTCTGTCCAGTCACCGGAGCCAAGGGCGGGAGAGCGCCTTCCAGAATGGTGGGCGCATCGAAACCTTGACCGGGGTCAAAAGGTGATTTCGGAGTTTGCGAGACGTTGGAGTCTTGTGCAGGGGAAGGACTTCCGGGATTGCGATCAGGCACAAGCGTAGCCGCCTCAATCTCGATCCTGCTTGGTTTTGGGTCGTCCATGGTCTGGTCCGGGAACGGCGTGACGTTCTTCGCGTGGCAAGTAAATATCCCCAATCAGCCCCACGAGAGCTGGGTGTCACGTCCCCACCAAAGAGAAGACCCATGCAGTATACCGTTAAACGGTTGTCTGGAATTAGGGGAAATTGTTGAATTCTGACGGTGTCGCCGTCGCTACCGATTGGATTTTGACCCATCCAATCAAGGTTTCCACGTCGCTAGATGCCCTTACCCGAGACAGGCACTTGTTGCGGGCTCCCGGCCGCATTGTCGGTGACTCTGATGGCGGCGCCTCGGTTACCTGCCACTGTGGGTTTGAACTGGACGCTGATGGTGCAATTCGCGCCCGCAGCCAGGGAGGCGCCGCAGGTATGAGTCTGCGAGAAGTCTCCCGCGGCTGCTCCGGTGATGGTGATGCTTGTGATCGTGAGTGCTGTCGTCCCAATGTTGGTGAGCGTGATGAGCTTGGCAGCGGTGGTGGTGCCAACCGTGACGGAGCCGAAGTTCAAACTGGTAGGAGCGAGCTTGGCGGTGGTGCCGACACCCTTGAGTGGTATCAATTGCGGGCTGCCCGCGGCACTGTCGGCCACGCTGAGGGATGCGCTGCGTGTACCGATGACTAGAGGGGTGAAAGTAATGCTGAAGGTGCACTTGGCGCCGGCGGCTAGGGAGGCGCCGCAGGTATGAGTCTGGGTGAAATCCGCGGCATTCGTGCCAGTAATGGCAATTGCGGTAATGGACAGCGCCGTGGTCGCGATATTGGTGAGCGTGATGGTTTTGACGGAACTGACGCCTAGGGCCACGTCGCCGAACGACAGACTGGCGGGCGCGAATTTGACTGTGGTGCCAGTTCCGCTGAGCGGCACCTGCTGCGGACTGCCGCTACCATTATCGATGATGCTGATGACGGCTGCGCGCGCGCCCGTCGCGGCAGGTTTGAAATCAACGCTGATGGTGCAGGCCGCTTTGACGGCCAGAGAAGCGCCGCAGGTGGTGGCGGTTTTGATGAACTCGGTGCTATTGGTGCCGGTGATCGCGATGCTGGAGATGGCGAGCGCGGCGGTACCGGTGTTTTTGAGCGTGACCCTTTGCACTGCGCTGGTGACACCCACAGCCACCGCGCCGAAGTTCAGGCTGGTGGGGGTGAGCGAGACGGTGGTACCCGAGCCAGAACCGACGTTAAGGAAGACTGTATCGAGCCCAAAGTCCGACCGTACGCAACTGGCATCGGCGGTGCCGCAAGCCGTCAGACTGAAAGTCACAGAAGTAATGTTCGCTCCGGTCTGATCCAGAATGCCGACATAAACCGCATCGCCAGTGGCATTGCTCGTTACTGAAAACGAACCGAGCAGGGTAGAACCGTTGAACGCTTGGATTAGTGCAGTGAACTGCCCGGGTTCGTCCGCCTGAATCAACGCGCCTGCCCCGGAGACGCTGGTGCCAAAGCTCAAGCTTACGGGTCCGTTGCCGCTTGCGGCGGCATCGGCAGTCCAGATGATGCGATCGCCGGAGGCGAAACCAGTTCCCGACCAACTGCAGGTCGGGGCGGCCGCACACACAGCCGAGGCTAGGCTGTTAGCCCCTGCAAAAGCGACGTTCACGGCCACCCCGGCTCCCGAGGTCGCTTTGGCGCTGGCGGCGAGAACGGTGGCATCGGCCCCGAGTTGGGACCAGAGCACGGAGTCATTGGAGCCCTGGCTGGCTTTGCTGGACACGCCCGTCATGGTATCGGACCAGGCCGTCGTTGCCAGCGACAGCAGCACCACAAGACCGCACAGCCGAATCAGTTGAGTTCGGTCCAACATGACAGCCTCCGTGATAAACAATTTTCGTTTTTCCCGCTTCAATCCCTTGGCCATTTCAGCAGGGAACCAAAAATCACTCCCCTGTATTTCAGCCTCAAGGACACGATGGGGGGCTGGTGTTGAACGAACCGTTGTTCGAGAAGGCGCCACCAGCGCCAATCGAAGGCGACTGCCGGAAGAACCAGGAGAAGAACACTAGTTCCTGCGGGTCATAAGTGAAATTACCGAGCGTGACCGCCGGGAAGAATGTCCCAGTCAGAGGATCACCGACTTCCAGATTGTTCTGGCACCCCGCGACCTGCCCGATGTTGCCCCACGCCGGAGTTGGATTGGTGGTCAGGGGATCGTCCATCCATTCCCCGACTTCGTGAGCAAGAACGGAGATATCGCCGCCGTAAAATCCGGAATTATCGAAGTCGCTGACCGAGTACGTCTGCAGCACGCCACCAGGGGTAAAAGCGTTGTGGTATCCGAGAATGCCGCAGCCTCCAACGTCGCACATTTCAACGCTGTCAAAAAGAAAGATCGGTACGCTTGTCGGCCCTACGCCTTTGGAAACCAGCGAAGGCAAAATAGTGTTTTCGACGAGTGCGTCCCACCAGTTGATGTCGATTCCCCCCTCATTGCAAAAAAAGGCAGTAGTCGCGCCGTCAGCGGCGGGAACCGTGACGCTAATTTTTGCGAGCGTGGTCACAGCCAACGGGTTGTGATAGCTGTTGCCGGCCACCGATACCTTGTTCCAGAAATTGGCGCGTTGAAAACCATCGATGTACTGCGCCGTTCCCACATCCACTCCGTTCATGACCCAGTCGGTGGTCTGGAATATCGGTGAATTCTGTACAACACTCAGAGTCGTGGCCCCGAGACAGGCATTCGAAACCGTCGGATCGAGCACAGTTCCATCCGAAAATACGAACCTTACGGGAATCAGAAAACTCTGAATGCTGGTGGAGCGGAACCCGTGATAGAAGGGACTGCGGCCCACCATCTGTCCGGTATAAGTGAGATGGTCCAAGGGCGAGACCACGCTGTAATTCCACAATGGAATGGTGGCGCCGGCAGCGGCCTGCCGCCGAATGGCTGGGATCAGCGCGTGGCCATTTTTCATATGCATGACTTTGTAGCGAGGCGTCCACCGCTGCGGCGTGCCGTCGGCCGGGGTCTGCGCATAGCCAGCAGCAGCAGCCAGGCAAAGAAGACTGGTGGTTAGAAACCGTACGAGCAAGCGTTTCATTGGAACCTCCTTCGACATCAGCACGCCTCAGAACCTGTAAAGAAAGCGCAAAAATATCCAGTGTTTGCAGGACACCAAAGCGCCAGCCTATGTCCTGCGGGGAAATGTCTGACGTCTCAATACTGCGATGGGGAGCCCCAATTCACGAGGCTGGGATTTGCACGGAATGCTCTCGCGATCTGGAATACTTGTCAAGTCCCGAATTCGCTGCCCGAGTACTAGAATCTATTTTTCCCGTTTTCCAAAGGACCCGTAATGCTTACTCGGCGTGATTTTGTTGCTGCTTTCTCCTCCATCCCGTTTGCAAAATTTCTCGGCATTCGACTCGCAACCTCCGATGGACCTTCTACCGTCACACCGACCCAGGATTCCGAAGACTTCACCAAATTCGTGAAGATCGCCATCGGCACCGGCGGCCACGGCCACACCTATCCCGGAGCCACCGTCCCCTTCGGCATGGTGCAACTCAGTCCCGATACTTACAACGATGGCTGGGATTGGTGTTCGGGCTATCACTACTCCGACAGCTCCATCATGGGTTTCAGCCACACGCACCTGAGCGGAACCGGTGCGTCCGACATGCTCGATTTCTTATTGATGCCTGGCACTGGGCCGACCAAGCTATTTCCGGGAGCCCGGCAGAATCCCGGCGAAGGATATCGCTCCCGCTTTAGCCATGAAGAAGAAACCGCGGTCCCGGGATATTACTCAGTGATCCTTCGCGATTACAACATTCGTGCTGAACTTAGCGCCACCGAGCATGCTGGAATCCACCGCTACACCTTTCCCAAGAGCGACACCAGCCATTTCATTCTCGATCTGGTGCACTCATTCTCGAATACTCCAATCATCTGGGCTTCCTTGAAGATCGTCGGTAACGACACCATCGTGGGCGGCCGCAGCCTTAAAGGCTGGGCTCCGGGGCGCGAAATCTATTTCGCTATGCAGTTCTCGAGGCCGTTCGTCTCAGCCGAAATTGTTTCCGACAACAAGCGCCTCGATCCGTCGGTGCGCGAAGCGAAAGGTACGTCGCTGAAATGCTTGCTGCATTTCCAAACCGAGGACAAAGAAGTGATCTCGGTAAAGACAGGAATCTCCGCTGTGAGCGAAGAGGGAGCACGCAAGAACGTCGCTGCAGAAATCCCCGGCTGGGATTTCGAAAAAGTCCGCCGCGCAGCGCATGCATCGTGGAATGCGAACCTTTCCAGAATCAAAGTCGAAACCGTGACCCCGCGTCACAAAACGATCTTCTATACCGCCCTCTACCACCTTCTCTGCGCGCCGACTCTCTTCGATGATGTCGATGGCCAATACCGCGGCATGGACGGCAAGATTCACCGCCTGCCGGCCGGAGCGCACAACTACAGCACGTTCTCCTTGTGGGACACCTATCGCACCGCGCATCCCATGTACACCCTGTTCCTCACCGACCGCGTTCCCGACTTCGTCAATTGCCTGATTCGTATGGCGCAGGAGAGCCCTGACGGCGTGCCGATCTGGCCACTCCAGGGGAGAGAGACTTTCTGCATGACCGGCTATCACTCGAGCTCCGTCTACGCAGAGGCTTGCGTGAAGCGTTTTAAAGGAATCGATTTCAGCGAAGTGTATCCTCCGCTCAGGCGTCGAGCCATGGACGACGACTATCGCGGCCTCGGCTATTACCGCAAGCTGGGCTATATTCCGTGTGACAAGGAAGAAGAATCCGTCAGCAAGACGATGGAATACGTTTACGACGACTGGGCTGTAGCTCACATCGCGAAAGCGCTAGGACAGATGGACGACTACAAGCTCCTGATCGAGCGATCGAAGAACTACAAGAATCTTCTTGATCCATCGACCAGATTTCTTCGTCCGCGTCTCGAAAACGGCCAGTGGTCCGAGCCTTTCGAGCCAACCGAGATGGGTTACTCCAAGCGGTGGCGCGACTACACTGAGTCGGACCCGTGGCAGACCACTTTTTTTATCCAGCATGACCCGGCTGGTTACTTCAAGCTGTTCGGGACCAGGGAAGCGTTCATCGAGAAACTCGACACACTTTTTACGACTAGCTCGCAGCTTCCCGCCGATGCCCCTCCAGACATCGCCGGCATGGTGGGCCAATATGCGCATGGCAACGAACCCTGCCACCACATGGCCTATCTCTATTGCTATGCAGGCGTGCCGCACAAAACGCAGGCACGAGTGCGCAGCCTGCTGGAGATTGAATACGACGATCAGCCCGACGGGCTGGCCGGCAACGAAGACTGCGGACAGATGTCCGCCTGGTACATCATGAGTTCGCTCGGTTTCTATCCGGTCGACCCCGTAAGCGGCAACTACGTCTTCGGCACGCCGCTCATCGATCGCGCTGAGGTCGAACTCGGCAACAACAAGAAACTGAGAATTGAAGTGAAACGCACATCGCCCGGCGATACTTACATCCAGTCAGTCACGTTGAATGGCAAGCCCCACCCAAAGCTCTGGTTCAAACACTCCGAGATCGCTGACGGAGCGGTTCTCGAGTTCAGCATGGGCCCTCACCCCAGTACGCAATTCGGCACCGGAGAAGAAGCGATCCCGCCTTCGCTGACGAGCTAAAGCGTTTGTTCGTATCCGCTCTCGTATTCGCTTTCGATGCGCGGGCTTTCTTAGAATCTCAAGACAAGTATCTCATCAGCGGGTTTTGAAGCGCGTCGCTTCTGCATACGAACAAGAGTTCGCCTCACAATTGGTTGATCGGGACAAGTTCTTAGTGGTGCACCCATTGCGGGTCGTCTTCGGGATTGACAATTTGGCCGTCGCGCATGTGGATGATGCGGTCGCCGTAGCCGGCGGCCTCGGGATTGTGCGTAATCATCAGCACGGTCTGCCCGAGTTCCTTGTTGGAAAGGCGCAGCATCTTGAGCACGATGTCGGAGTTCTTAGAATCCAGGTTCCCTGTCGGTTCGTCGGCCAGGACTACCGTGGGCTTGTTGATCAGGGCTCGAGCCAGGGCGACGCGCTGTTGCTCGCCTCCCGAAAGCTCGGAAGGACGGTGTTTTAGCCGCTTGGTCAAACCGAGAAGGTCGGTGATGCGGTTGAAATGAGAAGGATCGCGATCACCGTTTCCAGAGATTTCCTTCGCCATTAAGATGTTCGACTCTGCATCGAGCGTAGGCAGCAAATTGAATTTCTGGAAGACGAATCCAATCTTGCGCTTGCGCATGCGGGTGCGTTCGGCGTCGGAGAGTTTGGCTAGATCGTCGCCGTCAAGAACCACGCTGCCGCCATCGGCGCGCGTGAGGCCGCCCAGGAGATAGAAAAGCGTGGATTTTCCGCTTCCTGATGGGCCGACTACGCTGACGAATTCGCCTTTTTCCACGGAGAAGGAGATGCCGCGGAGGGCCTCCACCTCGATCTTGCCCACGTGGTAGGTCTTGCGAAGTTCTCTTGCTTCGATGAATGCTCCGGCCATATCTGGAAGAATCTTACACGAACCACTAGCTGCGAGGGTTCGGCAGCGGGGGGGGGTTGAAAGGCAAAAAGCTTCAACCACGAAGGGCGCTAAGGTCCACGAAGGAAAACACTTTCGACGAGATTATCGAATCAGGCCGCGCCGATATGGCTCGCCATGGCAGGTTGCTGGCGCTGGTGAAGGCGCTTGGGGCCGCGCTTGCGTATCAGTAAGAGACGCACGCGTTCGAGCAGGTCTGCGGGGGAATACATTCCTTTGGTGAGAAAGACATCTGCCTGCGAATCGTGATCGTAGATACGGACTTTGCTCGAAATCAGAATGGCGGGAGTGTGGGGCGACGCGTCCTTGATTCGGGAAATCAGTTGCGGGCCGTCGAGACCGGGCATGGCCATGTCGGCGATGACAAGATCAACTCCGCCCTGCAAAAAGCGCGCCAAGGCGTCTTCTCCGCGCGTAAAACTCGCTACCCGGTAGCCGCGAGTCTCGAGCACGATTTTGCGATGGGACAGAGACTGTTCGTTGTCGTCGACACACAGAATGGTGCGCTTGGGTTTCATTAGCCTTCCGCAACCCATTGGCGGGACGGCCGCACTTGCCAATGGAGGCTTTTCTCAATATGAAGATTGTACAGAGCGACATGGATGCTAAAAGGAAATCGCGCTGCTGTAAAGTGCCGCCGATGCTAATGGAACCTTTTAGCCATTGATTTATTTCGCGGCGAGTGTGCGTCAATGTTTATCGCGTGTTGCACCACGAGAGCTAGAGAAAGACTTCGCCACGCAAAACTTCGACGGAACTGCCTCCAACGCGGACGTTAACTATCCGGTTATCGTGCTTCGATGCGCGGACAAAAATACGGCTGGGCCGTTGCATCTCGACGCCCTGTTCGATGAGCATTCGCTGGTCGGGAGCGGCGACGCCGTGGGCGACCATCCAGGCCGCCGTGCAACCTGCGGCGGACCCGGTCGCAGGATCCTCGCCGTTGTAGAAGAACATGCGAGCGTGCAGACCCGCCGCGGGGTCTACGGTTTCACGAGTAACGAAGTAGAGAAACTTTCCTCCCGTACTTTGCAAATATTCGGTGGCCCGCTGAACGTCGACGCGAATCCTTTGAATCACGGCCAATGATTTCAGTGGCGTCACCGTGAATGAGAGCCCGGTGGATACCGTCTGAATGGGCAAGGAAGGATCGAAGTCGTCTGGATTCAATCCAGTAGCACGAGCCATCGCTTCGCGATCGTGTACCACTCCGAAAACGGGATCAACCTGCTTCATCTCTCCGAAGATCGGCTGCCCCGGCGATTGCTCAAAGCATATTGGAACCTTTCCTACATTCAATTCAAGTACAACTTCGCCTGCGGCACTTCCGTTTCGGAGCGAGAATGCTGTGCCCAGGGTGGGATGTCCGGCGAATGGAAGTTCCTCTTCCACCGTGAAGATTCGGACGCGGACGCCGCGTTCACGCTCGGTCGCGGGGTCGCGGGGAAAAATGAACGTGGTTTCGGACAGATTCATCTCCTTGGCGATGGCCTGCATTTCGGCATTCGTGAGTCCACGGGCATCGGAGAATACAGCCAGAGAGTTGCCTTCGAGCGGATTGGAAGTAAATACGTCCCACTGTGACATCGACAGACGGCGCTGTTCCTTGCCCATGTTCGTCCCGTGAAGTCGAAATTGAGTTGTCATCAAGAACGATGAGCGGTGTCGTGTTTACGATGCAGAAAAGATGCAATCTGCCGGGGTTCTGAACGGACGGCCGCGATTGACAGGGATAGCAGCCGCCGCCTATCCTAACCCGTATGATTCACTCACTCGCCATCGGGGTTATGTGTTGTTGTTGCCCGATGCCGGCGTGTGGGTAGGAACCAGCGAAATTCTTCCCACCCACCCGGCGAAAGCGGGTGGGTTTCACTTTCATCCGCTTCTATACGCTGGGAGCCGGGGCGGGCCGACTTTCGGAATATTCAGGACTAAGAAATGAAAGAAGGAGAAACCTATGACTACTGCGACCGCAAACGAGACCACTAGCGTTCCCAGAATCAACGATACTGCCCCGGATTTCACCGCCGAGACCACACAAGGGACCATTCAATTCCACAACTGGATCGGCGACGGATGGGCGGTTCTGTTTTCGCATCCGAAGGACTTCACGCCAGTTTGCACGACGGAACTCGGCTACATGGCGAAGCTGCAGCCTGAGTTCGCCAAGCGCAACGTGAAGATTATAGGGTTGAGCGTCGACCCGGTGTCGAGCCACCAGAAGTGGGAGGGCGACATCGAAGAGACGCAGGGCACGAAGGTGAACTACCCGATGATCGGCGACCCCCAATTGAAAGTAGCCAAGTTGTACGGGATGCTGCCTGGCGATTCCGGGGATTCGTGCGAGGGCCGCACACCAGCCGACAACGCCACGGTGCGGACTGTTTTCGTGGTTGGCCCCGACAAGAAGATTAAGCTGCAGATCAGCTATCCGATGACCACGGGTCGGAACTTCGACGAGATCCTGCGAGTGATCGATTCGATGCAGCTCACGGCGAAGCACAAAGTGGCGACGCCGGTGAACTGGAAGCCGGGTGAGGATGTAATCCTCACGGCGGCGGTTTCGAACGACGAGGCACAGCAGAAGTTCCCTGGCTTCAAAACGATCAAGCCGTATCTCAGAGTCGCGAAGCAGCCGAAGTAAGTGTCAGGCGACTCGGAGTAGAATTTGCCACGGATTAGCACGGATCTTCACAGGTTGACCTCGATGGAGATGTGAAGCTCCGCTTTTTCCGTGGCGTTTGTTTGTAAGGCGTACGGAAGCATGCGCTCCGGTGATCGTCCCGGTCTTCAAACCACCGTGTGGTCGCTGTCCCCGCACTGCGGCGACGATGCCGAGCAGGAATATTTCGCAGCAGAAACTGACCATTGGATTGGATCTAGGAGATCGCAACAGCTGGTACTGCGTGCTGGACGAAGCGGGCCAGATACAACGGGAACAGCGAGTCCGTACGAATGCGAAAGCGTTGCGCGAAGTCTTCGGCGCGCTGCCGCGCAGTCGGATCGCACTGGAAATCGGGACGCATTCGCCCTGGATCAGTCCCTTGCTCAGCGAGTTAGGGCATGAAGTGATCGTGGCCAATGCGCGCAAGGTGCCGGCTTTACTCCGAAATTCCGGTCTTTTAGTTCCTCACAGGCGCTATATGATCCCGGAAAAAGCGCCCTGCCATAATGCCCATGCATCTGAGATCACGAACGACGTTGCGTCTTTTCGAGGAGTCTCGCGGCAAAAGGCGTGAGCTTCGCTCGATCGACAGCCGAGGGCGGCTGTCCCCACATGCACTAATTCATCAGCTCCACAGACGGTCCCAGGAGCGCTCTTGATCCCACTGGGTGGTGGGCTCGAAATAGCCGGTGCCGGGGGTGAGGTGCTGGCGCACCATGTCTTCGTTCAGGGTCACACCGAGGCCGGGGCGGTCGGGGACCTCGATCCAGCCGTGATTGACGATCGGTGTCTTTACTCCCTCTTCGATCAGCGAGGACCACCAGGGCACGTCGAGCGAGTGGTTTTCGAGTGCCAGGAAATTTTGTGTGGCGGCGGCACAATGCACGTTGGCCATGCAGGCGACGGGAGTGCCGGCGAAGTGCATCGCCATGGGGACGCCGAACTCCTCGGCCATGTCGCCGATTTTGTGCGTCTCCAGAATGCCGCCAGCGGTGGCGAGATCGGGTTGAATCTTGCTGACTGCGTGCGTCTCACACAAGACACGGAACGGTTCCTTCAGATAAATGTCTTCTCCGGTCAGGATGGGCGTCGGACTCTGCTCGGAAATTTCTTTGAGCAGGTCGGTGTACATCCACGGAATGACGTCCTCCATCCAGGACAAGTTGTATTTCTCGTAAGCCTTCCCTAGCCGGATGATGGACTTCACACCCAGATGGCCGAGATGATCCATCGCGAGCGGGATTTCCATGCCGACCGCGTCGCGCACCGCTGCGACATATTGCTCGAGCATGGCGATGCCCTTATCCGTCACCTCCATACCCAATAGCGGATGCGGAAGCTGGTTGGCCTGCCATTGATTCAGGTCGGTGGCGTTGGTGACTGTGCCGGGAGTATCGGAAACCATCTCGACGCCCAAATCCATCTTGAGCCAGGTGAGGCCCATGACTTCCTTGCGTTCTTTCATGCGTTGCGCGTAAATTTTCGGATCTTTCGACTCGGTGGTGTCGGCATAGATACGAATCTTGTCGCGAAACTTGCCGCCGCCTACCAGCGCGTACACGGGAGCGTTGTAGACTTTGCCGGCGATATCCCAGAGCGCCATTTCGATGGCGCAGACTCCGCCGCCCTGGCGCGCGTGTCCGCCAAACTGCTTGATCTTGCGGAAAGTCTTGTCGAGTTGCAGCGGATTCTCGCCCAGTATCCGGCTCTTGAGAAACAACGCATACGTCGGGCTGGCACCGTCGCGGACTTCGCCCAGTCCGTAGACTCCCTGATTGGTATCGATGCGAATGATTGGGCACGGGCTCGGACCGGGCTTCACCACGGTGGCTATGCGCAGGTCTGTGATCTTCAGTGTGGAGGGACTTGAGTTAGTGTTGACTGCCTTGGGGTAGGCCTCCGTCGAGTCGGCCAACAGGGCTCCGCCGATCGCAAGGGCGGAGGTCTTCAACAGTTCACGGCGGCCTACCGATGTCCAACTCTTTTCGCTCATGAGCATAGAATTGTAAGCTCGTCAGCAACAGCAGATGTCGAAAATCCATCGACCAAGGAGACTGGGAAATGATCTTCTTCTCGCGTGCGGTCAGGCGCACGGTTGTAACCGTCGGCGCGGCTCTTTCAATTTCCCTCATGCTGGGATCCAACGCTCACGCGCAGTTGTTCACCTTTCCCAAGCAGGATCTTATCGACTACACAGCGAAGTCTTCTTTCGACAGGCTCCCCGACGGGAGGCCGAAGGTGCCGGATGCACTGATCGAGCGCGCCCGCGATCTTTCGTCGGAAGAAGTCTGGGCCACGCTGCACGAGAAAGAATTCAACAATCAGTACGCCGACGGATTTCAGGTGCTGCATCCGGGGAAGACGATGGTGGGGCGGGCGTTCACGGTGCAGTTCATGCCTCGCCGCGCCGACGTGGAGGATGTCGCGGAGGCAAAGGTGAAGGAGCGCGGCCTGCCTCGCCTGACGAATCAAGCTGCGATTGACATGCTTCAGCCCGGAGACGTGCTGGTGGTTGATCTGTTTGGGAAGAAAGTCGACGGCACGATCGTGGGCGACAATCTTTTTTACTATGTGATGAAAGCCACAAAAAGCGGCGGGCTCGTGGTGGATGGCAGCATCCGCGATCTCGATGGATTAGCTGAGATCGACATGCCGGGATACTTCCGCTCCGCGGATCCCACTCCCATAGGCAACGTGATGCTGACCGGGATTAACGTACCCGTGCGTATCGGAGGGGTTACGGTGATGCCGGGCGATCTGGTCGTGGGCGATCGTGAAGGCGTCTACTTCATTCCTCCGGAGTTCGTGAAGGAAGTGCTCGACCGGGCGGATGAGATTCATGTCCATGATGAATGGACGAAAAAGAAATTCGACGAAGGGAAGTACAAATCGTCGGAGATCTACGGATCTCCGAAAGATCCGAAGCTGCAGGAGGAGTATCGGGAGTATCTGAAGAGGAGGTTGGAGGAGATTCGCAAGCAGCGCGGGGAACAGTAGATCTGTCGAGCTGCGCTCGACGGACAGCCGAAGGCGGCTGTCCCCACAAAAACCTCTTCTTAGAACTGCAATCCCAATGCGCTGCTTAGGAACCCGGCCAGCGGTGACATCTTCTGACAAGCTGTCGCGAAGGTCGTCATAAATTTCGGCCTGCAGATTTGCGCTTCGGTGAACTCGATGGCGGTGCCCAGGTCGCGCAACTTGAGGTCTTCGACGAATTCGTGGTCGCAGGGGAATCCGCGCGGGGGGCGCGAGAGTTTCGTCGCGTCGTCCCAGTTAAGCAGTTTGCGGACTGGACGCCACTCGTTCGAACGTTCCACCATCGCATTGCGGACTTTGAACAGCGTCGGCGGCTCGGGATGCCACAGGCCTGATGCGGCGAAACAGCCTTTGGGCTCGAGGTGGAGATAAAAGCCGGGCGAGTGCACGTCTTTGCCGCGGTGCGAGAATTTCATCGCGATATGCGTTTTGTAGGGACGCTTATCGGGCGAGAAGCGGGTGTCACGGTAGATGCGGAATAACGATCCTCGCGTGGAACGCGGATCAGCCACGAGATAGGGCGAAATTTTGAATAAGGGCGCTGCGAAATCCGTGATGAACTGTGCCGCCGGCTGATGGGCCACGGCTTCGTATTCTTCTTTGTGAGCCTGAAACCATTCGCGGTTGTTGTTTCGTTTCAGACGAGTGAGGAAGCGAAAGAGGTCGGGAGTGAAGTAGGCGGGCATAGGATGAATTCCGAAGTTGCAATTCTAACCGAAAGCGAAAATCATCAACCACGAAGGGCACAAAGGTTCACGAAGGAAACCTTGCACTCCTTCGTGGTCCTTCGTGCCCTTTGTGATTAACGCTCTTTCGCGCGTTGCTATTCGCTGCGCTGGCACGATAAGATATCTCGTACACGCTTCTCCGCTTCTATCCCAGTAACTTTTTTGATGGCACCCCGCGGGTGAGGAGTGTGCGAACCCGGGAGCGGCGCAGCCATGCGCCGGCCGAATTCCCCTGACGGAGTTGGACTTGAAAAAAGGCACAACCGCGGTGATCGTTGGCGCCCAGTGGGGCGATGAGGGCAAGGGAAAGATCGTTGACGTATTGTCGGAGAGCTTTCAGGTGGTTGCCCGCTACGCTGGAGGACATAACGCCGGCCACACCGTCATCATTAATGGCAAGAAGTTCATACTCCAGCTCGTGCCTTGCGGGGTGCTGCGCGCCGGGTGCCGCAGCGTTATTGGCAATGGCGTGGTGCTCGACCCACTGGCGTTTCTGAAAGAAGTCGGAGCACTGCGAGCGGCCGGCGTGCAGGTCGACGGAAATTTATTTGTCTCGAATCGCGCCCAGGTGATTCTGCCGTATCACCGCATGATCGAACTGGCGGCGGAGAATGCGCCCGGTCGCGTAAAGATTGGGACAACATCGCGCGGGATTGGTCCGGCATACGAGGACAAGATGGGGCGGCGCGGGCTGCGGGTCGCCGATCTGCTTGACCTGAAGCTGCTGAAGAAGCATATCGAAAACGCGGTGCGCGAGAAAAACATGATTGCGCACGCGCTGTTCAACTCCGAGCCGCTCGATGCCGACAAGATGTATACGGAATACGCGCAGGCGGCGGGAAAGATTGCGCCGTTTGTGGCGGATACCGCAGTGCTGCTGAATCAGGCGCTGGCGCAGGGCGAGTCGGTTCTGTTCGAAGGCGCGCAGGGGACAATGCTCGACATCGATCACGGGACGTATCCATTTGTGACGTCGTCGAGCGCGACGTCCGGCGGAGCTGTGATCGGCACCGGCGTGGCCCCGAATGCAATCAAGTCTGTTATCGGCATCACCAAGGCGTACTGCACGCGCGTTGGTGAAGGGCCATTCCCGACCGAAGATCATGGCGATGCGGGTGAGAACCTGCGCAAGCGCGGGAATGAGTATGGCGCGGTGACAGGGCGTCCGCGGCGCACGGGGTGGCTGGATCTACCACTGCTGCGTTACTCGGGGATGATCAACGGCACAAATTGGCTGGTCGTCACGAAGCTCGATGTGCTCGACGACTTGGCGGAGATTCCGGTGTGCGTTGGGTACAACTTCGATGGAAAGCCGACGATCGAGGCACCCGCACAAGCGAGCGGCTACGAGAAAATCGAGTGCGTGTACGAGAAGGTACCGGGTTGGAAGACTTCGACCGAGGGCATTACTGCGTACGACAAGCTTCCCAAGCAGGCGCGCGCCTATCTGGCATTCGTGGAGAAAGAATCGGGAGCGAAGGTGGGGATGATTTCAACCGGTCCCGATCGCGACCACACCATCCTGATGGACGACTTTATTACGGAGTTGAAGGTAGCCGCAAAAAAGGCCTAGAATTGCTCTCCCCGGCTCACCCTCAGCCGTGGGCAAGGAGCAAGCGATGGTGGTGTTGGCTGTCACCTGGATGGCGAAAGTTGGACACGAAGCAGACGTTGCTGCAGTTCTCGGGAAATTGACCGAACACTCCCGCAAGGAACCGGGATGTGCCATGTACCAGGTGCACCGGCACAAGACCGAACCGCGCCGGTTCTTTATCTACGAGCAATATAAGGATGATGCCGCGCTGGAAGCCCATCGCGCCGCGCCGCATTTCTTGCAGCACGCGAAAAAGGATCTGCCCAAATTCGCGGATCGTGTGGAAGGACACTTGTTCGAACCGCTGGGCTAGCTGGTTTGTGTAGGGCGGACGCCTTCGTCAGCCCCGCGAGCAAAGCGAGCGTGCGACAGCCTGTAACGTGCCGGAGTCTTCTTCGCTCCCAGCCGTCCTCATTGCGCTTCGCGCAACCCCGGACGAAGGCGTCCGGGGCTACATGTTCTTAACCAGATTATTGCTGCTTTTTCGCTTCTGCGGGCTTCGATTCAGAAGATGCGGCCCGGCTGTACACGATGCTTTTGGTCGCGCCGTCGCAACCTCCTACAACTTTGGCATCGCCTTCCTTGCCCTTCTCGACCACGTCAAGGGTGTAGGCGGTGACGCCCTTCGCGTCGAGTTTCTTGGCGATTTCAGCTTTGAGGTCTTCGCAGGGTTTTCTTGCGGGAGCCGCCTGTTCCGTCTGGGCAAAACCGTAGGTACACACAAAAAGCAGAGCAGCGGCCACTGTCCACGTTTTCATGATGATCTCCTCGCTTTCGAATCGCAGTATAAATAGTAGGCGCGGGAGAGAATTATTACGAGCGTAATCCGGCAGTAACTACTTCGGAGTTTTGTCGATCATCAATTCGCCGCCGGAGGCATAGCTTTCCTTCGAGACTTCGTGGAAGGCGATAACGATGGCTTCGCGTCGGGCGCCGGCTTCCTCCACCAGCGCGTCAGTGATGCGCTTGGCGATCTTGCGTTTCTGGTCGGCCGTGCGGCCTTCGAGCAGCGTTACTTGAACCATTGGCATAAAGGAAGTTCTCAGTTGTCAGTTCTCAGCAAAATCGCTCTCGACTTCAGCGACTGAGAACTGAGAACCGAGAACTGAGAACTACTTCGCCAATTCATAGCCGGCGAAGAAGAAGCTTAGCTCGAAGCGGGCGGTGTCTTCGGCGTCGGAGCCGTGAATCGCGTTGAACTCGATGTTGGTCGCCCACTTTTTTCGGATGGTGCCTTCCTCGGCGTTGGCCGGGTTGGTGGCACCCATCAGCTTGCGCAAGTCGGCGATGGCATTTTCCTTTTCGAGCGCCAGCGCCACGATTGGGCCGCTCGACATGAAGTCTGTGAGCGAGTTGTAAAACGGACGGCTGGCATGCACGGCGTAAAACTGCTCGGCCTGATGCTTGGAGATCTGCAGCATCTTCATGGCAAGGATACGGAAGCCGCCCTTCTCGAATTGTTCGATGATGTCGCCGATAGCGTTCTTGCGGACGGCATCAGGTTTGACGATGGTCAGCGTGCGTTGGAGAGTCTTCATAAATTCGGTCGGTTAGTCCTTAGTCGATATTAGAATCGTGCTCATTGGCTTGAATCTTCAGCCGCGCTACAAATTCCAAATCCTCGCAATCGTTTAACTGGTCGGCCGGAATGAATGCACTGCCGAAAGCGGTTGGCTCCCGAATCATCACTCCCCCGCCATACTCGTTGATGTACCAACCCCAGGCCGGGTCGGGATCGGTTGCATTCCAAGCTACGAACTCAATCTCAGCTTCTTTTCCGTGGAAACGTACGCGGTCGCCCTTTCTGATGTCTTCACCCGATCGATACTTCAGTGGCAGCGCAAGCATACCCAAACGTCGCGGGAGATCTAGATCTGCTCGGTCTAAACGTTTACTCCTATTGCAGCCGCCAGCGTTTCTCCAATTGCGGCTGGAGACTTCGAAACGCGGATTCCGCAAGCTTCCAGCGCTTTGATCTTCTCAGCGGCGGTTCCCTTCCCTCCGGAGATAATGGCGCCGGCATGGCCCATGCGGCGGCCGGGAGGCGCGGTCTGGCCGGCGATGAATCCGACGACCGGCTTCTTCATATGAGTCTTCACAAAGTCCGCGGCCTGTTCCTCGGCGTTGCCGCCGATTTCTCCGATCATGATTACGGCTTCGGTCTCGGGATCGCGGTTGAACAGGTCCAACGCATCGATGAAATTGGTGCCGATGATGGGGTCACCACCGATGCCGATGGCGGTGGACTGTCCGATGCCGCGCTGCGTCAGTTGATGCACCGCTTCGTAGGTCAGCGTGCCGGAGCGCGAGACGATGCCGATCGATCCTTCTTTGTGAATCGAGGCGGGCATGATGCCGATCTTGCATTTGCCGGGCGAGATGATGCCGGGACAGTTGGGACCGATGAGGCGCGAGCGGCGGTCCTGCAGGAATTCCCAGGCTTTGACCATGTCGAGCGTGGGAATGCCTTCGGTGATGCAGACGATGAGGTCGATCTCGGCGTCGGCGGCTTCCATGATGGCATCGGCGGCGAACGGCGGCGGAACGAAAATAACCGTCGCGTTCGCGTCAGTTTTATCGACGGCTTCGCGAACCGTGTTGAAGATGGGCCAGCCTTCGTGGGTGGTGCCACCTTTGCCGGGCGTCACGCCTCCTACGATTTTGGTGCCGTAGGCGGCGCTGGCTTTCGCATGGAACGTGCCTTCGCGGCCGGTGAGGCCCTGGACTACGACTCGCGTATCTTTATTAACTAGGATTGCCATATGAAAAGTACCTCGTAAACGGCAGTTTCAAAATCTTTCACCACAGAGGACACAGAGAGGCACAGAGAAAACCTAGCGCCATTCTGTGACGCCCGCTGTGCCGCGCGCCGCTGCGACTACTCTATCCGCGGCGTCTTTCATGGTGTCGGTTACCACGAAGTTGAAGCCTGAGTTCATCAGGATTTTCTTGCCTTCATCGACGTTTGTGCCTTCCAGCCGCAGGACGATCGGCAGCTTGATGTTCGTTTTGCGCGCGGCTTCGACCACGCCTGTGGCGAGCGTATCGACGCGCAGGATGCCGCCGAAAATGTTGATCAGCACAGCCTTCACGTTTCTGTCACTGAGCAAGATCTCGAATGCGTGAGCGACCTGCTCGGAACTGGCGCCTCCTCCGACGTCGAGGAAGTTCGCGGGCATTCCGCCGGCGTACTTGATGATGTCCATCGTGGCCATGGCGAGTCCGGCGCCGTTGACCATACAGCCGACGTTGCCGTCGAGCTTAATGTAGTTCAGGCTGTACTTGGAGGCCTCGACTTCAAGCGGATCTTCTTCGGTGATGTCGCGCAGTTCACGCAGATCGGCATGGCGGAAGAGAGCGTTATCGTCGAAGTTAATCTTGGCGTCGAGAGCGAAAAGGCGGCCATCGGTCGTCGTGATGAAGGGATTTATCTCGAGCAGGGAAGCGTCCGTATCCAGGAATGCTTTGTAGAGGCTGGTCAGGAACTGCACCGCGGGATTGATCTGCTTCGCGCTCAGACCGAGCTTGAAGGCGATCTTGCGGGCCTGAAAGGATTCGAGGCCCATGCCGGGGTCGATGTGCTGCTTGAGGATGGCGTCGGGATTCTCGGCAGCGACCTGCTCGATCTCCATGCCGCCCGCGGCCGAAGCCATG
>QIAL01000898.1 GCA_003225535.1 Acidobacteriota bacterium | reverse complement strand
ATTGACCGCCGAACCATTGATCGATGGAGCGACGGCGCGTCTGAAACGGCCAAACACCAACTTCCTGGACCTGATCGGAAGAGTGCGTTCCGGCATAAATCCCAAATCGCTCGAAGCAAAGTTGAAGGTGGAACTGTATGACTGGCTGGCGAGTCACGTCCCCGACATGGAACCGGGAGAGAAGCAGCTATGGAAACAGCAAACACTGCATCTCGTTCTCGGAGGCGCCGGAGTGACTGCCTTGCGCGATCAGTACGAGGAGGGACTGAAACTGCTTCTGGTGGCTGCTGGGTGTGTCCTGCTGGTGGCGTGCGCGAATGTGGCAAATCTGATGCTGGCGCGCGGGTTGAAGGATCGGGCGCAAACCTCGATACGAATGGCGCTGGGCGCGCCGCGAAGACGCCTGGTGCGCAAATCTCTGGTCGAGTGTGTGATGCTGGCAGCGATCGGTGGGGCTTTGGGCATAGGATTGGCCTACGCAGGAACAAGGTTGATTTTGCATTTGGCCTTCCAGATTGGCGGCCCCAACAACTACGTGCCAATCAGTGCGACTCCATCGTTACCGGTGCTGCTCTTCACACTGGGCGCGTCTGTTCTGACCGGAATAGTTTTCGGGATCGCGCCTGCGTGGATGACTTCACATGCGGACCCCATCGAGGCGCTTCGCGGGTCCAACCGTTCGGTGGCGGGCGGGCGGTCGTGGGCGCAGAGATCGCTGGTGATCGCGCAGGCAGCGATGTCGCTCGTACTCCTCTCCGCGGCCACCCTGCTTGGCCAGAGCCTGCGGAATTTGCAGCACCAGAAATTTGGATTCGAGACGCAGGGGCGGTATATCGCGTGGATCAATCCGCAGCTGGGAAATTACAAGCTGGAACAAATGGAACCGATGTTCCGGGAAATCGACGATCGACTGCAGCAGATCCCCGGTGTGCGGATGGTCGCGCCCGCGCTTTATGCCCCGATGACTGGCGATAGCTGGAATAACGGCATTCGAGTGGAAGGTCAGCCTGAGCCGGGAGCCAAGGACGATACAGGCGCGGGATTCGTCCGCGTGATGCCGGGATTCTTCGATGCTCTGGGCGCCAAAATCGCATCGGGACGACCCATTGGCGATGAAGATACGGCAACGACGAGAAAAGTAGCGGTCATCAATGAAGCATTTGCGAAGAAATTCTTCAAAGACCAGAACCCGATTGGCCATCATTTTGGGCCCGGCAAGCTGAAGTATTCCTCGACGTTCGAAATAGTCGGAGTCGTGCGAGACATGCGCTACATGACTTACGACTACAAAGAACCGGTGCGGCCGATGTACTGGGTGCCAGAGGCGCAGAGCGTGGACTATGACGATCCCGCATACATCAGCGGGGAAACCTGGTCTCATTACCTGTACAACATCGTGATCTGGGCGCCAGGAAACCCACCAGGAATGGAAGACCGGGTGCGTAAGGTGCTGGCGAGCGTCGATCCGAACCTGGTTCTCTACGGCGTTGATCCGTATACCAAAGTCGTGAGCGCTGACTTCCAGCAGGAAGAAATGATCGCAACTCTCACCACACTCTTCGGCGCGCTTGGGCTGGTTCTGGCGGCGGTCGGGCTGTACGGAGTCATGGCGTACACCGTGCAGCAACGGACCGGAGAGATTGGAGTTCGGATGGCGCTGGGAGCGGACCGCATGCGGGTTCTAAAGATGGTGCTGCGCGGTGCTTTTTC
>QIAL01000897.1 GCA_003225535.1 Acidobacteriota bacterium | reverse complement strand
GCCAGGCGATTCAAGAGTCACCGAACAATTGGCGCTTCTGGATCAGGCATCCATCTGCACCCTCCACAGCTTTTGCCTTCAGCTTATCCGCGAACATTTCTATCAACTGGAACTCGATCCGCAATTGACCGTTCTGACCGAGCAACAGGCGCGCTCCCTGCAGGAGGAGACATTCGACTCAATTTTTGAAGAGGCTTACTCTGGCACCACACCGGCCGCGGCGGAAACTGTGCGGCTCATTCGGCTGCTCGGCCATGGCCAGGATATGAAGATTCGTGAACTGGTCCGCCAGATACACGAATATACGCAGACCCGCCCTGATCCTGAAGGTTGGTTCGCCCGCGAGCGCGCCAAACTTGAAAAGCCCAATCGCGAACTGTGGCTCCGCTGGCTTTTTGATGGCGTGGAGGAGCTCTGCCGTTCCTGGATCGAATTATTGCGGGCCGATGCCGCCGATTGCGCGAATCTGGCTGCCTGTGTCGAAGTGCTTTCCCAGTTGCCGCTCTGCAGGACTGAGAAGCAGTTGAGAGCGGCTTTCGAAAAAATCAGGCAGATCGACGAAAGCGATTGGAAAGGCAGGAAGGGTGCCCTTCGTCCGGCGGAATTTTTCCGCGATGTGGAATTTCTCAATTCGCTTCTCAGGCCGGGCGCAGAAGATCCGCTCCTCCAGGATTGGCAATGGAGCGAGCCGTTGTTGCGGGCATTGCTCGATTTAGCCGAGGAATTCGTGCGGCGTTTCGCGACATCCAAGCGCGCCATTGGAACAATCGACTTCCACGATCTCGAACAATTTTCGCTGCGGCTTCTCTGGTCCGGCGGCAGCGTCACCGATCTGGCCGCCGAATGGCAGCGGCGATTTAAATTTGTTTTTGTCGATGAGTACCAGGACATCAACCCGGCTCAAGACCAAATCCTCGGCGCCCTCAGCCGGTCGGATGAAGCGGCAAATCGCTTCATGGTCGGCGATGTGAAGCAGAGCATCTACCGATTTCGTCAGGCGGACCCCGGAATCTTTCAGAGCTACGCGGCGAAGTGGAGCAAAGGACACCAGGGAACAGCTCTTCGCTTGTCTGAGAATTTTCGCAGTCGCGAACAATTACTCGGCTTCATCAACGATTTGTTCGGCTCACTCATGCAACCCGAGTTGGGGGGAACCGATTACAAAGCCGAAGGCCAACTGGTTTTTGGCGACCGCGAACGCCGCGCCCATCTGGCCATCGCCCAGGAATCAACGCCGCGGGTTGAGGTCCTGCTCTCATTGAACGGCAATAATAACAACGACGAGGAGGACGAACGCACCAATGCCGAGCGCGAAGCTTGCGCTGTGGCCACGCGTCTTAAGGAAATCAGGCAGGCTGGCACATTGATTTGGGATAGCGAGAGCAATGCGCTTCGAAAGGCCGATTGGAAAGACATGGTGATCCTCCTGCGCGCGCCGGCGGGCAAAGTCGAAGCTTACGCCAGAGAATTCGATCGCGCAGGTATTCCTCTCTCCGCTGGCCGAAGTGGGTTGCTTGAAACATTGGAAGTTCAGGATCTCCTGAACCTGCTCCTGATCCTCGATAATCCACTTCAGGATCGCCCGTTACTGGCGGTGTTGCGCTCGCCCGTCGCAGGCTTAACGGCCGATGAACTCCTGCAAATCCGTCTCGCTGCTCGCAACGCCGAATATTGGACTGCCCTCGAGCTATGGCATCGCTCCAATTCACAAAAGATTGGCCCCACCTCCGATAAGGTCTATCGGTTCATGGAATGCTTTGGTCGTTGGCGAACCGCGGCCCGCTGCTCTTCGGTGACTCAGTTGTTGGAGAAAATCCTCGAGGAAACGCATTATCTCGATTGGCTAAAAACTCAAACCCGCCCGCGCCAACGCGCCGCGCACGTGCAGCAGTTCCTTGCCGTCACTCGCGAGTTCGACAATCTGCATGGCCAGGGCATTTACCGCTTTCTGCAATTTATCG
>QIAL01000395.1 GCA_003225535.1 Acidobacteriota bacterium | reverse complement strand
GTTCGGATACGGAGGTTCACCCGTGATGACGAGCCGTGATGGAATCTTCGAATACTCTCGTTGGAGTCGTGACACAACCTGCACAGCAGGATCGCTCTCGCTGCGAACTGCAAACAGAATCTCGAATGAAGGATAGTCCTGCTCGAAGAAGGTGCGCAGATTCGATTCCAGATCAAGATCCAGTCCAGCGAGCGGCTTCAGGATGCTGATGGGTTCGGCGCCCAACAGCGTCGGAGGCCGGACCTGCAGATATCGCAATGCTGCAACGATCTGCAAGATGCAGTACACGACGGAACCACAAAGGACCGCAAGCAAGACGCTCGCCAGAACTTTATCCGCGCGAATATCGAGAAGGTGGATATCGAGAAGAAGCACAGGAAGAGCGCGTCTTGCGCTTGAGAGCATGGGGCCGCCAGTCATTATACCGACCGGCCGCAATACGCAGGCGCGATCCTTGGATCACTTAGGCCGTGAAGTAGGGGAAGCGGTGTCCAGCGCCCTGCGAATCTTGGACGACAGCTGCCTCAGGGTGTAAGGTTTCTGCAGGAAGTTCGTTTCTAGATCGACCACCTTGTGGTCGAGGATGGTTTTTCCCGCGTATCCGGAAACAAATAGAAACTGTGTGTCGGGGCGCACTCGCGCCACTTCTTTTGCCAGAGCACCGCCGCTCATCCGAGGCATAACAACGTCGCTGACTACCAAGTGAATTGCGTTTTGTTCTTTTGCCAGCGCAAGAGCGTCGACTCCATCCCGGGCCTCGATCACGTTGTACCCCTGGAGCCTCAGGAATTCCGCCGTGGCACGCCGCACGGACGCTTCGTCTTCGACTAGCAGAATCGTCTCCGATCCCCCCAGTTCGTTGTGAGACTCGGTCTCTTTGATCTCGCTCAGATGATGCCGCTCGCTCACGCAAGGCAGATAGATTTTGAAGATGGTGCCGCATCCAGGCTCGCCATACACCCATATGAAGCCATTATTCTGTTTCACGATCCCATAAACCGTCGCGAGTCCAAGACCGGTGCCCTTGCCGGAAGGCTTGGTCGTGTAAAAGGGCTCAAAAACGTGAGGCAAGTCTTCGGGAGGAATTCCGTGCCCGTCGTCACTCACTGTAATCAGAGCATAGTGTCCTCTCGGAATGACGGCGGGCTTTCCATGGATGTAGTCATCGTCCAGGCGAACGTCTGACGTTTCGATTTGCAGATGGCCGCCCTGCGGCATGGCGTCGCGTGCGTTCGCCGCGAGATTCATCAGCACCTGCTCGAGTTGAACGGGATCGATTCGCACGGGGCCCAAGTCCTCGCCGGGAGTAAGACTGAAATCGATGTCCTCTCCGATTAATCGTGGAAGCGTTTTTGCAATCGTGCTGACCACCGAATTCAGTTCTACCACGCGCAACGCCTGCGGTTGCTTCCGGCTGAAGGCGAGCAGTTGACGGGTCAATTCAGCCGCGCGCCGGGCCGCCTGCAAGATCTCATGAATCTTGCTTTCCAGTGGACTGTTGTGCGGAACCGAATCGAGGGCGAGTTCCGAGTAGCTCGTGATAATGGTCAGCAGATTGTTGAAGTCATGCGCGACGCCTCCGGCCAGGCGGCCGACCGCGTCCATTTTCTGCGCTTGCAGCAGTTGCGCCTCGAGCCGGAGCCTTTCGGTCAGGTCACGCCCATTGGATATGAAATGCGTGACCTTCCCGTCCACGTCGCGTATCGGACAGATGCTCTCCTCGATGTAGTACAGTTCGCCGTTCTTCTTACGGTTAACCAGGATCCCGCGAAACACATTCCCGCCGAGAATCGCCTTCCACATTTCCTGATAAATCTCGGGACCTTGCTCCCCGGATTTCAGAATCCTCGGAGTCTTTCCATGCGCCTCGTCGCGGCTATATCCGGTCAAAGCTTCGAACGCAGGATTGACATATTCGATCACACCCTGGCAGTCGGTGATCACGACCGTGTCCGCCGACTGTTCGACGGCGCGCGATAGCTTCCTCAAGGATTCCTCCGCGCTCTGTTGCTCCAGATGGAGGCTGTGCAGCGCAACCGTATTGTGAATTGTGCGCACCAGCGTCGCTCCGTCCAGACGCGATTTGGCCAGGCAGTTCCATGTGCCGCCTCCAATAATGTCAGCCACCGTCTTCTCGTCAGCATCTTCGGTCAGCAGAATAAAAGGAACCGGGCGGCCGTCATGAAGCAGGTCCGTCACAAGCCGGACCGCCTCGTCGTCCCCGGCATCGTGTTCGAATAGAAGCAGGCCGTATGGCCGATGCTGCATCAGCTCGCGGGCTTCCTCCAGAGACCGGGCGTGCTCCAGATCGGCCGCGATCAAACTTCGATTACGTTCCAGCATCTCGCGGATCAGGAAGAAGTCTTCTTCGTGATCGCCCACCAGGAGGACCCGCAGTGGCGTCATAGCCGGTTTTGCTGCTGCTAACACATGGTTACCATCGGAATCTGGGAGCGAAAGTTTAACCTCGCGACGGAGACAGAAATTCCGATGAGACTGAAGAATCCCGAATCAGGCAGCGCTCCGCAAATTTCCCCCGAAGGCACTCACTCCGGTTCCCCATTGATCTCCATCGAGACTTGCCAAGAGGGGGTAAGGTTGGAACATAATTAAAACCCTCCAAGGGAAGTGCCCCATGCATCGGTGCATCCTCTTATTAATTACCTGCGCGGTTGCGGTTCCAGTGAGCGCCCAGTCCGGATCGAACTCTCGCGACCTCACACTCCAGATATCATCCTCCCCGGCCTGGACCGATACCGGACTAAATCTCCAGCCCGGAGACACCGTCGCCATCGCAGTAGTTCCGGCAACCTCGACTCCCTCCGATAGCGCCGTAAAACGATGCGACCCCGCTGGGCTAAGCAACGGGTCCGCTAATACCGCAGGCCTCCCGGTCCCCGAGGCGGGTCCGGGCGCGCTCATCGCGAAGCTTCAGGCGGACGCGTCTCCGATTCTGGTGGGTGCGCGCACTGATCTCCACATCGACAAGACATCACATTTGTTGCTTGGAATGAATTTGTCCGGCACGCCAGCCTGCCAGGGTAGATACGAAGTCAAAGTTCGGACTCCGAGTCCTGCGTCCGAAACAGCGAATCTCTCCAGTACACAGCAGACCACCCGCGGCGCCCAACTGAAGTCGCAACTCGCGACCGCCGCTGAGGTATTCATGTCCGGACAGTTTGGGATCAACAAACCGACTCCGAACTCCGAGGACGCGACATCCGCGACCGCCGCGGAAGCCTCTCCCGCTCCCATTCTTCACGTTTCTAACACTCTGTTGGATGCGGATCTTCGCAAGCAGCTCGACGGCCTTCCACGCCGAGTCAACGATCAGTTCAGCAACCTTGGCGACATGGTGAATTTCGTCATCGTAGGCTCCCAGCAGAACGCGCAGTCGCGCTCACGGCTGCTGACGGGCATGCGGCTGACACCAACAACACAAGAGCTGCGCTCAATGCGGTGATGCAGACGTACGACAGCAAGGACTATCTCGCCATGCCGATGAGTACACTGTTCCTGTTCGGTCGAAAGCAGGATTTCGGCTACGAAATGGCTGAGCCCATTGCCATGGTGGCCAGCCGTCATCACTTTCGCATCTGGAAGGCGCCTTTCACATGGAATGGTCAGGAAGTGTGGGTTGGCGCTGGGACCCACGACATCGGCTTCGCCAAGGACAGGCGCAACAATAATGTCACACACAAGATTGATCCCGCCGTCGACGGTGAGCGCGACAACATCGGCGCCAGCCTGCAAAAATCTAACAAGGCAAAAACGTTTAGTTATTACCTCCCGCCAAACCCGGTGCAAGAGGCGAAAAACGCAACCGGAGACGGCTATCACTCCGACGGCCGCTTGCTGGTCATATTCCTCCAGTGAAAGGGATAACAAGCAAAGACCTGTTCGAAAAGTAATGCTTCTTTGTTAACCCTTTCACGATCTCATCGTCTAACACCTAAATCCGGTGGACCTCGACTCTTGCGGAGATCGACGGAACGCCAGAGCAGCATCGTGCGTATAGAGCTATAAGCGGGCGTCTGCCCGCATGAAGATGTATCGCTCTTCGGACGTCTGCTTCCGCGGCAACGAGTCCCTGGTGGTCGCGAGGACAGCGCTTTGAAGGCGTCCAACGTTTCTGGGGGAAGTATGGAAAATGTGGAACGAACCGCTGGCTCTATGAGGCCGATCGATAGGTATGATATCGGTCACGTGCAGGAAGTGATCCGTCAGGCTCACGATGAACTGCGGCAGTTAATGCAACAGCGTGCTGAGATCATGAAACGAATCGGCACGGTGAAACAGACTATCTCCGGTTTGGCGAATCTCTTCGGGGATGGCGTTCTGAATGATGAGTTAATGGAACTGGTGGACCGCAAGAGCAATGGGCGTCAACCGGGCTTCACCAAAGCTTGTCGCATGATTCTGATGGAATCCGGCCGTGCCATGAATTCGCGCGATATCTGCGACTACTTCCAGGAAAAGCTGCCGGATTTACTAGCGCGTCACAAAGATCCTATGGCGTCGGTAACGACAGTATTAAACCGTCTGGTCGAATATGGCGAAGCAGAAGCGGTAATGTCTAATGGCAGAAGGGCATGGCGGTGGGTGGCCGACGTGCCCTCGTCGCCCACCACGGGTGACCAGGTAGGGCTCGTCTCCTAGTCACATCGTCTCAATGTATCGGGCCGAGGTTTCCCGATCAGAGTCCCAGTTTCCTGCAAGAATATCCCTGCGCTTCAATTCTTAACGATTCGGGCCGTCTTCCGGCGGCAGCAACATGCCCTTTTCCAGGTGCCGGATCACGTGCGCGTAAGAGGCCGCGTGCGGATCGTGCGTCACCATCACGATCGTCTTTTGAAAGTCCTCGTTCAGCCGCTTCAAAATCTCCAGGACCTCTGTCGCCGAATGACTGTCGAGGTCGCCAGTCGGCTCGTCTGCCAGCAATAATGTAGGATCGCTCACTATGGCGCGGGCGATCGCCACTCGTTGTTCCTGTCCGCCCGAGAGCTGTTTCGGCAGGTGATGAACGCGATCCTCGAGCCCCACCAGCTTCAGTGCAGTCATCACGTGATCGCGGCGCTGCTGCGCATTAAGCTTCGTGAGCAGCAGCGGCAGTTCCACGTTTTCAAACGCTGACAGCACCGGAATCAAATTGAACGTCTGAAATACATATCCGATGTGTTCGTTGCGCCAGCGCGCAATCTGAGTGTCGTTGAAGCGAAAAATGTCCTGCCCCTGCACCAGCAATTCGCCGGAGGTCGGCCGGTCGATAGCTGCGATCATGTTGAGCAGTGTAGTCTTCCCCGATCCCGACGGCCCCATCAGCGCGAGGAACTCCCCCTTGGCGATGTCAATCGACACGTCATCCAGCGCGGTCACCTGAAACGCATCCCGCTTGAAGATCTTGCTGACGCCGCGAACCTGGACAACTATCGTGCTAGTGGCAACGTTTGGTTGTGCAACTGTGCTCATGATTGCCCCTTGATTTTGATTTTGTCTCCATCTTTCAGATCCGCCGGACCAGCGGTAATTACATCCTCGCCTCCAGTAAGACCTTGCACAAGCACTCCGCCGCTGCGCTGCGCAGTAACCCGAACTTCCCGCTGGAGGGCTTTGTCCCTGAAAGCGATGAATACCACCTTCTTACCAGCATGATCGCGCACGGCATTCGTAGGCACGAAAACCCCTGCCGGACCGGACGCGCTGGATTTCTTGGAGGGTTCGTCTGCGAAGAACTTCACAGTCGAGTTCATTTCTGGCCGTAGGTAGTCGTCCGGATTCAGAATCTGAACCTTCACCTGCACCGTAGCCTTTTGACGATTGGCCTCGGGAGAAATCTCGGCGATCACGCCGTCATATTTGCGGTCCGGAAAAGCATCGACAGTGACAATTCCTTTTTGCTTCGGTCCGAGTCGGGCGAAATCGTCCTGCGCGATATCGAGCTCGACTTGAATATCCTTCAGGTCCGCCAGGGAAAAGACCGGCCGTGCTGCGCTGGCAAACTGACCGGTGAGCAATTCGCCCTTTTCCACGCTGCGATCGAGAATCGTGCCCGTGATCGGAGCTCGAATCACCGTTGCATCGAGCTGCGACTTCGCGTAACCGGCTTGTCCCTCCGCCTGCATGAGTGCGCCTTTCGCCCGGGCGATCTCCTCGGCTCGCGGTCCGAGCTTTGCCAGTTGATAGCTCTGCTCGATTGAATGCTCCCGCTGTTGACTGGCCTCATATTTCGCCGTGGCGTCATCGAGAGCCTGCTGTGAAATGACTCCCTGGGCAAACAGACTCTTGGTGCGGTCAAGCGTGATCTTGTCGTTAGCAGCCGTAGCCTTGGCCTCGCTAAGATTGTGTTCTGTCTGCTGAATTTCTTCGGGCCGCGATCCGTGTTCCAATTGCAGAAGCTGGGCCCGTGCGCTCTCTGCCGCGCCTGCCGCCTGCTCATACTGCGCACGGAATTCCTGATCTTCCAGGCGGACCAGCACCTGCCCTTCCTTCACGTGGTCGCCTTTTTCCACGCCGATCCATGCAACCCGGCCCGTCACCTTGGAGTTGGCTTCGATCTTGTGATGCGCCACGATATACCCGGTTGCGGTGAGGACGATGCCCGCAGTCGGATCACCGCTGCTCTCTACCGTGGCCCGCGCGGTTTCGACTTCTGGCGCGCTCGATCCAAACACGCGATATAGCAGAGCGCTTAGCCCCAGCAGGGCGACCACGGCAATGCCGACGATGATTGTTCGCTTTGCCCACGGAGACGGATCTCCCTCGCTACCACGCTCCGTCCGGTCAATGCGCAGTCCCTGCAATTCCTGATGTTTTGTATCAATTGGCATCGATCGAATTTCGACCTGACTTTCTTATCTTGCGTTTGAAAAACTAATCCCGCAGCGCCGCCAGAATCTCCCGTCTTGAAGCATGCCAGGCTGGGAAGATTCCACCGAACAGTCCCATGACCACCGCAAAAATAATGGCGGCCGTTACCACTCCCGGCGTCATCTGCAGGCCGAATACAACTTCACTGAACGTGACCTGGTTCTGCGTGCCGGTTGTCATTCCATTGAAGGGCAGCATCAGAATGATGCCCACGATCGCGCCCAGCAGAGAAAGCAGGACCGCCTCCAGTACGAACGATGTCAATATACTCGGTCGCGAGAATCCAATAACCCGCAAGGTAGCAATTTCGCGCGACCGGTAAGCGACCGCGGCGTACATCGTATTCATAGCCGCGAAACTGGAACCGATGGCCATGATGGCCGCTACCAGCCACCCGATGAATTTAATCACCGCACCGGATTTGGTCTGCGTGGCATAGTATTCGGGCTCGAGCATTCCGTCGAGTTTCAGCCGTTGATCGTCGCTCACCCGATGTTTCAGCGCGTCCGCGGCAACTGCATCGGTGGCTCGTAGGTACGCGGAACTGTACACGCCCTGGCGATCGAAATCCGAACTCATCTGGTTCACGTCGCCCCAGATTTCCGATTCATATGCCATACCACCCGCGTCGAAGACGCCAACCACCTTCCACGAGCCCTTCCCAAATTCCACTGCGTCCCCGACGTTGGCATGCATAAAGCGCTTGCGGATGCTCTTGCTGACCACGACTTCCCGCTGGCCGGGAGTGAACCAGCGCCCATCTGCCAGTTTTACGGTGGATCGAAGTTCAAGGCCATCCTGCATCAGCCCGCGAACCGTCACATTGGCTTCGCCAGAGCCGTCTTTTCGCGGCAACACAATCACGACTGTGATCTCTCCTGAAACCAAAGGTTCACCGCTCTTGTCCCTGGCAATACCGGACAGAGTCTTGAGAGTTTGAAAATTCTCCTGGGGGAACGGTCCAGTAAGTTCGCTGGTCGATCCTTTGCGCAGTACGAGTACATTCAAAGGATTGCCCGTGCTCTGGAACGCCTTCTGCAAGCCAGCCAGCAGAGCCATGATGAACACTGCCGTCGTTACCGTCAGTGCGATACCGAGGGCAGTCATGACGGTCAGCCCCTTGCGGAGCACCATGTTACGAATGTTGTATTTGATTGGGATCGCCATATTTTCTCTCTAGCCGATGTGGCGCAGCCCCTCCACGATTCCCAGACGCGACGCGTTGTAGGAAGGAATGATGGCACTGACAAACCCGACCAGCGCCGCCACGACCCAAGCCGTGAGCATAGTGAGTGCGTTGACCTGGAGTGCCCCTGCAAATCCTCCGGCGTTGGCGGCACCCAGACCCAACAGGTATGCCACCACAGAACCTCCGACGCCGCCCACCAGCGCCAATACCACCGCCTCTCCTACAAAGAGACTAAGAACCGTGGCGCGCGTGAAGCCCAGCGTCTTGAGCACTGCAACTTCGCGAGTCCGTTCACGAATCGACATGGCCATGGTGTTCGCCGAAACCAGCAGAATCGCGAAAACGACCGCACCGCAGATGCTCAGAATGAATGCCTTCACGTTTCCTAACATTGCCAGGAAACCGAGTTGAAAGGCCGCTTCCGTCTCGGTCCGCGTGGGCTGAGGAGAATTGCGAAACATATCGTCGACAGCGGGGCCGATTTTCTGCACTGCTTCCGGCGAGTCCGCCAGGATTGTGTAGAAGCCCTGCTGCCCTTTCATGTACGGCACAGCCTCTTCCACATATTTCTGATTAAAGTAGAGGGCTTGTGTGGGCCGCGGCGCGGTGAAAATCCCTCGAATCGTCAGTTCCAGATTCACCGGAAAGATAGTCCCCGTAATGATGATCTTCTGACCGACCTTCCAGCCATAGTCTTGAGCCTTCTTGCTATCCACGACAGCACCCGCGCGATCATGCTGCCATGCCTTGATCTGCTCCTCCGGAATTTTCCAATCCTTAAAGACGTTGAAGAACTCGTCGGGATCAGTGCCAAATTGCGCGAAGAAGTTCCCCGATTTGTCGTCCTTATAAACGCCGCCAAACCAGTTCTGGGGAAGAACGTCAGCCACGCCAGGAAGCGCGCGGATCTTTTCCCGGTAAAAGCTCGGCATGCTGAACGCAAGCGAAACCTTATGTCGCGTCACCAGGCGCAACGCCGATTCCTCGGTTGGCTTTGACATGTAGAAGTTCCGCCATATCGCCATCATCAGCGTGAGCAGCAACAACGAAAAACCAATGCTCAACACCGTAAGGATGCTGCGCCGAAGATTGCGAAACGTGTTCTTACGGACGAATCGGGTCAAGGTCATGGATAAACTCCGAGGCAAGCCGAAGACGGACCGCAGGAGGCGGGTACGGCCAATCGGAAACAGGATAGACGATTGCGTTCCATATCGACAACCGTGCCGGACTGCATGTGTAGACCTGAAAGCGGCTCTTTCCGCCGATTCCGCGACGCCTCTATCTTTCCCGGACCCCGCTCCGCCCACAAGTGGAGATCGTCACCGCAGCCGGGTGACAAATGTCACCCCAAATCACACATCACAAGTAAAACCGTTGAGACCACCGTGAAGTTACGCGGCAGTCCCAGCACAGTTGCTAAAACGGTTTCCTTCGTGAACCTTCGTGCCCTTCGTGGTTAACGCCTTTCACGCCCGAAGCCCTCTACTAATTCATCCGGCCCTCATCGGCCGAAGGGCCGTAGAGGGCCGGAACCGAGGAATCGTTCAGCCGCAAATAGACAGTGAGTTGTCCGCGATGATGAGCCAGATGGCTGAAGACCGAATCGGCAATCATCGTTTGCCGAGGATTCTCGCTGACCACGTGCCCGCCAACAACAAATCTCCAGGACGTCAGCAGATGATCGTCCGTAGTGTTCTGCAGAGCTTCGCGCGCCTCCGCGACCGCGGTATCGAGAGCCGCGATCAATTCCTCGCGTTTGCGCCATTCCAGTGGTTTGAACTTCGCAGCGGCTGGCGATTTCAGATCCAGTTCGTCCTGCTTCACCATGCTGACAATCCACGACGGCATGGTCGCCACCAGGGAAGCCAGATAGCCGAGGGGCATCGATTTCGGATGCGGTTTCCAGTCGTTGCGATCCTCTGGCACGCGTTGCAGCGCCTGACGGCTGCTGGCCGCTTCCCGGTCCAGTTCGGCGAGAAAGAATTCTGTAAGCTTCATTGTCATCTCCGTTCTCTACAGTCGACTCGCCTTAATCCTGTTGGCGGAATCGATGCCGGGAAACACTATCAGCGATTGAGGACAGTTTCGGTCCTCGATTCGTGGCACAATCTTTTCCATGCTGCAGACGTCGGCTCGGCTGCTTCGGCTGCTTTCCCTCTTCCAGGCGCAGCGCTACTGGTCGGGAGCCGAACTCTCGCGCAGGTTGGAAGTAACCGGGCGAACCTTGAGGCGGGATGTGGATCGCCTCCGTAGCCTCGGCTATCCCGTGCATTCGACCGCAGGAGTTGCCGGCGGATACCAGCTTGGCGCTGGCGCGAACCTGCCGCCGTTGCTGCTGGACGATGACGAGGCGGTTGCCGTTGCTCTCGGATTGCGCACTGCCGCAAGCGGCACCGTCAGTGGAATGGAAGAATCCTCAGTGCGCGCCCTCCTGAAACTAGAACAAGTGCTGCCGCCGCGCTTGCGAAATCGCGTGGCAGCGCTGCACGGTTCTATCGTTCAATTAGGTAGCCGTGGGACAACAGTTGACGCCGGCCGCCTATCCGCGATCGCCGGGGCGAGCCGCGACCGCGAAAAGATCAGATTTCGCTACAACGACCGCGCCTGCAGCGCCAGCGCGCGCGTCGTCGAGCCGCACAAGCTGGTACATACGGGTTATCGCTGGTACCTCGTGGCGTGGGACGTGGGAAGGGAAGACTGGCGCACCTTCCGCGTCGATCGCATCGAAGGCAAGATCAAGACCTCGACACAGTTCAAGCCCCGCAAGCCCCCTGAGGGAGACTTCGTCGCCTTCGTCTCAAAATCTCTTTCGCAAGTGCCCTATCCCTGCCGGGCACGGGTAACTCTGCATGCCCCGGTCGAAGTCATCGCCAAACGAGTCCCACCAGCCGCCGGAACCCTGGAAGCGGCTGGTGCCACGTCCTGCTTCCTGACGACCGGATCGCATTCCTGGGAGTCCATCGCCATCCATCTGCTATGGCTCGGGGTTGAGTTCGAAGTCCAAGACCCTCCAGAACTGATTACCTACCTTGCCAATCTCTCCGACCGCATCACCGCCGTGGTGAAGTCCTCGAGCCAGCCGCGCGAAAGCTGACGTAGGGACAGCCGCCTCGGCTGTCCGCCTGTGTAGCGACGGACGCCTTCGTCCGTCCCGCGGGCAAAGCCCGCGTCCCTCCATACTTCGGCTTACTTTGGTAACTCGAAGCCGAACGCCCGCGGCGATATTCTAACGCTACTCGGTTCTCGGTTGTTCGCCGCCACAAGTATTGCTGCGCGAGAGAAAAACAGCGCGCGTGACGGCTTGGAGCAAAGAGGCAATGTCAACGAAAATCGGCCACTTCGAAATCCTCAGTGAGTTGGCGAAATCGCCGACTGGCACGGTGTATAAGGCCAACGATCCTGAGAGCAATCAGACCATCGCGCTGAAGGCGATCCAGTTAAGTGCCTTTGGAGACCAAGCGGACGCGCTTGAGCACTCACTCCTGGCCGAGGCCGAGAGCACCAACGTTCTCAGCAGTTCCAACATCAGCAAGATCTTCGGCGCCGGCGAAATGGAAGGCCAGTTCTGCGCCGCCATGGAATATGTCCAGGGCAACAGCATCGCCACCATGCTGGCCCGCAAAGAAGGATTCTCCATCTGGGATTTGCTCGACATCGGACGCCAGCTGACCAGCGGCCTCGATCATGCGACCTCGCTTAAGCTGGTGCACTACAGCCTCGAGCCTTCCAAGATCATGTGCGGATGGGACGGCACAGTCAAAATCCTCAGCTTCGGCGTCTCCAGCGTAGGTAACTTTGCACAGCACGTCACCCAGGGGCTGCCCTCATTCCTCCACTACATGTCGCCCGAACAGGTGCGCGGCGAGGATACCGATGGCCGCTCCAATCTCTACAGCCTAGGCGCCATGTTCTACGAGATGGTGACCGAACGTAAAGCGTTCGATCGGGAAGATATTGAATCGCTCCGCCAAGGCATCCTGGAGAGCATTCCCGTTGCGCCAGCCCGTGTGAATCCCAAAATCCACCCGCTGCTCAGCAATCTCATCATGAAGGCGCTGGAAAAAGATCCAGCCAAGCGCTACCAGAGCGGCCGGGAAATGCTCGATGATCTTGAGAAGTGCAAGGAGTCGAAACCGGCAGCGGCCAAGAAAGCCGAAGCCCCAAAGGGAGTCGCCGTTCCGGACAAAGCGAAGACCGCCGCACAATCGAAGTTTGTAAATGCGGCTCAACCGAAGCCGCCAGCGCCGGTGGCGCCCCCGAAATCAGCGCCCGCGCCCTCAGGGCTGGCGCGTCCTTCCGCACCCGTTGCGGCATCTAAGTCGTCAGCGCCTGCGGCTCGGCCTTCAGCCTTAGCCAAGCCTTCAAAGCTGGCCATGCCGAAAGCCGCAGCTGCCGCTGCGGGCGTTGGATCCAGCGATTCTGTCTCGCTCCCCGAAATGAGTGCTGCTCCCGCGGAGATTCAGGAACTCGATCTCTCGGATCAGTACGTCGCCAGCGCGCCGCAGATCGATGTGGAACCCGAGCAGCCTTCGTCCTATATGTCGGCCGCGGTCGAGGATGAGCCCCAAGTGGAAACGTTCGAGCCTCAATCCGACCACGCCACGCCGAAAATCGCTGTTGATCCCATGATGGCGGAGCGCGGGCCCGCCGGTGGAGGAGGCACCAGCTTCTCCGAAATTTCCGAACTCCCTCCCCTCAAGGAAGTCTACGTCGCGCCTCCGCCGCCGACGCCGGTCGAGACCGCTCCGGTGCAATCGGAAATGGCAGCTGTCGCACCGTTTCGAGGCGGACGCAAAGCCGACGAGAAGCCCAAAGTCCAGCCGCGCGTGGTGGCGCAGAAGGCGATCAAAGAGATCAAAGGTGTTCCGCCTAAGCTGTATCTCTATGCGTTGGGTGGCGCAGGCCTCCTCATTCTGCTCATTGCAGTCGGCGTGACGTACTACATCCACGGCCAGGGCGACGATGATGCGGGAGCGCCACGTTCCACTGCGGTCTCCGAATCTCCAGCACAGCCCGCGCCGGCAGTGCCGGCTCCGAAGACTGAAGCCGCGCCCGCCCCGGCTCAGCCCGAAGAAGTCCAGGAACCCGATACCCCGGTAGCGCAAACCGCTACCCCATCGAGATCACGAGGCGCCAAAAAAAAGGCCACCACAGCGCCCGTCGTCATTCCCGGACAACTCGTCCTTGATTCCGTACCGCAGGGTGCTCAAGTCCAGATTGACGGCGCCACCGATCCCAGCTGGGTCACGCCCTTCACTCTGACCAATATTCAGCCCGGCCAGCACACCATCACCGTCAGCAAGTCGGGTTACCTCACCGATACGCGAACCGTGAGTATCACCTCAGCGAACCGCGCGACCACGCAAATCCATCTCGCGCAGTTGGTGGCAACACTGGTGGTTAAGAGCAATCCGCCCGGAGCCAGCGTCTACGTCGACGGCCGCAACATGAACGCGAAAACGCCCGCGCAGGTCAGCGTCGATAAGGGTCAGCACCTGGTGCTGGTCCGCATGTCCGGCTATCTCGACGAAACCATGAACGGTCAGTTCATACTCGGCCAGACCCTCAACTTCTCCCCGACGCTACAACCTCTGGGCAACGTCGACAGCATCAAGACGGTGGGAGGTAAGATGTCGCGTCTGTTCGGAGGTAAAGGTCAGCCCGGCCAGGCAACGGTCTCCATCCACACACAGCCCAAGGGCGCCCAGGTCGCAGTCAACCAGCGCATGTTGGATAAGCCTTCTCCCGTCGATGTGATGGTCGATCCCGGCAACTATGTCATTGACATCACGCTCAGCGGATACGCCCCTATTCACAAAGTCGTCACCGCCACCAAGAGCGGCAAGGTCGTAATCGACGAAGCCCTGCAGCCGCAGTAGGGAAGGTTCCACTAGATGTGCCCGTTGTTACTCAGCTTTGAAGGGCGCGGCTTTAAGCGGTCGCCGTTAAAGATGTGAGCTAAAACGCGCCTTTAGGAGCTGAGCGATACCGGCATGGAATAGCCGGCATAGAATAGCTTTTCTTCCTACGTGCCCGGACTCCGCGCTTCGATTACCCAACGTCCCTTTTCTCGTCCGCCGCGTGCACAAATACACTCTGTCCGATCGCCACTAGACCCACGCGAATGACCGTACCGTAGACTCCCGCCTTGTTCTGGTTCGCCCGAACCACGGCCTTCAATACTTCTGGCGCCGGACTAGCCGAGTCGGGATCGAGGTTCACCATCGAACACCGGACGTCGCGCATCGTGACGCTGATCGCGGGGCTGTCGTTTCCCTCGCCGAATGTGAGCACACCGCCCACCCACTCGTCCTCCTGGAAGACACCAGGTCGCAGCAAACGAACCAAAACATTCGGACGGAATCGTCGCACGTCCAGACTTCGCCCTGCGAGCCGTCCAATCTCGTTCACCGTTTCGGAGGCGATCACCGAGATGCTGGCCTCATCGAAAATGCCATGCTTCAACTGCATCATCTGCACCGGAGCCCCGTATCGCCGTCCGACCTCCGCCGCCAACTCTTCTCCGAAGACGGGCATCTCTTTGCCATCCGGCGTTCGAATGTGTGTAGGAAGGTCGTCCGGATCATCGTCACGCCGGAGCGGAGCATACCGCACCAGGTCGGGAAGCTTGCTTGCGCTGAGCCACGGGAACCCGCTGCGGTCTTCCATCCGTCGGAACGCCAGGCGTCTGTCACCATCGATCCCGTGCCAGCCCAGGTCGGCGACCTCGAGTCGTTCCCCGCCCATGGACTTCACCGGATACCGGAAAATCGCATCCACATGCCCAATTTCTGTCAGCATCCCCAATCCAATTCCGCCCAACAGGGTATCACTGGAACAATCAGACAGGTCAGCGCTCGAGAAAACTGATATTCGGAGAAGAGCGTGGGCAGTGTCAACTAGTGTAGTGCGACAAGCAGATCGACATTTGTGAGACGCCGGTTTCCCCTGTGATCCCCTGTGCCCTCTGTGGTTAAGGTCTTTGACCTCCCCGCCGGACACCACAGATCGCGCGGATCGAAACGCAACACTTAATGCTCACTACTTCCGACGTACTAGGTTGGTCTTAAAAAAGGCAACCACGATACCCTGATTGGGAAGTCTGACGTGCGGCCTGTTCGATCTCCCTTCAGGTCGTTACCAAAGGTCATGCAAGCCACCCTCCTTCCGACTTTTCAGTTACAGACCCATTTGGAGTTAAGGTGGGAAGTGCGTGGTGCTTGCACTGGCCGACTGGCACCTAATTCCTCGAACAGAGGTACAGTGACATGCACAACGGAGTAGCTCCCACCACACTTCGGCGCAGTTCGAGAGTGCCGACCGCAGTCCAGATCCTGGTTACCAGTCTGGAAGGAACACACTTCTCAGAGGTGTGTGAAACCCTGGTAGTCAACGCACACGGTTGCGCAATTCTGACGCGCGTCAAGCTCGACACAGGTGTTCCTCTGAACCTTCACAGCAAGGACGGGCGCGAGACTACAGCTCATGTGGTCAGCTGCCACCCGGTCGACTCCGATCACCGGAGTTGGAGATTGGGAGCGAAGCTCGACCGGCCCGATAATTTCTGGGGCCTGAGAGATTGTCCTAAAGACTGGATAGTTCCCGCTCCGACGAAGCCTCCCCAGATTCTCAAAACGGTGAACACCTCCGCGTCCCACCAGTTGTCCAGCCAGGGAAATCAGCCCTCGGAAGCCGTGCTGGATCGTTTCGCCCGGCAATTGGAAGCTCAGGTGAAGAGGACGATTGCAGAATCGTTACGCCCGCTCCAGGCGGAGGTCATGGCGCTCAAGGAGCGGGTGGCGCAACGAGACGCGAATCCCAGCCGCTTTGAAGTTTCACTCTCGAATATCCCTCCTGAGCTCGAACAACAGATCGAGTCACGTCTGCGAAAGGACCTCGGACCAAGAGTCCTGGACGAGGCGCGCCAGCAGTCCGTGCATTTGCTGGAATCAGCCAAGGCAACGATCGACCAGCGAATTACCGAAGGCCACGACAATTTTCTGCGCAGGGTTGGGGAAGAATTTGGAGTCGTCGAGAAACGTGCACATGATATTTCCGCGTACATCTCCGAGAACACCAGGGAGTATCTGCAGCGTGGCTTGGAAGATTATCGCCAGAAATTATTGCAGGGCGGCGACTCGCTGAAACGCCTGAGCGAAGAGCTTCTGGAGTTCCTCCAGCATAGCTTGAATGCCGAGCACGAGGCGCGCCGCGGAGACTTGGAACAGCTTCGATCGTCGGTCGCATCGGAATCATCGCGCTTGCAGGAACAGGTTGAATATCTGGACACTCGCATCGCGAAACTGGACGAATCTACGCGCTGCATGGAGTCAGGCCTGGACCATCGCTTGAGCCGGATGTCCAGCGAGATCGTCAAGGACACGCGCAGCCAATTCCAGAATCTGGCGAATGAGATTCTCGAAGAATTGACAGCACGCAGCATCAAAGCACTCAGCGATCAGCTGGATGAAGCTACCGAAAACATGAAGGTCGTCCAGAATGGAATCGTCGCCTCGGCTTCGGAGTCACTGAAGGGCCAGGCAGCAACTTCTTTGCAGGCTTTCGAGAACTCCACCGAGCATATGGCGAGACTTTCCCTCGAACGCTGGCGGCTCAAGCTTGAAGGAGGCTTGAATGCGCTGGCCAAGAGCCTCAATGAGTAAGTTCGGTTGGAAGGAGCCAGCGGCGGCGGAAGGCAGAGCGAGTCACACGTGAGACTTGGCACCGCTGAAGCTGAAATGTCCGAATCCCACACTGGCTCCGCACTTCCTCTAGTCGACGTGCCGATGTTGGCTGTTGAATTCTGCCTGTCCCTGCAGTCCTGACGCCCGCCGGCGCGTGCGGCGCATCGTGCCCCAGTCATACTCGTAGACTGATCCACAAAGGACGCAGACCTGATAATCCTGACCGCAAACACCGCTATGGGGCCAGGAGAATTGATGACGACAAAATATTTCCAGGATTCGCTTGAGGAATTTATTCGCCATGACTGCCTTTTGAAGCCTTTTTCTTCAATCTGTGATCCGACAGTAGCACGAAAAGCTGCAGAAGGATTCATCCCTTGGTTCAGTTCGCACCGGGATGATGGTCAATGCGTGGTCTCATTACTCGCTTGCAGCACCATCGTTGAAAGGGAAGGTTGTCTCGATTCGCAATCCGATTTCGCGCCGTCCCCTGATCGTCCACCATTGAGCGTGACGACCGAAGCCAGCGGTTGTTCACAGACTTCAGCGGTCAAAACTCAGCTCGCAGGGTCACTGAGTGAAATCGCGATTTTTCGCTAGCTAGTGTTGCTTCCTGTTGAAAGAGATCATTTTCCTTCGGCAGCGCGGGCCAGTTCCCGCCAAGTGATCAGCTTAATTTTCTGTTGAGCCAGAATCTCCCGGAACTGGTCACTTGTGAAAAAATCGTAGTCGCGCTGCCTCCAGGCCGAACCCCATGTGGAGCGTTCCCTGGTCGCGGCGCGCAGTTCGTCATTGTCGTATCCCGGATGGATAACGAACTCCGTCACGCCGGGTTTCAGGTTTTTCAACGCAATGAGGTAAAATTCCGGCCATTTTTTTGGCGGAATTTCCGGTTCAATCGTAACTGTATGGTCCAACACTATATCGTTCGGACCCAAGCTCGCCTGCAAATATGGGTGATCGGCGAACCAATCTCTGGTAACAAAAACCGGCAGCTTGTACTCGTGAGCCACCCGCAGCATAGCGTCGAAAAGTTCCTTGCCGTTCATGATCAGCCGGTACTGGTGCGAATCGAGGTGCGTGGGACGAACGCCCATCGCGAGCGCGCGCTCGATCTGGGCCCGCAGTTCGATCTCGACCTCCTTGGCGTCGATGTGCTCGCCCTCGTTCCAGTCGTGATGGAAATATCCGTTTTGATCCACCAGGCTCGGTACTCTGTCCACAGGCGCCACGGGACCCCAGCGGTAATAAACTCTTTCGCTCGTCAATGTGAGGTGCAGGCCAAAATCCGCGTCCGGATGGGATTTAGCATAGTCGGCAATCTCTGGAAACCATGGGCAGGGCACCATCAGGCTTGCCGAATTGATCGTCCCGCCTTGCAGAGCTTTGGTGGCAGCGGCATTCACCGCGTGGGTTTCACCCAGATCGTCCGCATGGACAATGAGGAGCTTTGTGCCGGGAGCGTATCCCAGACGCTCCACCAGAGTTTGCGCAAAGACCCTGGTCGTCGACGTGGACAACAGGGAGCCGAGCAACAGTACTCGCAGGATCAACGAAGGAGTCATTGTCGACTAGTAAACCACAGCCCCAGGCTTGTTCATCACGCACCACCCCTTTCCCGACACTATCGAAAATGGCAACAATGACTTTTCGGATTCACAAACTGCATCGGCAAATCAGGCGACAATTGAGCCAAGCTTACCTGACGTAACATGGTCAATGTTTCAATACTTACACAAAGTAAGAGATCGCTCAGTGCGGCCTAAAGGTCTTGCCAGTTTCCAGCAGCGTTTTCAAGCGTGAGAGAATGCGCGGCCATCCGTCGGAGCAAAATGCATAGCCTGGATCGGCTTCATCCCACTCATCATGGATGATCGTGAGCTTTGTGGCTTCCGTCTCTGGCACAAGTTCGGCCGTTACTCGAGATTTCAATGAACTTTGTCCGAGTTGAAAAGTGTATTGAAGCAATTTGGGCGGTTCAGACCGCAAGATCTCACCCTTCACCAAGGTCGCGGGCTTGCCGTCGGGACCCGGCCCGATCCACTTCATCGAACCGCCAGGTTTGATCTCCGCCTCGAAGTCCGCACCCATAAAAATGATGCGGTTCGACTCCGGTGAAAACAAGCCGTCCCAAAGCTTTTCAGGCTTCACCGCGAAATAGAAAACAAATCGCAGAGGAATGCTCATTCGCCTCCTTCAATAAAACGCTTCACGCGACAAACTCCCCCGGCCCGGTACACGGCTCATGTGGGAAGAGCCGCCTCGGCTGTCCCGCGACGGCGAAGCCGAGCGGCTTAGGCACAGGGCTAAGAGAGCTACAGACGTGGTTTCAAGGTTCCAGGAACTCAATAATAACCGGAGGGAGCCATCCGCAGCCGGCGGCCCACTTTCACGCCGAGACAGGAGCCAGTCTTCTGGCCCTTTTGCGAAAGGACGTCATTCTGGAACTCCCGTGCGCGCCTCCCGTCCACCATGGATGACCTCCCCGTCCAAGAGTTCTACACAGAAATCCGTATGGTACCCGACCAAAACCCTGTAGCACTCTATCGTGTGCCATCCCGCCGCATTGACGACCGCATACGTGATCTGTGCGCGAAGGTTGCCCGCTCGGACGGAAACGACTACGAACCCACCCTTTCGGAGTTGAAGGCGGCTCTCCGCGAGCACACCGACGGGCTGCGAAAGATGGCCGTCGAGAGTCTGGCCAAGAAAGCCGTTCCGTTCAAAGATCGCCGCAAATCTTGAAGTGCTCAATCCTCGGTCTGCCTGAGCCTTTTTCCACTGCTACAACTTGATTTCTTGTGACGAACAACATTGACTGAGCCCGCAGACCGTTCACAATAAAATCGTACTGAGTCGCACCGCAAATCACCGTTAGGGGGCAGCCAGACCAGTTCCGGCAGCCCGAGGCATGAGTCTGCTAAGTTCTTATGACGCAAGATTTTTGCGTGTAAGTCGTTTATTTAGAAGATTTTGAACGGGGCTTCACAGGTGAGTTGTTAGTAATTATCGTGGAATCAACCCTTTGCCGGCACGTATCAGAAAATTTCGCGTCGCGCCGGAACGCACACCAGCACTTTTTTGGACGCAAGAAAAAACCGGGCACGCAGTAGTTCGCATGCCCGGCAGGTTTCGGAAACCTATCGAGGTAGCTTGAAGTTCACTGTGACTTGCGTCTGAATCTCTACCGGCTCGCCATTCAAAAGATACGGCTTGTACTTCCACTGCTTGACGGCATCGTTGGCGGCTCTGGCCAGTTGAGAGTCTCCGCTCAATATCTTTATGTGCGTGATATTTCCTTCCTTGGAGATCGTCGCCAACAACTCCACCTTTCCTTCGATGTGCATGCGAAGCGCGTTCTGAGGATAAGAAGGAGCGACCTTCTTGTAGAGCAGCCCCTGCGATACACCCTGGGAAACACTCAAGGTCTGAAGCACTGGCTTGACCGCGACTTCCGTCGTCTCCAGGTTAGGAAGTGGGGCGGTAGTGGGCGCGCCCATTCCAATCACACTGGGAGCGGGGGCATCGGGCGTGGGAGCCGGTTTCGTCCCAGCCGTCGGAGCTTTTCCTCCCTTAACGATCAACGCCGGAGCTTCAGTTTTTTCGGCGACATCGGACTTGTCTTCGACCACAGACTTGGCCGGACCGGAAGAAATGTTCGCCGGTTTCGTAGCGGTTCGCGAACCGCCACTTACGGCACTGGATCCGTTCTCGCTATCCGAGGAATTCGACGACCGAAGAGTGATGTCGGGCTCTGAAACCGGGGCGGATGTTGCAGCCGCCGTGATCGCCGGAGTCGGTTGAGCCGCCGTCGGCTTTGGTGCTGCCGGTGTCGAGACGGGTGCGGAGACCGTTGTGGATGGTTGCGGAGTCGAACTGCTCGTCCCTTTGAAATGGGACCATCCAAAATAGCAGCCGGCGACGATGAACAGCGCCGCGGCGATCCCGATCATAACTTTCTTGCTGCCACCGCCGGAGTCACCCTCCGCAGTCGCGCCACCGAAGGTGAAAGAGGGGGCAGATCCGACGTAGGCAGAAGGTTGGCTGGCCGCGGCTTCCGCCGGCTTCTCGAAAAGATCTTCGGCGGCTTGCGCCGGTTTTCGCTCAATCTTCGTTGGCGCCGGCTCACGAGCCGGAGCAGGCGCGCTGGCTGCGCCGCTTGTCATTGGCGCATTGGGTGCAGTCAAGACTGATGGCTTGAATTCGATCGCCGGCGGCGCTGGAGGAGCTACTCTCGGGGCCGCGGGTGTCGCCACAGCAGCGCTATACAAGGCTGGAGGCGCAGCCGGGGCGGAAGGCTTCTCGGCCGCGGGTGCAGCTGGAATATCGTTCTCGGCTACCGGGGCGGATCTGGCTGCGGCTGCCGCAGCAGGCCACGCAGCCGGCGGAGCCGGGGCAACCGGCTTCTGAACTGGAGGTTGAGGCCTGGATGCAGTCGTTGCGGTCGGGACAACTGGTTTCGGTGCGACCGGCGCGCCTAGTGGCGGTCTGGGCACCGCAGACTTTGTAGGCGGAGGCGCGGGCGTCGGCGCGGCCGGAGGCGGTGCCGGTACCGCGAAACTGCCGGTCGCCGTTGCTGAACCCGGCTTGGTCGGATCGCTTTTGCGCAAAAGTCCGCGCGCCACGCGCAGCGTCCCCTTCGCTTGTTCGAGGTTAATGGGTTTGGTCAGGACAAGGTTCGCGCCTATGCGAAACGCCTTTGCGACCCCTGCCTGACCCTCCACGACCGCAACCGCAAGTGAGGTCTGGTTCGACGTCGAATTGCGTGCGCTCTTGAACAACAGGGTGGCATTCTGCTCATTGTCGCAGTCCACCACGACAGCGTCGAAGTGTTGGCCCATCAGCTTCTTGACTGCAGCGAAAGGCTCGATGCAGGCCTCGACGGTGAACTCGAGCTCGCTCAAAACCTGCGTCACGGTGCGAGCCGTTTTGTCATCGGGACAGAAGAGAAGAGCTTGGTAACCCATGGAGTAATCGTAGGTAACGCCGTAAGGGTCATCAAGTTACGCTGGTAATTCGCATAAAATGGCGGCCATGAACAAGTTGCCGCTGTGGTTAAAGATCGGCTGGACGCTGTGGCTGATCGTCTGGATTCCCGTTTATTGGCGGCAATACGGCGTGCAGAATTTTCTCTTCTTCTGCGACATCGGAAATGTCCTGATCGGAATCGGGCTGTGGCTGGAAAGCCCGCTGATCTTTTCCTGGGCCGCATGCGGGTTGTTATTGTTTCAGTCGCTCTACACAATCGATCTCGCAGGCGCACTGCTGACGGGACACCACTTGATTGGTGGCACGGAGTACATGTTTGATCCGCACTTATCTCTTTTTATCCGCGTGCTGAGTTTGTTTCACGTAGTGACTCCGCCGCTATTATTCTGGGCGATCTGGAAGCTGGGATACGACAGTCGCGGATGGAAACTCCAGACGCTGACGACGTGGATCGTCGTGCCAATTAACTACTTCTGGCGTCCCGAGCAGGATGTGAACTGGGCGCGAGGCCCATTCTTCCACCAACAACACGCCATGCCGGGATGGTCGTACCTACTCGGATACTTAGTGGTTGTGCCGGTGTGCATCTATCTGCCGACGCACTTGTTTCTTAGTTGGCTCACTGGCAGGTGGAAGTTTGGTCGCGCCGGCAGCCTGCCCTGAGCGAAGCCGAAGGGTCCCGCCGGCTGTAGCGAGCGGTCTCGCAGCTGAAGGTTAGCGCGTTTTGCCTGATCCATCCTCACTCTTCCGCAGCGTCGATTCTTTCGGCGGATAATCGATCGATCCCTTAAACGACGAGATCTCTTCCTTATGAAAATCGGGGAAGGGTAACTTCTTGTCATCACGCAGTTCTGCGATCTTCTGTACCGCGCTCTCCGCTTTGTCTTTCGCAAGGCCCGCATCGCGCCCGAGATACAGCGTCTGGGCGGGAAGCGCCAGGCCGCTTCCGGAGCTGTCGACAATGTCCATGATACGCAGCAGGACATCTTCGCGAACCGCAGCGAACTCGTTGAAGTCCTGCGTGAGGACGTAGGCGAAAATCTCAACAGTCGGCGCGGCACCCGCTACATCGATGAGTCGCACGCGAACTGTGTTGCTCTCGACCTTCGAATGGCTGTAAAGCAGGCGCCGCACCTCGGAAAGGATGAAGCGCAAGTGATCGGCCTTCGTCTCTGAGCGTAGGTTAAGACTCGTCTTGAACAGAATCTTGTCGCGGCGACTCAGGTTCTCGAGATTGATCGTGGCCACAGTGCCGTTCGGAATCGCCAGCAGTGTGCGTTCGTCGGTACGGATGCGGGTTGAACGCAGGCCGATATCTTCCACTACGCCGGTGCGATCGCCGAAGCGGCAGACATCACCGACGCGGAACACTTCGTCGGCCAACACGGATACGCCACCAAAGAGATTCTCGATCGTCTTCTGCGCGCCGAAGCCGATGGCGAGGCCGCCGATGCCCAACCCGGCCAGGGCCGTGCTCATGTTGAAGCCCAAATTGCCCAGCACGGCCAGAGCGCCAAGCACGAAAATGGCCGCTTTCAAAATTCGTTCGCCGAGAAGCATGAGCGATCCCGTACCGGCGAGGCCGTGGGCCAGGGCGCGAATGCGAACACGGTACAGCGACCAACGCACTACTCGCCAAACGATCCAGACGGCGCTGAGAATCAGGGCGGTGGATGTGATCTCAAAGTAGTAATGCCGAAGCAACAGCGGCATGCGCAGATAGACGACGAATACCTGATGAAGGAGCGTGCCGGCCAGCAGCCATGCCGGTCCTGAAACCGAGCGCCAGCTGGCAACGTCCATCCGTCCGCGGCGCCGAGCCCACCAGCGCAGGGGAACTTCCAACACGAAAAGAATCAACCAGCCCAAACCCGCCGCGACCGGCGTTGCCACGAGAAGAGCCAGCCATTGCCAGAGAGGCATGCCGCCAAGTTGGTGCTTGACGAGCACGGCGGGAAGTTTGCTCTCAACCTGCCGTGCTTTGGCTTGGTCATAGAGTTCCGGCAGTTTGCCGAGCGTGTCGGCTGAGATCAGCCAGATCTTTCCGGCGCTGGGATCGGATACGCGAACCAGATCGAGATCCGCTTCCACGTCGCCCGCCGACATGGTCCCGAGCTTCTGATGGTTAAGCGGGGCGCCCTCCTGCGGAGTTCCCTCGGGCTGGTTGAATCGGCTGTAGTTGCCGACAAAAGCGTTGTCGAGTACGTACTTGAGCTTGGTCGCGGTCTGCTCGCCTTCAGACTGGCGGCGCGCGGCGCTCATCTGGAGATACTGGGCTGCGATGTTGTAGTCCCCGGAGGTCGCAGCTTTTAGAAATCCCAGGACGGAATTGGAAGGAGTGTTGCGCCCGAGTGGATCGATGACCACGATCGATCCGCTGGCGGGCACAGGCTGCAACGCTTGAGCGAGCGTCTGTGACGCTGAAAACGTGCATGCAGCAACGCACAAGATGCATACGATTGAAATCCTGCGGAAAGAAACCATGGTCCTCTCCCGCCAACCTCTTTGCGGGTCGCCCAACGCATGAACGCGGTAGGCACTCATTGTATCGAAGTGGAGTCGCGAATTAGACACGCGGGGAACTTCATCCCCGCTTTGGGCGATAAATGTGCGTGCTGGTACCGAAGAAAACTTCAGCAGATTCCATGACTGTTTCCGATAGAGTCGGGTGAGGATGGATGCTCAGCGCGACATCACTGGCCAAGGCAGCCATCTCGATGGCGAGCACGCCCTCGGCGATCATTTCGCCGGCGCCAACACCTACGATTCCAACCCCGAGAACCCGCTCCGTCTGCGGGTCGATGAGCAACTTGGTCATGCCCTCGGGGCGGTCAAGCGTGACCGCGCGGCCCGATGCGGCCCAGGGAAACTTCGCGACCTTCACTTCGCGATTTTCTTTTTGCGCCTGCGTCTCGGTGAGGCCGCACCAGGCGACCTCGGGATCGGTAAATACGACTGCCGGGATTGCGTTTGGCTCGAAGGCGACTTTGTGCCCCGCGATGGCTTCGACCGCGACGCGGCCTTCGTGCGACGCCTTGTGCGCAAGCATTGGCTCGCCGACTACGTCGCCGATCGCGTAGATGGAGGGATCATCGGTCTGGAGTTGCTTATTCACCTGAATGAATCCGCGCTGGCCGACCTGCACGCGGGTCTTGTCGAGGCCGGGAATCTCGGAGTTCGGCTTGCGTCCTACCGAGACCAGCACCCGATCGAAAACTTTTTCCTGCGCGTTGCCGTCTTGTGCCTTCAGCGTGGCACGAATACTCTTGCCTTCATCCTTCACCGAAGCGACCGTCGTGTTCAGAAGAATTCCTTCGAACATCTTTTCCAGTCGCTTATGCAGCGGTAGCACCAAGTCGCGGTCTGCCCCGGGCAGCAGGCCGGGAAGCATTTCGACCACGGTCACGCGCGTTCCCAGAGCAGCGTACACGGAGCCGAGTTCCAGGCCGATGTAACCACCGCCAACCACTAACAAGCTTTTCAACGTGGGAACAATCGCCGGTCGCGAGCCTGTGGCAATGATGATGCGATCGAACGTCAAAGATTCCTGCGAGCCATCGGCCTTAGTAACGGTCAGCGTGGTTGAGTTCTCAAACGCCGCGCGGCCCTGCACGTAGCGAACTTTGCGCTGCTTTGAGAGCACCCCCAGGCCGCCGGTTAATTTCTTGACGACATTTTCTTTGAATGAACGCAGGCGGCTTAGATCGATCTTCGGGGCACCGAATTCGATTCCCCAGTCTTTTGCCTGATGGGCCTCCTCCAACAGCTTGGCCACATGCAGCAGGGCCTTCGAGGGGATACAGCCGCGGTAAAGGCACACTCCGCCGGGATTCAGTTCGGGGTCCATGAGGGTGACGCTCATACCCAGGTCGGCAGCGAGAAAAGCGGCAGCGTATCCGCCGGGACCGGCGCCGACCACTGCAATGTTTAGGTTCGATGTCTCGGACATGAAAGGCTTTCAACCACGAAGGGCACTAATGTACACGAAGGAAAACCTTCTAGATCGAGACTTCCTTCGTGTTCCTTCGTGTCCTTTGTAGTTCAAGATTTTGGTTTTCATCCCTGGACCGACAGCAGGAAAGGCTGCTCAAAGGCTTCTGAAATCCACCGCAGGAATCTAGCCGCATCCGCGCCATCGATCAGACGGTGATCGTAGGAAAGCGACAACGGCAGAATCAGGCGCGGCTCGAATTTTCCGTTGATCCATTCCGGCTCTATACGCGAACGGGAGAGGCCAAGGATCGCCACCTCCGGGAAATTGACAATCGGCGTGAATCCGACGCCGCCAATTCCGCCCAGGTTGGTGATGGTGAACGTGCCGCCTTCCATGTCCGCGGGCGTTAACTTCTTGTCGCGCGCCTTCTTCGAAAGACCTGACAACTCGACTGCGAGTTCCACGATGTTCTTCTTTTCGACGTCGCGAATCACCGGAACGAGCAAACCCCGATCGGTGTCAGCCGCCACCCCGATATTGATGTATTGCTTGTAAACGATCTCTTCCTTCTCGATGTCGATGCTGGCGTTGAACTGCGGGAAGACCTTGAGAGCGGCGGCGCAGACTTTGAGGGCGATCGCCGTGACGGTCATCTTGCCGCCCGCTTCCTCGGCCTTGGGAGCAAAACGCGCACGCAGGTGCTCGAGTTCGGTGATGTCCGCGCGGTCGTGCTGGGTGACGTGCGGAATCGTGTTCCACGCCTCTGCCAGATGCTGCGCGGTTTTCCGTCGAACCCCGCGCATAGAAACACGTTCGATCTTGCCCCACTTAGCGAAGTCAGGGAGGTGCGGCTGGGCGAAGTGACCGGCGCGTGGGGTAGCCGCGGCAGCAGCAGCGGTGGAGAGTAGCGCTTTGGCGTGAGCCTTCACGTCATCTTCGCTGATGCGCCCGCCCGGGCCGGTGCCTTTTACCTCGTAGATGTCAATGCCGACCTCGCGCGCGAGACGGCGAACGTGGGGAGCAGCAGGAACCGGTTGCCGCTGCTCGGTTCCAGCGACCTTGCCAAGTTGCGCCGGCATGCTGAACGACGCAACAGTCTGATGTGGCTGGTCCGGCGGCAGAGCTTGTTCTTCGGTTTTGCCCTCTGCGCGAATGGCTGCTTGAAATGCGAGGCGAGCGCCATGCTGTCCCGAAACGTGCTCCACGGGAGCACTCCGCGGCCGCGCCGGCTGAGCCGCTGCTGCGCCGCCTTCGAGTGTGAAGATCACCTGTCCAACTTTGATCTTCTCGCCTTCCTTAACCTTGACTTCCTTCACCACACCGCTGACCGAGGACGGAACTTCGACGACGGCCTTGTCCGTCTCCAACTCCATGACGGGCTGCCCTTCGGAAACTTTGACGCCGGGTGTCACCATCAGACGCACGAGATCACCTTGGGAAATGTTCTCGCCGAGTTCCGGTAGCTTGAATTCGCTTGCGCCAGGGATGCTTGAGGGCGCGTTGGATGCGGCGGGTTGCGACGGTACGGCCGCAACTTCTTTAGGGGGGGCCGGAGCTGTTGGCTTTTCTTTTGGAGGGGATGCGGCTGCCGAAGTTGCAGCCTGGCTGGGTGCGGTCGAAGCTTTGGCCTCTGCGCCGTCGACCGTGAAGATCACCTGGCCGACTTTGATCTTGTCGCCTTCTTTGACGCGAATCTCCTGCACAGTGCCGCTCACGGACGAAGGCACTTCCACGACGGCCTTGTCGGTTTCCAGTTCCATGACTGACTGGCCGGCGCTCACCGCCGCACCGGGCGCGACCATAAGGCGTACCAGGTCGCCTTGCTCGATGTTTTCTCCCAACTCCGGAAGTTTGAATTCAATCACTGCGTATGGTTCCTCTTGTAAGGTCTTGTCGCAACGCCCGAAGGCGCATTCTTGATGACTTCGTAGAGACGTTGCTTGCAACGTCTCTGCTTGCAGCATCGCGAGCCCGAAGCGTATTGGTGCTGCCGGCTCAGACGTAGCAAGCTACGTCTCTACGGATACTTTCAGCTAATTGCCGGGTTTGCCTTCTCCGGATTAATCCCCAGTTCGCCGATTGCCCGCTTCACTAAGTCTGTGCCGACTTTTTTCTCCCGCGCCAACGCCACCAAGGTCGCCAGCACAATGTGCTTCGCATCGACCTCGAAGAAGTCGCGCAATGCAGCACGGCTCTCGCTGCGCCCGAAGCCATCGGTTCCCAGTGATACGAGTTGCCCAGGCACCCACTTGCTGATGCTCTCGGGCAAAACCTTCATATAGTCCGACGCCGCAATGAACGGCCCCTGAGCGTCCTTCAAGGTCTGCGTCACATAAGGAACTTTAGCAGGCTCGCCGGGATGCAGCATGTTCCAGCGCTCAGAATCGTTGGCGTCGCGATAAAGCTCCTTGTAGCTTGTGACGCTCCAGACGTCAGCCCCGACTCCAAATTTTTCTTGCAGAATCTGCTGTGCCTTGAGCACCTCGAACATGATCGTGCCGCTGCCCAGCAGTTGCGCCCGCAGCTTGGCATTAGGATTTGCGGCAGTCTTGAAGCGGTATAGACCCTTCAGGATACCTTCGCGAACCTTATCGCCCGCAGGTATCTCGGGCATGGGGAGCGGCTCGTTGGTGACGGTCAGGTAGTAGAAGATTGATTCCTGATCGACATACATCCGCTTGATGCCATCCTGAATGATGACCGCGATTTCGTATGCGAATGCCGGATCGTACGCCAGCAGATTCGGCACGGGGAGCGCCAGCACGTGACTGTGGCCGTCCTGGTGCTGAAGGCCCTCGCCGGCGAGGGTGGTGCGGCCGGCGGTGCCTCCGACCAGGAATCCGCGGCAACGCATGTCGGCGGCGGCCCAGATCAGGTCGCCAATGCGCTGGAACCCGAACATCGAGTAATAAATGAAGAAGGGGATCGTGTTGATGCCGTGGTTCGCATATGCGCAACCGGCTGCGATAAGCGAACACATAGAGCCCGATTCGGTGATGCCTTCTTCGAGAATCTGTCCGTTCTTGGCCTCTTTGTAGTAGAGGAGCGTGTCCATGTCGACGGGTTCATAGTTCTGTCCGACGCTGGAATAAATTCCGACCTGTCGAAAGAGCGCTTCCATGCAACAACTTCGCGAGCAGCCGCACAAACACCATGGTGGTTGAGACTTCGCGTCCGTCGGTGCCCTTGTGGAATTCTTCGAAGTGAGAATCGGGAAACGGTTTCAGCGGTGTCGCTCTTACTTTCCGCTGGGGCATGTATCCACCGAGTTGCTGCCGGCGCGCCTGCATGTACTTGATTTCGGCGCTGTCGTCGGAAGGCCGGTAGAACGGCGCCCCGTGCAGTTCGTCGTCGGGAATGGGTATCCCGAAGCGCGAGCGGAACATCTCCAACTCTTCGTCATTCAACTTCTTTTGCTGGTGCGTGATGTTCTTGCCTTCGCCAGCTTCACCGAGGCCGTATCCCTTGATCGTCTTGGCGAGAATAATCGTCGGAGCGCCGGTGTGATCGACTGCCGCGCGATAAGCCGCGTGCACTTTGATGGGGTCGTGTCCGCCCAGCCGCATGCGGGCGAGTTGGTCGTCAGAAAGGTGTTCGACCATTTTCAGCAGGCGCGGATCGGTGCCGAATAAGTTCTGCCGGAAATA
>QIAL01000896.1 GCA_003225535.1 Acidobacteriota bacterium | reverse complement strand
TCGTTTCTGGAGAATCTGGCGACCAGTTGGCCATCCGAAAACGTGTTCGGATTGCTCCAGTCACCATTCGGATTGGCATTGTAGTAAACGTTAAAGGTACCGGCAGAAACAAGATCGAGTCCAATGTCGCCGTTGGCGGGAAGCGGCGTCAGCGAGAATACATCGGACCGGAAGGTAAGAAAGGCAGTTGCCTCGCTTGGAGTCCCGTTGAACAGAGAGCCCGTTATACCCTTGATATTGGTGAAGTAGCCGACCACCTGACCCTGACCAGTCGCGTTCAGATACGCCCGGCCAACGAAGTAACAGTCCACAGACGATGACGCCACGATACCTCGCTGGTTATTGAGTTGAGCGTGGACGTTTAGCGACAGGCATAGTGCCAGCGCACCCAGAATGCTGATGCTGATTCTGTACTTCATGGCTAAATTCTCCTTTTTCGCAAAATTGTTGTTTTGACCCGTCCTCAACTCTTCGAGAAGTTCGCCATGCACAAGTTTGCTAATGGCAGTAGTCAAGGCCTAGTCATCCACTAAAGCGAAATTCCTCGGAGAATTGGTCCAGGAGAGACAAAAATCTATTGATACCCCATCCAAACGGTGAGAAACCCAGTGCTCACAGGACGATCTATTCGTGTTTCACGTGCAGTCGTTGACATCGGTGCGGGGCCCGGCTAACCTCCTGTTACCGGAGATGTTGGCGCCGTGCTGGGGGTTACTTGTCGCAGCTTCGCCCCAAGACCGTCAGCGAATTACTGGCGAACTGGCACGCCGGTGACGACGGGTTGCGTGCCACGATTCCTCTCGTTTATGACGAGCTCCGACGGGTCGCGCATCGTTATCTGCAGAAGGAACGTCCTGGCCACACCTTGCAAAGCACCGCCCTGGTGCATGAGGCTTATCTGCGCCTGGAGAGACAAGGGACAACACAGTTCAAAAACCGTGCGCATTTCTTAGCCATCTGCGCCCAGTTGATGCGACAGATTCTCGTCGAGTACGCTCGCAACCGCAACGCCGCCAAGCGGGATGCAGGCTACCGATTGACGCTGGATGATAACGTGGCGTTCAAGACCCGCAGCGTGGACATGGTCGCTCTAGACGACGCCCTGAACGAACTGGCCAAACTTGATCAGCAGCAGAGTCGGATCGTCGAGCTGAGATTTTTCGGCGGCCTCTCCATCGATGAAACTTCGCGTGCGCTGAATCTGTCACCAACCACAGTGAAGAGACATTGGGCTACAGCGAGGCTTTGGCTGCATCATCAGATGGCCAAGGCGGCAGACGCATGACGCCAGAGCGCTGGCAACAAATTCGCGATGTACTGGAAAAAGCCCTGGAATTGGCGCCAAGCGAGCGTTCCACCTTTCTGAATGGTGCTTGCTCGTCCGATCAGTCCTTGCGGCAAGAAGTCGAATCCTTCCTCGCCTCCGAGAATGATGTGCGCTCCGGCTTCTTGCAATCCTCCACGCTGGGAGGGACGCTCAGTTCGGGAACAAAGTTGGGAGACTATGAGGTCAAGTCGCTGCTAGGTTCGGGCGGCATGGGCGAGGTGTATCGCGCCCGTGATTCGCGGCTCGGGCGCGACGTGGCGATCAAGGTCTTGCCATCTTCTCTTTGCGCTGATTCCGACCGGCTGAGGCGCTTCGAGCAGGAGGCACGAGCGGCTGCGGCACTGAACCACCCAAACATTCTTGCCGTGCACCAGATGGGCACCTACGAAGGTGCGCCTTATCTGGTCTCGGAACTGCTTGAAGGAGAAACGTTGCGCGAGCAGGTCAAACGTGGCCATTTGGCAGTGCGCAAAGCGATTGATTA
>QIAL01000895.1 GCA_003225535.1 Acidobacteriota bacterium | reverse complement strand
TCGGGAAGCCTGTATGGGGCACCGGTGACGTGGCGTTGTTGAAGTCGGTCTGGTGGCAACTGACGCACGTTGTAACCGTGATGCTGTAGTTGTTGTTGGCGTGACAATCGGCGCACTGGCGCGGCGGCACCATATGAGAACCGGTGAGCGGGAAGCCCGACTTGGCGTGATCGAAAGTTGCGGGCTGCCAAGCCGCGGTGTTGTGACAGGTATCGCAGGTCTGCGAGAACCCGCCGGAAACGTGATTGGGATTCGTGGCTCCCTGGAAATCCTTAAGGTGACACGAAACGCAGGCGGTCGTGGTCAGGTTGTAATTGTTGTTGACGTGACAGTCGGTGCAAGCCCGGGGCGGAACCGTGTGCGCGCCCGTGAGCGGGAAGTTGACACTGCTGTGGTCGAAGTTGGCCGGAGTCCAGCCTGCAGTCGTGTGGCAGGTCTCGCAGGTCTGCGCGAACCCGCCGGAAACGTGGTTGGGATTGGTAGTTCCCTGGAAATCCTTAAGGTGACACGAAACGCAGGCGGTCGTGGTCAGGTTGTAATTGTTGTTGACGTGACAGTCGGTGCAAGCCCGGGGCGGAACCGTGTGCGCGCCCGTGAGCGGGAAGTTGACACTGCTGTGGTCGAAGTTGGCCGGAGTCCAGCCTGCAGTCGTGTGGCAGGTCTCGCAGGTCTGCGCGAACCCGCCGGAAACGTGGTTGGGATTGGTAGTCCCCTGGAAATCCTTCAAGTGGCACGACACGCACGCGGTGTTGTTCAGCGTGTAGTTATTGTTAACGTGGCAATCGGTGCAGGCGCGCGGCGGCACCGAGTGCAGTCCGGTGAGCGGGAATCCGGTTTTGTTGTGATCGAATGCCGCGCCCATCCAGCTGCTGGTGGTGTGGCAGGTCTCGCAAGTCTGGGCGAATCCGCCGGTAACGTGGTTGGGATTCGTAGTCCCCTGGAAATCCTTGAGGTGGCACGTCACGCAAGCAGTGCTGTTCAGAGTGTAGTTGCCGCTGACGTGGCAATCGGAGCACTGTCGTG
>QIAL01000894.1 GCA_003225535.1 Acidobacteriota bacterium | reverse complement strand
CGCGTCGTGCTTGGCCTCCAGGGCGGTCTTGTGGGCGCCGATTTCCTTGGCCAGATTGGGATCATCTTCTCCCATCTTTTTGTTCATGCGAAGTTCTTCGAGCTGCATGTTGAGCTCGAAGACTTCTTCGAGAAGGTCGGGAGGGACGATCTGCTTCTTTACTTCTCCAGTGGCGCGAGCTTGCTCGGTGGCGGCCTTGGACTGTTCTTCCAAAGCGACGCCTTCGAGATGCAACAAGTATTCGGTTCGCTTGATGGGATCGCGGAGCGTGCGATAGGCATCGTTGAGCAGGGAGCTCTGTTCCAGGCTCCATTCCTGTTCCTGGCTGCCGGCACGGGCATTCAGGTCGGGATGGAGTTTCCGGCTGAGTTCGTAAAAGTCTTTTTCGAGCGCTGCAACGTTGACGTTCAGCTTGGGTGGCAGGCCGAAGAACGTGAAATAGTCCACCGGGGCGGGTGGCTGCACTTTCCCGCAAGAGGCGCAGAAGTGCGCGGCCCGCATGGCCCCGCACGACCAGCACGAATGCGTGTCGTCGGATAGCGGCTTGGAGCCAATCGCGGTTAAGGTCGATTTGGTGGTCACGTTCTAATTCCTCTCACAACCGGCTGCATCCTTGTTCCCGGGGTTTTCCGGTGGCGCATGCTTTCGCGGGCGAGGGGCCCGCGCCACACGGGAGCAGGCATCAGGCGGAGAAAGATGTTCCGCAGCCACAGGATTTTGTCGCCTGCGGATTCACGAAGACAAAGCCCTGCTGCATCAGCGTTTCCTGATAGTCCAGAATCATGCCGTGCAAGTAGATGAACGATTTCGGATCTACAAACACCCGCACATCGCTGAACTGGAAGATGCGGTCGCGCTCGCGCGGCTGCGTGTCGAAGCGGATGTTATAGCTCAAGCCGGAACATCCGCCACCCTGGACACCGAGGCGCAGGCCGCCCTGTTCGGGCGAGATGCCTTCCTTGGCCATCGCACTACGGATCTTCGCGATCGCCTTTTCGGTGACCGTGACACCCTTGGCGGTGGCTTGCGGAGTCGCGTTTTCGGTTGCAGTCGTCATAAAACCAGCCACGAGCTACGAGGCTCGAGCAAACCGAGCATTAGCTCAGGGCTCGTAGCTCGAAGATCACAATTATTTCGCTTCGGCAGCTACCGGCTTGCCGGTTTCCTGCTTCTTCTTCCAGTCGCCGATGGCGGCGCGGATGGCGTCTTCGGCCAACACAGAACAGTGGATTTTGACTGGAGGAAGCGAGAGTTCCTTCACGATATCCATGTTCTTGATGGCGAGGGCTTCGTCCACAGTCTTGCCCTTCACCCACTCGGTGGCCAGCGACGAAGAGGCGATCGCGGAGCCGCAGCCGAAGGTCTTGAACTTGGCATCTTCAATGACGTTGGTCTGCGGGTTCACCTTGATCTGCAACTTCATAACGTCGCCGCACTCGGGTGCGCCGACCAGGCCGGTGCCAACGTCGGTGCTGCTCTTGTCCATCGAGCCGACGTTACGGGGATGGTTGTAGTGGTCGATCACTTTGTCGCTATATGACATTTGGTTCTCCTAAACTTGAT
>QIAL01000892.1 GCA_003225535.1 Acidobacteriota bacterium | reverse complement strand
GCCAAACGATTTCTCGGGGTGCCGTATCTGTGGGGCGGGATGTCCAGTTATGGATTCGACTGCTCCGGGTTCACGCAGATGCTAGTCAGGGCGCGCGGCATCAATATGCCACGCGATGCGGATCAGCAGGCGGCCTGGAAGGGAGTCACTCGCGTGCAGCGCAAGGATCTGCAGGCGGGGGATCTTGTTTTTTTTGGTTCTTCCGAGAAGGACATCACGCATACAGGGATGTACATTGGCGACGGTCAATTCATTCACGACACCACCAATGGACATCCCGTCGTTCCAATCAGCC
>QIAL01000893.1 GCA_003225535.1 Acidobacteriota bacterium | reverse complement strand
CGACGAGTCCGCTCTCGGATACGCCGAAGCTAAGCCGGGCGAGACGTTCTGCAAGATCGGGGTCGGAGCCCTGCGCAAGATCGACAATGCGCCGTACAGTTCCTATGTCAACTATGCGATTGTGAATGGCGGGAAACGGTCCGTGAAGAGCGGACCGGACTGGGTCGAATTCACGCAGCAACTGGATTGCGCCTCTCGCTACGGTTACGAATATACGAAGACGATTCGATTGCTGAAGAACGAGCCGGTGATGACGATCGAGCACCATCTGGTGAATACGGGTGCGAAGACGATTGAGACAGAGGTGTACGATCACAATTTCCTGATCATCGATCATCAGGGTGCAGGGCCAGCCATCGAGATTACTTTTCCTTTTGCACCCAAGCCGACCAAAACGTTGGACCCGCTGGCTGAGGTGCGCGGGAAGCAGCTGGTGTTTCCGAAAGATCTGAGAGGAAAAGATACGTTTTATGGAGAATTCCAGGGGTTTGTTAAGACTGCCCGCGACTACAAGATCCGGGTAGAGAATAAGAGCACTGGCGCAGGCGTCGTCGTCACTTGCGATCAGCCGCTGGCGAACCTGGGAGTGTGGGCGGTGAGAACGGTCGTGGCACCGGAGCCCTACATCGAGATCAAGATTCCCGCAGGCCGAGATTTTTCGTGGAAATACACCTATACCTTTTACGCTCCAGCCGACGGCAATAAATAAGCCACGTGGTTCCACTGTATTTTTTCCGAATCGCGTCGCGTTGTATGCTGTAGCGTCTTACCCTGGATTCTCATGAACCGTCAACGCTGGTTACCTTGCGCGAACGTCGTCATCCTGATTATTGCTTCGTGTTCTGCGTTCGCTAAGAACGGCATGCAGGTGGTTGTCGTGCCTGTGGCAAACATGTATTCGAAACCGACTGAGAAGGCCGATGTGGTGTCGCAGGCGATTTACGGCAATAACGTGAAGTTGCTCGAGGCACGCGGAGAGTGGTCGAGGATTCAGACCCCG
>QIAL01000891.1 GCA_003225535.1 Acidobacteriota bacterium | reverse complement strand
TTCCTTAGATCGTCAAGGGGGACACTCGAGCCGATCTCCATCTCTCCATCGGCCACCGGAAGCGTATCGTCGAACGCGCTGAAATTCGTGAAGCTTCGCATGGAAAATGAGTCCAACCACTTGAGTGGGCAGGGAATGGTGCTGCCGTTCTCCTCGTACTCCACGCGAATCTTGCGGGCGAACATCAGTTGATTTAACCACACACCGGCTGCGCATTTTCCAACCCCGCGCTCCATGCGTGGTGTTTGACAAACGATAATTCAGCCCGTACTCTCCTCGCGTCACACCAGGAAAGGAGCGCTCCGCATGATCACGAATCTGATTTGGTGGATCGTTGTGGGTCTGATCGCAGGCTGGGCCGCCGGCAAGATCATGAAAGGCGGCGGTTACGGCACAGTGATGGACATTGTCCTCGGCATCGTCGGCGCTGTCGTTGGCGGCTGGCTGATGGGTCTGCTCGGCATTCACGCGGGAGGCTTCATCGGCACCATCATTATCGCGATCATCGGTGCCGTCTTCCTCATCTGGCTTACCCGGTTACTCAAGAAAGCCTGATTTGCGGATCTGGGCCCCACCCGCGGGCCCAGACATCTTAAAACTCGAAACGTGAATCTACGGCTCCAGACACCCAGTCTGCGGTGTCTAAATACTTCGTAGGGCCGCGTCGTCGATCGCCGATCTGTCCTGAGAGGCGCTGCTCGTCTTCTGTCTCACCCCTCTCTGTGTGGCACGCGAGCTCTCGTTGACGGAGGAGCGATGCACCCTTTGAAGGTAGCCGTGCTGTTCTTCGCGCTTCCAGCATTTTCCTTTGGCCAAACTCCAGTCGCACCAGCTTCGGGAAGTTCCGCCGCCCGCCTGCCGGTCACGCGCGTCATTCTCTACAAAAACGGCGTCGGATATTTCGAGCACTCCGGACACGTCCGCGGAAGCCAGGACGTGAATGTCGATTTCACCACAGCCCAGCTCAACGACGTACTGAAGTCGCTGACCGTTCTCGATCGCGGAAAAGGCCGCATCACGGGTGTGAGTTACAACTCCACTGCTCCTATTGAGCGGCAACTCGGACTCTTGCGGCTCCCCGTCGGGGAAAATCCAACGACGGCACAATTCCTGACTGCTCTCCGCGGTGCGCGAGTCGAGATTCACAACGGCTCCGTAACGAGCTCTGGACGCCTGCTAAGCATTGAAGAACGCGACTTGCCTAAGACCGATCCGTCAAAAGGCGACAGGGAAGAACAGCAGGGACCTGGTGAGAAAACCAAGCACACCCAGGTTTCAATCGTCAGCGACCCGCGTACTCGAAAAAGACGTGAATGAGGAAGTCGGCAAATACCTGGGACTCATCGCTTCCACGCGCGATCAGGATGTCCGCCGCATGACCATCTCAACTGCGGGAGACGGCGACCGCGATCTACTCGTGAGCTACATCAGTGAGGTGCCGGTGTGGAAGAGCACCTACCGCATCGTGGTTCCTAAAGAAGGCAAGCCGCTCCTGCAAGGCTGGGCGATCGTCGACAACACCGTCGGCGAAGATTGGAAGAACGTTGAACTGTCACTGGTCGCCGGCGCTCCGCAGTCTTTCGTACAGGAACTGTCGCAACCGTATTACTCGCGCCGACCGGTGGTCGCTCTGCCGGAGAACGCGATGCTCACGCCTCAGACGCATGAGGCAACAATGGAGGAACAGGTAGAAGTCGTAAATGGCCAGCTTGTCACGCCGCCTAAGATTCGTTCAACTGGTGTCATCGGCGGCGTTCCCGGCGGTGTCCCGGGCGGACAGATGGGCGGAGTGATGGGAGGCATTGCTAGCGGCACGGGCGGCGGAGTATTTCCGTC
>QIAL01000878.1 GCA_003225535.1 Acidobacteriota bacterium | reverse complement strand
CAATCCGCGATACGAGGTTCGAATCCTCTCAAAGCTGCGTTCAAACCAGGCTTGAAACACCACAAAGGGATTCTTGCTCGACGCATGCGAGCCTTCTCCAGCATGGGCCTTAAGAAGATACTTAGCCATGGTTGGTATGAGAGTCCGCGAAAGCAGATAAGAAGCCAGCATCGCGAAGACAACCGCCTCCGCCATTGGCACAAAGAGATAACGGGCCACCCCGGTGAGCAAAAACATGGGCACGAAAACTATGCAAATGCTCAGTGTTGAAACCAAAGCTGGCACCGCGATTTGCTCTGCGCCCAGGAGAATCGCTTCTTCCGTCTCCTTGCCCCTGGTCAGAAAACCGTGAATGTTCTCGATGGTGACCGTCGCATCGTCAACCAGGATGCCGACGGCCAGCGCCAGTCCTCCAAGAGTCATGATGTTGATGGTCTCTCCCAAAGCGCTGAGAAGAATAATCGAAGTCAAAATGGAGAGAGGAATCGAAATCGCGATAATCACCGTACTGCGCCAGCTGCCAAGAAACAGGAGAATCATGGCTGCCGTTAGGCAGGCCGCGATAAGCGCTTCCCGTAAAACTCCCGAAATGGCGCTACGGACGAAGACAGATTGGTCTGCGAGGAGACGAATTTGAAGGTCTTGCGGAAGCGTCGTCTTCACACTCGGCAACAGCCTCTTAATTGCAGTGATGATGTCCAGCGTAGACGCGTTCCCGATTTTTTGGATGGTCATTAGCGTAGATCGCCGGCCGTCAACGCGAACGATATTGGTCTGAGGTGGAAACCCGTCGCGAACGTTAGCAACGTCGCGAATGTAAATCGTCGTGCCTCCCACAGCTTTGATGGGAAGGTTATTCAGCCCCGCGATTGTCGTGGGACTTCCATTCATGTCCACGTTGTATTCAAACTTCCCGATCTTGGCGGTTCCGGAAGGCAGAATAAGATTCTGAGCGCTGATGGCATTTACTACGTCAAGGGGAGACAAACCCTTCGATTGGAGCGCCGCAGTGTTTAGATCCACTTGAACTTGGCGCTGCTTGCCACCATACGGATACGGGACAGCCGTACCCGGTACGGAGGTGAGTTGTGGTCGGATGAAAT
>QIAL01000877.1 GCA_003225535.1 Acidobacteriota bacterium | reverse complement strand
TCTCTCCGGAAAGCGCTCACTATGCCGGTCGTTTGCACCCTCGTGCTAGGCGCCTTTGCGATCTCATGGGTTTACAACATGGACTTTTCGTTCATACCCCTGTTTCTGGAAACCAGGCGGGTGATTTCGTTTTCAGAGGCCAGCCGCCTGGCTTCACTAGTTCCGTTTAGCGGCGTAGCAGGGGTAATTGTCTTTGGTGTGTTAGCGACTCGGGCTACATGGCGGAAGCATCTACTGTGGACAAGCTGCGCGATGGTCCTCCTAGGCAGCATCGCCCTTTTCTTCGGCGAAGGCACGACGGCCAGGGTTGGGCTGCTTGTCGCAGGATTTGGACTCTCCGGCTGGCTTCCCGTCTTGAACACATACATTATGTCCTTGCCGTCGATGACGCCCTCGCTAATGGCGGCATTCGTCGTTCTCGTGAATATGGCTATATACATGGCCGGATTCATTTCTCCTCTTGCTGTCGGCTGGCTTTCTCAGAGGTCATTTGGATTGCGGAACAGCCTCGCCCTGTTTTCCTGGATTGAATTAGTCGCGATTCTCATGTTCATGCGGTTACCGACAATTGCTCGTGATTTCGGAGAAACGACCGTCCATTAAGCATCCAATAGGACGTGCAGTTGCTGACGAGTTCAGTTGTAGACTGCTTTCACATTTCATGCAGGCAGGTCGCCAGGAGGCATAGAGATGAATACGACTCGACGAGACTTTCTTAAAGTCGGTGCGGGCGTCGTGGCCGCCACATCCGGTGACTCGGCAGACTCGAACGACGGTTTTTCCTCTATAGCATCGGGGAGATCAGCGGCAGCGACGGCGCGGGACGGGGGCAACATGATCTATCGGCGGTTTGGACGCACGGATGTGCACATTTCCGTGCCATCTCCAGCTTCACCGCAAACAGTGACATTGGCTTGAGATCGCAGTATTCTGATGATCCCACGCCGCACGAACGAGCTGTCGTCGGCAACCAAAATCCGCATACATATCACCCGATAGTCAAACCGCTGCGTGCAATCAACCTGAGCTGGCAGCTTCGAACTGCCAGCTTGCCAATTGTGGGCCAGTGGGGGCACGACTCTTTGCCCTAGCGCAAAGACAAAGCATCATCCTAGGCACATAATTCGCCTCGGTTTGACATTTGCCACCCACCAGCATTGGGGGCCGCATCAGGCGCGGTGATCCGCTCGGGGGAGGCCGTCATCCGCGCCTGACGCCCTGAGTAAGCCTGACCTTCTGACTCTGGCACCGGCACCGGTTCTTCATCACCTGAGGCTGATTTCCGACCTCACAAAATCAAACCACTTGCAGAGGCATTGCGCGGGCTTCGGCGCAATGAACAGTGCGATTTCTACCCTCTTCGGCGCTGATTTCACCTTGATCTTCCTTTGGATTTTTTCAGAGTTGAGGAACCACCTTGACTGATGATCGAGAGCTTGTCCTGCGTTAAGCATGTGCTGGTTTTGGTTTGGTGCGGAACTTCCTCCGCCAAACTTTGCAGACAGGTCATAACTTCCGATCGTGGGCACAGGATTTGGCTCGATCTCGCGAATAAGCTTCGAGGAGAATGCGCAGGATGTGTTCTTCCCGGGTTGACACGAGATCAAGCAGCCCGGTTTATCCATGTGCACCGCCGGCAGGAGCACTTGAAATCTGGATCATCGGGAATCACCAC
>QIAL01000876.1 GCA_003225535.1 Acidobacteriota bacterium | reverse complement strand
ACTGCCTCCTCTGACCCGTTTACTTGTCAGAAAGCGAGCATTTATGAAAACCTGTTTTGGTTGGGTTGTAACAATTTCCGTTCTGTCCGCCGGGGCAATGACCGGGTCGGCCCAGGTTTTGGATCACCTGCGGGCATTGACGGTGGCCCGATTACCGGTGGGGGATCCATCCGTGACAGTCACGAACGCTGTTGGCCAGTCAACCGACGGCCCCAAGGACATCGCCGTAGCCGACCTCGATGGAGATGGCAACCAGGATTTCGCCGTCAGCGACAAGGACGGCAGCGTGACCGTCTATTTCGGCAAAGGCGACGGCACGTTCAGCACGCCACTACATCTTCGGACGTGGACAAACGCCCCGCACGACGCGCGTGGCTTTTCGATCACCAACTACGTGACGAACATCTGCACGTCAGTCTGGACTAATTCCTGGATGTCTAACGGCGCGCCGCAAACCAACTGGTCCACGGTTTGCGTTCCGGGGCCCACCAATATTTACACAAATGTAATAATGATCGCCGATGGGACCACCGGTTTGCGCGGGTTGGCCCTGGCAGACTTTACGGGCGATGGTTTGCGCGATATCGCGGTGGCATCACCGGGAGAAAGTCTCATTTACCTCCTGGTCAATGTGAGCGGGCGCGATTTCGCCGATGCGATTGAGATTCCGGCATGGTTTGGTGTCCGCGACCTGGCCTCCGGAGACTTCGACGGCGACGGGTTGACGGATCTCGTCGCCGCAGGAACGACCAATGGAATTGCGCATTATCATTCACTGGGAGGGGGATCGTTCGAGGTCGTCACGAACTTGTCTGATTTCGCCACTTTTGAATACGATTTTCCACAGCCGGCATTCTATTTGAAAGCGTTCCGACCGGGCGGCGCGACACGCGACGAATTGGCGGTTGGCCGCGCGCAAGGCGCGCCTGTTCAAGTTCTGGCTGCCGGTTCGGACGGAAGGCTGGCAGTGCAGGCGACGCTTTCGAACGTGGTCGTTCATGCTCTCGATGTCGGTTCGCTTTTGCACGACCGGAACAGCGGCTTGCTCGATCTGGTGAGCGTAAATCATAGTGACGACGTGCTGGAGATTCGTGGGGCGACGTTCGACAGCAGTCGATTTGATACCAACATTGCGTCGTCGATTTCTGTTCCGGGCCGCGCTCACGGCGTAGCGATTGCGGATTTGGACAACGATGGCTGGAACGATTTGGTGGTGGTGCTGCAGCGCTTCGACAAAGTGCAGGTCCTGCACAATAACCATGGCACATTTAACGTCGTCAGCGAGGTCACCGTTGGCGCCGGTCCGCGCGAATTGGCTGTGGGTGACTTCACAGGCGATGGACGATCCGACGCGGCGATCCTGAACCGCGTTTCCAGTGATGTAAGTGTGCTGCTGGCGCATCCAACCGCTTTTCGATTCAGGACTTTGGACATGCTTTATCCGGCCGATGGCGAAGTCGTTGCCCTGCAAGTCTACGACTTCAATGGCGATGGTCGCGCGGACGTGGTGCAACTTCATCGCGCCGCCGGAGAAATGAGTGTGCGGCTGGCGCGGGCCGATGGGAGCCTTTCTGATCCCGTCTTCTACGATATGGGCACGATGCCGAGCGACGTCCGGTCCGTCGATGTGAACAACGACGGTATTCTGGACATATTAGCGGTGGATCTCGGCGGCTTTGTAGTCGTCAGGCTTGGCAATGGGGACGGCACTTTCGGGCCGCAAATCCGCACCTCGCTGCAGCAATATGCAAACGGCGGGTGGAGCCGCGGTCAGCTCTTCTCATTGGTGGCTGCGGATTTTGACGGCGATGGAAACGTGGATATCGCCGCCGGTTATATGGATTGCCGGCTCGGATTATTCAGAGGCAATGGAGACGGGACCTTCGAACATACACATACCCATGTGCTCGGGTATGAAACGCACGGCATGGCGGCAGCCGATTTCGACGGGGATGGCGACATTGATCTGGTCGCCACTCCGTGGGATGGGAGCTTGATCATCGTGAATAATCAAGGAG
>QIAL01000875.1 GCA_003225535.1 Acidobacteriota bacterium | reverse complement strand
AATCTGGCTCCTCAGGTCGAGAATCTGTATTTCTTTTCGGTGCTTATGGGAAAACGCAGAATCCGTTTACTTCCCTTTGCGGTTTAGCTTTTAGCCATTAGCTGTCAGCCATTAGCCGCCAGCTTTCATCATTAGTGGATTCTTAACAATCTCTGCTTCAGCATGGATCAAAATGTCTGTTCCCAAACGGTGCGTTTGAAGTGTGACATCGTGACAACATGCGATTTTATTGAATGAAACACGATTTGAGTCAGCGTCTCGGTTCTTCGGTCCGTGAGACAGGTTGGTGATAATAATTAATCAAACTTAATCTATTGAAGTTATGTCCAGCTACGACCGGTATTTGCAAAACGGCCGCTCTGCCGCCACAGGTCGGTCTGGCCTTACGCTTTTGAGTAAATGCCCAAAAATTGTGCAATTGCAAGCATTGTGGATTCTTTCTTTTTGCCGCTACGCCACTTCATTCCTAGACAAGAACTCCGTCTCCCAGCATTGGCGCCTGAAGCGTGACATTGAGACAAGGCGCGATTTTATTGGGGAAAACCGTCATCCTAGGCACGATCCACACGAGGCCAATTGGCTCCCTCCGACCGGTATTTGATCGTTCCATAAATCCGTCCGAGGGCAAAGCCAGTCTACAATCCCAGACTAAATTGAGCCAGAACTATGGTTTTTGGAATTCTATTGATCTTTGGATAGAGCTACGCCAACCATAGATTAGCCACGACAGTCAGGGTCATCGCGAATGACACCGAATTGTTGATGGATCAATCCTTCGCTATGCTCAGGATTTCGCCTTCGGACCCTTCGGCTCTCACCTTAGGACGACAACGTTCCGCTCACGCCCCAAATCGGCTCAAGTTAGGGCCATCGCGAATGACCTGAGTTTTTTCAGCGTACCAGAAATTTAGCAGATTTGCAATAGTAATAGCTTTACTATTTTACTAAGAACTCCAAACGCACTTTTTTGGAATCGTCAATAATGCTCGATGGGCAGAGGTCGCTCAATGTTAGAGCGCAAAAAAATGCCGCCCCGCTGGGGCTTGAACTGATTTTTTTTGCGATTTTCCCAGGGTTCCGCTACGCGTCACCCTGATGGGCTAATTTATGGTCGCGCCTCCGGTGCTTGGGTTATTGCTCTGTGAGCATCGTCGCACCCTATGGAGATGTCACAGGTTCGAACACCGCAATCCTGGCTGCCGGAGACACCGTTTTCTTCCTGTTCGGGGGCATGACTTACATGCTTTCTTTCCAGACCTGCTGCCACGCCTCGAATTCGCTTGGCCGGATCTGATAGCGGGCGAAGTTTCCTTCGTGAAGACTCACGAGTTCCGCCTCGGCCGTGTCCCTGAATTTTTCGCGTTGGGCCTCCAGGATGTCGTTCTTCTCCACCCAGGCCGCGACATAAGCCGCGGCTGCCTTCCTGTCCATCGGCCCGCGCACCACCTCGCCGACGATCTGCCGCAACGCGGCCTTGTGTTTGAACCTGAATGGATCGGGCTCCCCCAGGGACTGTCGGACGGCGGCATAACGGGCCGCCGACCGTTCATATGCCCAGATGAATACATCCCTCAGCAGATCAACCTTGTTCAGTTCATAAACTCCCA
>QIAL01000874.1 GCA_003225535.1 Acidobacteriota bacterium | reverse complement strand
AATGATGATGAGCAAGGAGGAGGTCAAACAAGAATACAAGGAGCAGGAAGGCGATCCGCATGTGAAGCACATGCGCAAGCACCTGTTCCATCAATTAATGCAGGGGAGCGTTGCGCACAATGTTCCGAAGGCGACCGCGGTGGTGGCTAATCCGACCCACCTGGCGATTGCCATCCGCTACGAAGAGACCACGATGCAGGCGCCGCGGATCACCGCGAAGGGGCAGGACGCGATGGCACTGAAGATTATTGAGGTCGCCAGAGAACACAAGGTGCCGGTGGTGCGGAATATCGGACTGGCGCATAGCCTGATCGATCTGGAGATTGGACATGACATACCAGAGGACTTGTACGAGGCGGTGGCCGAGGTCCTGAACTTCGTCTACCAACTTGCGGCTGAGGCTTAGAAACCAAGAGAGGAAAACGGTATGAGGGTCGACTATACCCTTCCGGCGCTGCGACCGGGTAGCTTGCCGGAGTTGCCCACGGGGCAAGACGCAGAAATTGCATTTCGAGAACACCTTCGCACCTCGCCGGTCCAACTGCCGGTCACTTTCGAGCAGCAGTTGCGCCTGGATGTTAGGCCGTTTACTGGAACCTACATCGGCTCCCCGCCGCGTCCCCAGAGCCTGGAATTGCATGATGCCGAGGCGCAGCGCATGCGCTGGCGCACGATGTTGTGGAGACACACCCCGGGAGCGATCCAAGCGGATGGGCCGGGTGCGGACACGAGGGGGCAATCGGTTCAGAGCATGCTGGAGATGCTGCTGGATATGCAGGAAATGGAAGATGCGATGGTGTCGCAGAGTGTCGCAGTAACGCGAGGATAATCATGCCGGAGAAGGGTTGGACGTCAGAGGAAATCTATCTGCTCGCGGATCGCGGGTATGCACTCTACCGTCAGGGTCGCTACCAGGAAGCGGCGGTGATTTTTGAGGCGCTCACCACGCTCGATCCCATGAACTCCTATTGCCGAACGGCCTTGGCGGCAGTGTGCCTGGCCTTGGGTTTTCCGGAGCGTGCTGCCACTGAATTGACGTTTCTGCTGAATCGGAATCCGGCGGACCACGATGCTCGCGCACGCCGATGTGAGGCTTACTGCGAACTGAAGCGCTGGAATGACGCTCGCCAGGACCTGGCGATCCTGCAGCGGAATGGCGAACGAAATCATTCCCAAAGACTTGCCTGGCGAATGCAGGCCAGCGGGGTGCAATGAGGAAGCTAGCAACTTCGCCGAGGGGACCTCGATAACTGTAGTGAGTCGGGACCAAGTCGAAATTCAAAGCTGCAAAGGAGAAAACAATGGGAGATGCCCTAAAGTCAGTGGGTGATTTAGTGGGTGGAGCGCTCAACACGGTTGAGAACGTGGGCAAAGCAGCAACCGACGCGATGAGCGGCAACTTTGGTGGTGCCCTCAACGATATCGGCCAAGCTGGGCAGAGCCTTGTAAGCACGGCGGTGAAGGGGTTCGTCGCTACGAATCCTGAGATCGGGAAAATGGGTGGGGTCGCAAACATGTTGGGCGGCCTGCTGGGTCAAGCTGGAGGGTTTAATCCGGCGCAAGGAAGCGGAAATCCTTCTCCCTTCAATCTCGGGGGTATTCTGGGCGGGATTCTGGGAAATCCGCTGGGCAACATTTTCGGCGGAGGCGGCTTCCCGGGATTGCCCGGACTACCGGGATTGCCCGGACTTCCTGGATTTCCTGGCGGAGGCGGTGGTGGCCCGATTACGGGCGGAACGCCGCCGGGTGCCGGCGGAGCGGGTGGGCCACAGGAGAGCTGGGGACAGCTACAGCAGGATATGCAGGCGGCCGCCAAGAGTGGCGATCCGATGCAGATGCTGCAGGCGCAACAGAAGATCGATGCCTACAAGCAGATGGTCAATCTTATGGCAGCTGCGGAGAAGGCGAACGACGACATGCTGGAAGGGATCATTCAGAAGATCGCCTAGTGGACGATCGGAATCGGAAAAAAGGAGAAAAAGAGAATGGCACAACAACAATCTTCCACGCCCAATGCGGCGCAACGGCTGATCGACGGCG
>QIAL01000873.1 GCA_003225535.1 Acidobacteriota bacterium | reverse complement strand
GGCCTTGAGCTACTCAAACAGATAGGGGCGCGCACTGTTCCGCGGCTCGCGGAAGTAAATGCCGATCTTATGGTTTTAATTGTGACGGCGATCGTTGCTGTTGGAGCCGGAATTTTGTTCGGCTTGATTCCGGCATTCGCCACGGCGAAACCGGAGCTGACCGAAGCGCTCAAAGAAGGAGGTCGTTCTTCGACGACGGGGGCGGAGCGCAATAAAGTGCGCAATTCGCTGGTGATCGCGGAGATTGCGCTTGCGCTGGTGTTGCTCGTTGGCGCAGGGCTTTTGCTGAAAAGTTATGCGCGCGTGCAAAACATCGGTCCAGGATTCGATCGTCGCAATGTCTTGACTGCGGAGGTGAATCTTCCCGACACAAAATATCCGCAACGCGAAAGCGCCGACTACCGCGGGGGCGAAGCGATCATCAATTTCTGGAACGAAGCGCTGCGCCGGATCCAGCAATTGCCGGGAGTCGAAGCGGCAGGTTTCACAACAATTCTTCCATTGAGCGGCTCGAATTCCGATTCCTCGTTCTCGATTGACGGCCGCGTGCTTGGTAAAAACGAACCAGGACCGGATGAAGAGATTCGCGTTGTCACACCGGATTATTTCCGGGTGCTGAAGACGCCGCTTCTGCGCGGACGTTTCTTTAGTGAATCCGACAATAGTCAGGCGCCTGGAGTTGTGATCATTAACGATGCGCTAGAAAAAAAATATTGGCCGAATGAAGAGGCGTTGGGTAAGCGCATCACCTTCAGCGATCCGCGCAAGCCGGATCCGAAATGGCGAAGCATTGTCGGAGTTGTTCGAAGCATTCGGCATCGCGGGCTCGATCTCGAACCGGTACCGGAATATTACCTGCCGCTCGCCCAGGGCACTGAAAGCACCATGATTTTAGCGGTGCGAAGTGCGCAGGATTCGCGCACGCTGACTTCGGCGATCCGGCGCGAAGTCCAGTCGCTCGACCCCGATCAGCCGATTGCAAACGTTCGCACACTGGAGACTGTCACCGCCGATTCAATCGCTCCGCGCCGAATGTCGATGGTCTTGCTCGGTGCTTTTGCCGGGATCGCGTTGTTGCTGGCGAGCGTCGGAATTTACGGAGTGATTTCGTATCTGGTAGTCCAACGTACGCATGAGATCGGCGTTCGCATGGCCCTTGGCGCGCAACGTAGCGATGTTCTGCGACTCATTGTGGGACACGC
>QIAL01000844.1 GCA_003225535.1 Acidobacteriota bacterium | reverse complement strand
TCGGGACCATGCCCCGCCTCGCGGCCAGCGATCTTATCGATTTCATCAAGGAATACGATCCCCGAATTCTCGACCCGATCGATTGCCGTGCGCGTCACCTGATCCATATCAATCAGCCGCTGCTCTTCTTCCTGGATGAGGTACTCGAAGGCCTCATTCACCTTCATCTTCCGCTTCTTGGTGCGCTGCCCGAAGATGTTCGGCAACATGTCTTTGATGTTGACGTCCATCTCCTCGACACCCTGATTGGTCAGGATTTCGAATGACGGGAAGTTTCGCTCGCGCACGTCGATCTCGACGGTTCGGTCGTCGAGTTTGCCTTCGCGCAACTGCTGCTTCAGTTTTTCGCGCGTGCGGGTGGGAGAATCCGTTAATCCCGTGCTGCCATCGATCACCACTCCGCCGGCAGTAGCTGAAGGCTCCGGCCGCGTCGGCGAAGGTGGCTGAAGAATATCAAGCAGCCGTTCCTCGGCATTCTGTTCAGCCTTGTCGGCGACATCTTCCAGTTTCTCCTCCCGCACGTTGTCGATGGCAATCTCCACCAGATCGCGCACCATCGATTCCACGTCGCGCCCCACATAGCCGACCTCGGTGAACTTCGAAGCCTCTACTTTTAGGAACGGGGAATTCGCCAGCTTTGCCAGACGGCGGGCGATCTCGGTCTTTCCCACACCCGTCGGCCCGATCATGATGATGTTCTTTGGAATGATTTCTTCGGCGAGATCCGGCGGCAGCTTCTGCCGCCGTGTGCGATTCCGCAGTGCAATCGCCACGGCGCGCTTGGCTTCTTTCTGTCCAATCACGTGTTTGTCGAGCTCCGCAACAATCTCGCGCGGAGTCAGTTCATCCAGCGCAAGCTGTTCTTCTTCGGCGGTGGAAGGTAGGTAAATGGCCATAAATCAGTCGTTGGTCCTTAGTCGTTGGTCGTTCGCGGTCTGGCTTTTTGCCAACGACCAACGACCAGCGACAGTGCTAAAGCTCTTCGATCGTCACCCTGTCATTCGTATAGATGCACATCTTGCCCGCAATCTTCATAGCTTCTTCGGCGATCTGTTTGGCCGAGAGCTCGGTATGTTCCGCGAGCGCTTGCGCAGCGGCCTGCGCATAAGGACCGCCGCTCCCGATTGCCGCTATTCCGCTGTCGGGCTCGATCACATCGCCCTGACCGCTGAGCAGAAACGTCTGCTCCCTGTCGCTTACGAGCAACAGCGCTTCCAAGTGCCGCAGAAACTTGTCGGTGCGCCAGTCACGCGCCAGTTCGACGGCGGCCCGCCCGAGGTTCCCATGATACTGCTCCAGCTTAGCCTCAAACCGGCTGAAGAGCGTGAACGCATCCGCAGTCGATCCCGCAAAGCCGGCCACAATCTTGTCGTTATAGAGCCGTCGGATCTTCTTGGCGGAGACAACCTTCCCTCCGCGGCGAATCGACAAAACCGTCGTGGACCGAATCAGTCGTTTCGTAGACATGAGCGCAATTTTCGATTATAGCAGTCGCCCGTCGACCTGGGCCCAAGGGTCCCCTCTGCGCCTGCACTATAAGTCGCTGCGAACGCAGTGGTTAGGTTGTTCTGCACCAGCGTTCGCGGGTGCCGGTAACGTTTCTTGTAAATCACAGATTGCCTCGGTAACCACCCCGCGGATTACCGCTGTGACATTTCCTCGCCACGCCCAGCCCCGTATTTTGGAGCTCATGAGCAAGTCCGCTGCGGTTCTCTGTCACGACAACCGATCTCTGCAAACCCTTACCACCACTCTCGAGCACCTTGGAATCGAGCTCAGGAACTGCCGATCCAACCAGGAGGCTCTCGAGTTGGTCATGGCCGAAGAGTGCTCCACGTTGATTGTCGACTTCGACCTTCCCGGCGCTGAAGAGACGATCCGCATGGCGGCCTTGCTGCCAGCCGAGCAAAAGCCAATACTGCTGGCTGTCGCGAGCCGCGCTTGGCCGGGGACAGGTCAGGCTTTCCAGTCAGGTGCGAGCCGCATTCTTTACCGGCCGCTCCAGCCCGACCTCGTCAAGGACGCGCTCAAGGAGGGGAAGAAAACCTCTCGCTCGAACCGGCGCAAATCTGCGCGTTACGAGGTCAAAACGCTGGTCTATCTGGAACTGGAGCATGGCACGCTCGCTGGCGTAAGCATCGACATCGGAGAGCACGGTCTGGCGTTACAGGCCAGCGAACCCGTGCCCGTGATTTCCGACATTGCGTTCCGCTGCGTCCTTCCAGGCACTCACGTGACGCTCAACGGCCACGCCGACGTGATCTGGGCCAGTGATCTGGGCCGTGCCGGACTCTTCTTCTCGAAGCTGGCTCCGGCTGCCCGCAAGCACCTGAAACAGTGGCTCAGCAAGCGCGGCAATCAGAACAAGCACGCCGTCCGCGAGCTGATGCCGCCAGCGGATGGCCATGTTGCCTTCGCCGCGCCCGAGGAAGAAGCCCTTAACGAGGCGAACTAGACCGCGACGCTTCCACATTTCGTCCAGGCATCTTCCTGCCGTAGAATCACCTCTGCTGCGCGTAGCGCATGGAGGCTCGCCTGCCCTCTTCTTCTTTCTCTCAAACCGCCGTGGCCTTCAACGGCCACTCGATGGTCGCCCCGCTGAAGCGCGTGCTGGTCTGCTCGCCGCGCGCCGCCGGATGGAATCAGCCAGAACGGGTCGCCCGCTGGCGCGAGCTTGGATTTCATCATGCCCCCGACTCTTCCCAGGCGCAGTCGCAGCATGATGCTCTGTGCCGAGAGTTGGATCTCGCGGGTTC
>QIAL01000843.1:961-2869 GCA_003225535.1 Acidobacteriota bacterium | reverse complement strand
CCGCCGCGTAGCCAAGGTCGTAGCCGGCTAGCTTGACGATTATGATCGGGACCGCCAGACAGAGTAAGCACTGGACCACGGCGAAAAGGGCTTGTGGCACGCCATCCTTGGCTACACCGCGGACGAACTGTGGCCCGACCCCGTAGCCGACGGCGAATAAAAACAATAGGAACACTGTCGCCTTGAGAGGTTGCGAGATGGTGATCCCGAGCTGTCCGATCAAGACCCCCGCCAGTAACGTGGCAGTAACCGAGCCCAAGCCAAGTCCCTTGAAGGTGAATTTACCGAAATAGTACCCGAAGGCGAGCGTGAGGAAGATAGCGATCTCCGGGTAGTGCCGGAGGGTGTCAGCGAACCAACTAAATAGACCCATAATTTATCTCCTTGTTACTGCCCGACCTTGTTTGAGGTCCGAGTTCTGTTGTCATACCTGCTGCCTGCAGCGTTCTGCTAACAACAAATCTCAGGCACTTACGGCTAGTCAGCTGCTGCCGAACGCGCTTGTTTTTGCTTCTTGTGATCCGCGGCACTCTTGCTTGTCACCTTGAAAGATTGCATCGCTGCTGGATTCAGCAACTTCAATCCCAGCGCCGCGCTGAAACCGTGAATCTCCTTAACGTCGAGCTTGCGCATGAACTCGATCGTTTCCGCGTTGATAACCTGCCCTGGAACCATAATCGGGAATCCGGGCGGATAAGGAATTACGAAGTTCGCCGAAACCAGTTCCGGCCCGTCTTTCAAACGCTTGTCAATCTCCGAACTGGAGAGCTTCAAGTGTTCGCATTGCTCTTCGCGATAAGCCCCGAAGAATGCCGAACGCATGTCGCCTTCACTGGTCTTGCTCGAGGGATCTTCACGGAAGCGGTTGTAAAAGGAGCTGAAGTTCGGAAGATTGGGCACGTCCGTCATCAGGGATTTCACACGCGCGGCGAATGTTTCCTTCTCCTTCGCTCCGCCGTCCGCAAGCTTTTTCTCGATCCATTGGGATATCTCGACGAGAACTTTGATCAGCTGTGCAATATCGCTGCGAGTGTTGTTGATATTGGTTTGCAGCAGAACGCTGTTACGCGACGTCTTATTGAGCTGCAGATCGTAGTCAGCGGCCAGCAGGTTTTTGAATTGCGTTCCATCGAAACCGGCCGAGCCGCAAACGAGGGTAAGTCGTGTCACGTCGAGCGCGAATTCGTCCTCTCTCAGTGCCTTGACTGCCGTTGACCAGTTCGCTCCCGGAGTCAGATAATCTATAAAACCCGATTTCCGGAATTCGGCGGGAATCATGTCGTCCGCTCCAAGGACCCGGAAGTACTTCGAAACCAGCGGATGAGAGTTCACTTCCCTACGCACATCCAGGGCCAGCTGAATGGCGCGGTTCACTAGTTCGTAGCCTTCCAGCTCCATCTGCCGTCTGGCAACGTCCAACGAAGCGATGATCTGGAGGTTTGGTGAGGTGGACGCATGCGTGAAAACAGCCTCATGGAACTGTTCCTCGACGGCGTGAAAATCCGGGTCCTTCACAAGCACCATCGACCCTTGCCGGAGGCAAGACATCGACTTGTGCGTCGAATTTGTTTGGTAGACTCGCAAACGAACTTTGTCCGGGTCGGCGAGCAGACGAGTATCAAGAAGAGTTTTGTCTTTGGGATCGAGATCGGCTCCCCGCTTTTTCTCCTGCTCTTTATACGCCGCACGGTAAGCGGGGTCCTTGAACTTGCTTTCCAGAATTGCGGCTGCTCCCATCGCCGTCCGCCGGCGGTAGAACGGACTCCATCTGGCAAATCCAAACCACGCTTCGTCCCACAGAAAGATGAGGTCCGGCTTGATAGCGAGGCACTCTTCCATGACCCGCTCGACGTTATATATGTGCCCGTCAAACGTACAGTTCGTCAGCACCAGGAGCCGCGCCCGCTC
>QIAL01000843.1:0-928 GCA_003225535.1 Acidobacteriota bacterium | reverse complement strand
CATGGAGTATTGGGTGAGCGGATAAGCCTCTACATATAAAGGTAAGGCGCCGGAGATCACTGCGCCGTAATGGTGCGACTTGTGGCAGTTGCGGTCGACCAGCATGATGTCTCCTGGCGCGAGCAACGCCTGCTCGACCATCTTGTTCGAAGTCGACGTGCCATTGGTGACGAAGAAGGCGCGGTCGGCGCCAAATGCTCGGGCAGCCTTTTCCTGTGCCACCCTAATGTTCCCCGTCGGCTCAAGCAGACTATCGAGACCACCGGTAGTTGCCGAGGATTCCGCAAGGAAGAGGTTTAGTCCATAAAACTGACCCATGTCTCGAATCCAGTTTGACTTGAAGATGGATTTACCTCTTGCGATCGGCAGTGCGTGGAACGTACCCATGGGCCGTTGAGCGTATTTCTGCAAGTTGTCGAAGTAGGGAGTGTCATACCGATCGGCGATGCCGTCGAGGATGCTAAGATGCAATTCGAGAGGCTCCTCAACTTGATAGAAGACGCGCCGGACGCAGGCAGCGCTCGTGTCGCCGGCCACCTTCTCCGATGGGCGATCACTCAGGAAATAGATGTCAAGCTCGGGACGCAACTGCTTCAATCCTTGCGCAAGCGCTAGGCCGTACTGCGCTGAATTGGGGTCAATACGGCTGTCGGCGAGGTGTGAGGTCAGAAACTCACGCAAAACTGGACTATGGTGCGACGAGGCAAAGGGAATACCTTCGTAGATCATTACCGCTTCAAGGCTGCCGTTCAGAATTGTTCCGAGCACGGCATCCTCAAAACTGCCGACAAATACCGGTTCGTAAACGAATTTGTCCTGTGGTCTGCGCAACTTGCGTAGCTCTTGCGACAGCTCCGACCATGCTGCCGGACGGGCGGGACTCACAACAAGTACTTCAAAATAAGGACGGTGCGGCGCAGTTTCTTCA
>QIAL01000842.1 GCA_003225535.1 Acidobacteriota bacterium | reverse complement strand
AAGAACGAAGTGCCGCACCGCGCCTACGGTCATACGAAAGAAAAGGATGGAACGTGGCGCGAGACCGACCAGAGCCCAACCTCAGCCGTTCTGGGCGACGGAGGAATCTATACGTCGATCGACGATCTGGAAAAATGGGACCGCGCCTTGCGCGAGCACACGCTTTTGAGCGAAGCAGAAATGCAGCCCGCGCTCACTCCGGTCGAGCCCACAAGCGCTCCAGCAAAATTCCGCAGCGGTAAGACGCTCAGCTACGGCTTCGGCTGGTTTCTCGATCCCTACCAGGGCCACCGCCGCATGTATCACGACGGAGAGACGATGGGCTTCCTAACAACCATTCAGCGCTTCCCCGATGACAACCTGACAGTGATCGTTCTGGCCAATCGCACAGACGTTGATCCTCAAGCCTTGGCCCTGAAAGTAGCCGACCTGTACCTGACGAAAAAGCCGTAAGCAAACGAAGTATGTAGGGACAGCCGCCCCGGCTGTCCGGCGGCCCAGGTTTGTCGGGCCGCAGCGCTTTAAGCCTGAAGGGAAAAAGCGCTCTATTTCTCCGGCAACCTGTTCGCAATGAAATCCGAAACTCGCGTCGCCGCCGGAGGATCCAGATTCGCCAGCACAGCGATCACATATCCCGTCCCCGGACAGATTTTAAGGTCGCCATTCATCCCCGGCGCCCCGCCCCCATGACCAAAGCATCGCGTGCCGTTAAACATGCGATCTTCAAACCCGTAGGCATAACTGCGATCCGGAGTCCCCGGCTTACCGCTCGTCAGCATCTCGGTGTAAAGCGCATCCAGCAATTTGTGGCTCTCGAGCGCTTCTGCAAATCGCGCCAGATCCTCGACAGTCGAATACCCTCCCCCGGCCGACGATCCGCGATATGGCAACGTGTCTGTGTTGGGAGTCCATGCAGTGGATTCCATCTTTGTGTAGCCCACGCTCCGGTCGCTGACAGCTTTGTCCTCTGGCTCAGATCCAGTGGAGGTCATGCCCACTGGCACATAGACGTGCTCCCGCACGTAGTCGTAATAACTCTGCCCGCTGACCTTCTCGATGATCGCTCCCAGCAGAATGAAACCGTAGTTGCTGTACTCCCAGCGCGAGCCCGGCTCGAACTTCGGAGCGCGGTTGCCGTAGAGGTTCACATAATCCTGCAACGTGCGTAGTTCCAGACGGTGCGCCTCAAACTCAGGGCCGAAGATGTCGCCCGTGCCGCCCGTATGGGTCAGCAATTGATGGATCGTCACCTTTGAGGCGACATCCTTGTTCGGATAGTCGGTCAGGTACTTTCCCACGGTATCGTGCAAGTCCAGCTTCCGGGCCTGCGCCAGCTGAAGGATCGAGACGGCCGTAAACATCTTGTTCATCGAACCAATGCGGAAGCGCGTCTTGAGCGTGTTGGGCGTCTTGTGTTCACGGTCCGCCAGACCGTAGGCCTCAGACAAAACCGGTTTGCCATTTTTCAGAATCAGTACAGCCCCGGCAAAACGGTCTGCGGCTACTTCGGTCTCAACATTCTTTCGTGTCGCCGCGAGGAGCGCGCTCTCCGGCAAATGTGGCAACGCATATTCCGCCGGACGCGGGATGGCGCTCAGCTCGATTCTAGTGATCTGATGAGGCTCTTCTGGCTGCACTTCGAGGCTCAGCCGCGCCATCTGATCTGACGAGCGCTCCTGCACCAGTGCGACCACCTTCGTGGCCGTGGATTCCTCAATTTTCTTGAGGTCGAAGCCTCCCGTCCTCTGGCGAAAGCTCATTTCGCGGTCCAAGCTTGAGATTCGTGACGGGGAATTCTTTTGGAG
>QIAL01000152.1 GCA_003225535.1 Acidobacteriota bacterium | reverse complement strand
GCACGCATGTGAGATTTATGTCTTGCTGTATCAGCAACTTAGGAAACAGAATGAAGATATAGAGATTGGCACTTTGGTAACCATCCTGATTAGCCGAATGTAATCTTCCGTTAACACGTTTCGGTTATCATAGGAATGATCGTTAAGACTAGGGAGTGGCAAGGTTGGATATCGAGACACGCAGAAAGAAGCAGCAGGCGCTCATGATCAAGATGGTCGAGCGAAAGGTCCGGTCGCGGGCCCAACAGCTCTATGAAAGTCGTGGTCAGACCGAAGGTCAAGAGTTGCAGGATTGGTTTCAGGCTGAGTCAGAAGTGGTTGACAATACTGTCGTTGGCCCACTCTATCGCCGCATGCGAACGAGTGAACCGAACGGACCCTCTGACCCAGGCGACGCACTCAACTAACCGTTTGGGACCCTTTGGTGCGCTGTGGTAAGTCCTATTTTCTCGCCGTAGCTTTAGCGCCCTTCCGAGAACCTTTCTTAGCCTTATCAAGTCTCTCCAGAACTGCAGCCACAATGATCGGTAGTCCTACGGTCGCGTCCACAAACACCTCACCAAACTTACCGCCTTCCGACGGCGGCACAAACTTCCCCCAAGAGATCGCCTCGCTGTAAGGACTACCCGACAGTCCACCCCAATACACGGGCTCAGGGCAGATGCGGAGCCCGTAGTGATATCTCTTCAGCGGAACGTTTTCTCCCAGCCGCCGGTGACGCAGCTCGCAGAATGGCCCGAACTGCTGCGACCAATTTCGCGGCACGCCGCCACCGATCGTGAAAATTCCCAGCTTCTTCTGCCGGAGCAGAGTTGCTGCAAAGTGCTCCAGGTCCTCAAAGGGATCGAATCGTATTTTGTGCCGTCCGGTAGACTCCCGCAGGCGATTATTCAATGCCGTATCCAATCCCAGTTCTGAGTCGCTGAACGCCGGCACAAACACCGGCACGCCCTTTTCGTATGCCGACTTTAGAATGCCCCTCTGCCCCTGCGCGTGCTTCGAGAGATAGGCCCCGATCGCATGATTCAGCTTGTACGAACACATGACTTCGTTGTGGTCCCATGATTCCAGCACCGCCGACATTACTTCTTCCACATCATCCAGATTCTGCTCCGGCTCCAGCGTGTCGTACACGCGGTTGTAGCCCTGCTCATAGAGTTCCTCGTCCGAGACTTCCGGATTCGCCCGAAAATGCGCCTTACCGGTTGCCTCTACCAGTCCGTGCGCCATGAGCGCGCCGGTCGAAACGATCGCATTGACGATCCCCCGATCGATCAACTCGGCGATAATCAGCCCCTGTTTGGCCACTGTCATGGCGCCTGCCAGCGTCATCACCACAAAAGCATCTTCGTCGAGCGCCATCGCTTCCAGTACGTCGGCCGCTTCGCCGAGTTGGCGTCCGGTGAACGCAGTCTTCGACATGGCCCGCACCAGCCCGTCAATCGATCGGATCTTGCCCAGGTCCAGCGGTTCCAACGGAATCAGCCGATCCTCAATCGGATCGTGCAATTTCCGGTCGACCCCCTCTCCGCCGCCTTGCTGCCCATGCGAATTTCCGTGATTGCCCTGTTTCAAGCAAGCCTCCAAGCTCAGTCCGTTTTTCTTTGACTCAATACTCTACAGGAAGGACGTGAAAGGATGCCACGAGCACAACTCCCGTGGAGGAGAGACTCATGTGGCGACAGCCGCCTCGGCTGTCAGCCCGGAGCGCAGTCGAGGGGGAAGCGAGCCGCCCGACCACACAGCCATCATCCAAGCTTAGCGGCAGCATCTTTCCCCGCCGCCACTCACGATACACTTCCCTCATGCGCGGCAAGCGAGCCTTCGAGGCACAAATCGCTGCGCTCGACACCCTTCGTGAAGCACCGCAGGACTCCCACACCGAACCTCTCCGCAAAGCCCTGACGGAGCGTAACAATTTCATCGTCGCCAAGGCCGCCGACCTCGCGCGCGAGTTCGGACTCACCGCTCTCACTCCCGACCTTCTGAAATCTTTCGACCGCTTCTTTGAAAACCCGGAGAAGTCCGACCCGCAGTGCTGGGCCAAGAACGCCATCATCCGCACTCTGGCTGCGTTCGAGGTGCAGGATCCGGAAATCTTTCTTCGCGGCATGCGACACATCCAACTTGAGGCCGTCTGGGGAGGCCGCTCCGACACCGCCGGCACGCTGCGTGTGACTTGCGCCCTCGCGCTCGTTCAGTGCCGCCGCCTGACCAACGACGAACTTCTGGCACATCTCATCGATCTGTTCGCTGATACGGAGAAAACCGTCCGCGCCGAAGTAGCTCGAGCCATCGAGCAGGTGGGCTCTCCGTCGGCATCGTTGCTGCTTCGTCTCAGAGCCAATCTTGCCCACGACGCACCGGAGGTGCTGGGCGCCTGCTATAGCGGAATCCTCCGCCTGGAAGGCATCTCCGCCATCCCTTGGGTCAGCCGCTTTCTCATCCGAGGCGACGAAGCCGCTGGAGAAGCAGCTCTGGCTCTTGCGGGCACGCACTCACCGCAAGCCCTCGATATTCTTCAGAAGAGCCTGGACGCAGCGCCTGACCCGTGGTTTCGATCCGTGCTGCTCTCAGCGATCGCCCTGACCCGTCAGGATGCCGCGCTGGAATTCCTTCTGGATCTGGTGAAGTCCGAATCCCTCGATGCCGAGCGCGCCATCGAGGCCATAGTCCGCTCCATGCCCTCGCCCGGAATCATGCAGCGTCTCGAGAAGATGGTAGCGCCACAACCGCGCCTGGCACGTGCCCTCTCGGCCCTCGCCAAGCCATAATCACATTGCGAAGTTCTCGGCGTCCTCCGCGGATTTTCTCAGCGATCTCTGCGGTGAAACAAAACTCTGCTCACGCGCGTGAAGTCAGCTGAGCGCCACAACCCGCCTGCGGCGAATGCTATATTGATCCCGGAGGTCGGAACGTTGCCGCCAGAAAAATTCCGCGTGGCCCTGGTCCAGATGTCCTGCGGCCCGGAGCCAGAGCAAAATCTCGACAAAGCTCTCAGCCGCGTCGCCGAGGCTGCCCAACGCGGAGCCCAGGTCGTCTGTCTGCCTGAACTTTTTCAAACGCAGTACTTCTGCCAGCGCGAAGATCATTCCCTGTTCGACCTCGCCGAGCCGATCCCTGGTCCCGGCACCGAAAAGCTCGCCGCCGCGGCTCGAAGCAACGGAGTAATCCTTATCGCATCACTCTTTGAAAAACGTGCCCCCGGCGTCTATCACAATACGGCGGCGACCTTCGACAAGGATGGCTCCTTGCGTGGCCTCTATCGCAAGATGCACATCCCCGACGACCCGCTGTACTACGAGAAGTTCTATTTCACACCCGGAGACCTCGGCTTCCGTGCCCTGGATACCAGCGCCGGGAAGCTGGGAACGCTCGTTTGTTGGGACCAGTGGTATCCCGAAGGCGCGCGCCTCACCGCCCTGCAGGGTGCCAGCATTCTCTTTTATCCCACGGCGATCGGCTGGCATCCCGCCGAGAAGGCGGAGTTCGGAGTCGCCCAGCACGATGCCTGGCGTACCATTCAGCGCGCTCATGCCATTGCCAACGGAGTCTATGTCGCGGTCGTGAACCGTGTCGGCTTTGAAACCGGAAACATCCGCGGCAAGTCGGCTCCCGGACAGGGTCTGGAATTCTGGGGCGGATCTTTTTTCTGCGATCCCTTCGGTCGCGTCCTCGCCGAGGGATCCCACGATCGCGAAGAAATTCTCGTCGGCGACGTCGATCTGAGGTCCCTGGAAGATATCCGCCGCAACTGGCCTTTTCTCCGCGATCGCCGCATCGACAGCTATGCCCCCATTACCAACCGTTTTATCGACGCGACTTAGGAAGACGCGGATGTCAGATTTTTGCTTTGGATGTGAGCGGTATCCCTGCCGGCGGCTATGCAAGTTCGATCAGTCCAATGATGGAAGGCCTAGCATTGAGTAAGAATTCAGGAAGAACCAAATCTGCAAAGCCGAGCGCAATTCATTCCCTGGAGTCCTTCCGCATGCCGGCCGAATGGGAGCCTCACGCCGCCACCTGGCTTGCGTGGCCTCACTATCACGGCGACTGGCCTGGGAAATTTGAGCCCATCTCGTGGGTGTACGCCGAGATCATCCGCAATCTGGCCAGGCACGAACGGGTCGAGCTGATCGTCAACAACGCGTCTGCCGCGAGACAAGCCCGCCGGGTGCTCGAGCGTGCCCTTGCCCTCTCGGACAATATCCGATTCCATCACTGGCCTACGAACCGCGTCTGGCTGCGCGACTCCGGCTGCATCTTCCTGGCTCCGAAGCAGCCGGGCCTTGCCCGGCCGGACAGCCGAGGGCGGCTGTCCCCACATGAGAACCGGGAAGGGCACGAGTTTACTCGTGCCCCTGAGGGTCCCGCAGCCATGAAGTTCCGCTTTAATGCCTGGGCGAAGTACTCCAACTGGCGACTCGACGAAAAAATCGGCAGCCTCATGGCCAGAGCGACCCACACGCACGAGGTCCGCCCCGAATCTCTCGGCACCCGAATCGTTCTCGAAGGTGGTTCCATCGACGTCAACGGCGCCGGCACGATCCTCACGACGGAGGAGTGTTTGCTGAGCAAAGAGCAGGAGCGCAATCCGCACATGACGCGCGTCCAATACGACAAAGCTTTCGCCGACTACCTCGGCGCGCCGCACACCATCTGGCTGGGACGCGGCATCGTCGGTGACGACACCCACGGCCACGTCGATGACCTCACCCGCTTTGTTCGCAAAGACACCGTCATCACTATGGTCGAGCGCGACTCTAAAGACTTGAACCACGCGCCGTTGCTGGCCAATCTCCGCCGCCTGCAATCCGCGCGCGACCAGGACGGCAAGCAACTAACAATCGTGGAACTTCCCATGCCGCAGCCGGTCGTTTTCGAAGGCCGCCGCCTCCCTGCCAGCTACGCCAATTTCTACATCGCCAACGGAGTCGTGCTCGCCCCGGTCTTCAATCGTCCCAACGACCGCATCGCGCTAAACACGCTCGCGGAGCTCTTCCCCACCCGCGAAATCGTCCCCATCTACTCGGGAGACTTCATTTGGGGACTGGGCGCGATGCACTGCATGACCCAACAACAACCCGCGTGAATCAAATTGTAGATCTAGGATTGTAGATTTCAGATTGAACCGCTCGCGCGAAAGACGAATGCTTTGGTGTTTCAATCTACAATCTGAAATTTTCAATCTGCAATTCCTCATTCTGACTTCTGCATTCTGATTTCTGCATTCTGATTTCCCCTATGCTAGATTCTCCGCATGCCCCACGGCGAAATGACTACCGGCCGGCTGGAAGCCTTCAGCGATGGCGTGATCGCGATCATCGTCACCATCATGGTGCTCGAACTCCGCGCACCCTCTCAGCCATCGTGGCCGGCACTGCTCAAGGTCGCGCCCGTCTTCCTGAGTTACGGACTCAGTTTCCTGGTGGTTGCCATCATGTGGGTGAACCATCACCATCTGATTCATGCAGTGCATGAGGTAACGGCTCGCCTTCTCTGGTCGAATCTGAACCTGCTCTTCTGGATGTCCCTCGTTCCCTTCGTCACCGATTTCCTAGGAAAGAACTACCACCAACCGATGGCGGTCGCTCTCTATGGACTGGACCTCGCCATGTGCGGCAGTGCGTTTTATATCTTGCGCACCGAACTCGTCCGCCAGGACGGCAGGGACGGAAACCTGCGCGACTATCATGCCGGCGTGCAGCGGAAGAACGCCTTCTCGGCTGGGCTCTATTTCTTGTCGATCCCGCTTGCCTACGTCTCGGTTTACGCTTCGTTCTTTATCTTCGCCCTGATCCCTGCGATGTATTTCCTGCCTGAGAAGAAACTGGCCGCATCGGGGCAGGAATAAGGATTTATGGCCAGCCAAGAAAAATGCTGGTCCTGATCCGGCTTACTGTGACTCCCAATTCCCTTTCATTGCGAAGGTGGAGCGCTGCCGCTCGGCACCGTACCCACAGGGCATGGACCGGTCATTGGATTCACACCCGGCTGTGCGGTTGTGCTCCCCGGAGCTGCTGGCGTAGAGCCTGACGGCGGATTCGGATTTTGAGGGCTGGCATTAGTGTTCGAATTATTCACCGGCGTCGCGCCTGAGACGCTCACGCATGGTGGGACAGGAGCAGGAGGCCGTCCCGGACTCACGGGCTGACCAGTGCCCGGTACAGGAGTCTGCGGCGTCGGAGTCGGCGCTTCCCCACTCGGTGTCGGATTCTCTGCGCCGCTCGTCGGCGGAGGAGCGCTCTCGGTTCCCTCCCCTGCCGCCTTGGTGGTAATCGGTGTCGGCGGCCCAATTGGATTGGTCGGCGGCGTCATGTTTGGATTCGCCGGCGGAGTGCTAGCGTTTGGAGCCGGAGGAGCGGTTGTAGGAGGAGCTGCGTTCGGCACAGTCGTCTGCGGCGGAGGTGTAGTTGTCGCAGTTGGAGGCGGAGGCGGCGGAGCCGCAGGCGCCGTCGCCGGCGTACGCTGTGCCTCAACCCAATAAGTGCAACTCAGAATTGCAATAAGCAGAATAAGCCGTTTTGCCATGGGATTCTCCTCAAGAACGAGACCACACAGCCCGGCGCGCTAAGCTGCAATGTCTTCCCCAAGTCTCAAACTTCGCACAAGGACGTGCTATCCAGCGAATCCCGTAGCTCGGATTGTGTAGGGACGGACGCCTCGTCCGTCCCGCGAGCAAAGCGAGCGTGCTGCAATGTCATTCGAGATGTCGCTTGCGACCGGGATGTCACTTGCGGCGCCAAGCCGCAACCGCGTAGCGGCGCCACGTGAAAGCCCGGCATGGAAATGCCGGGTCAGCGCACAGACCGGCGCGAGAATCCCGTAGGGACGTCACGTTTTGTTGGGAATCGTCTACTTTCGATACAGTGTAGGTTCGGGCCCTTTTTCCAGCGTAGTCCGGTCCCATATCCAACCGTGCCGCGTATAGCTGGCGAGCTCAAAATCCTGCGTCAGTTCCAGCGCATCCGTAGGACACGCATCCTCGCACAGCCCGCAGAACATGCAGCGGCTCAAATCGTAGGTAAAGTTGGTGAGTTCTTTGCGGCGGGTTTTCTCGTTGCGTTCGCTCGACACAACAATCAAATTTTCCGGGCAGGCCAGCGCGCACAAATCGCACGCGATGCACATGGTCTCGTCGGTGTCCGGGTTCACGTTCAACCGCGGCGCCCCGCGGTACCGCTCAGCCACCTGCGGCCGCTCCAGCGGATACTGTTCGGTATAGATCTCCTTCGGATCCTGATAGCGGAAGGTGACCTTCAGGCCCTGCAGAAGGTCGA
>QIAL01000841.1 GCA_003225535.1 Acidobacteriota bacterium | reverse complement strand
GCGCCGCTCTATTGCTGGCTTTTCCTCGTCTCGGCCTGGTCGCGGCGCACGCCGTTTCTCTGGGCAGTGCTGCCGCCGTTCGCAGTCGTGATTTTCGAAAAGATTGCGTTTCATACCAGCTACTTCCTGAATTTCTTGAACTATCGCTTCAGCGGCGGCCAGGAAGCTACCGGCAATGCGAATCCGAACATGCTCGATCCGGACATGCATATGACGCCGGGTCCCTTCCTCATCACTCCCGGATTATGGTTGGGGCTGGTGTTTGCGGCGGTGTTTCTTTTGGTGGCGGCGAGGTTACGGCGGCAACGCTCGCCACTCTGACGAATGCCCATTCCCTTGCCGGCGCGTGGAAGGAGAAAACAACATGAGCAGCGCTCAAATCAGCAAACGGATGTCAGGAACGTCCCCACGCGTGGCTTCGAAGTTCATCGGCGCTTACTACCTGCTCACGATCTCAACCGGTGCTTTCGTCCTGTTCTTTCACGGCCGGCTGGCCCTCGAAGTGGACCTGGTTGTAGGCGTTTTGTACCTGGCGGTCACGGCTCTGCTCTACGGTTTGTCCGGATCGGCCGACAAGAAAGGGCTGGCAAAGGAGTAAGTTATGCGGCTGCCATTGTTGTTTCTTCACATCGCCGGCGGCATGGTTGGATTGCTCTCCGGCACAGTTGCCATGGTGTACCGCAAAGGCTCGCGCGGGCACCGTGCGGCGGGAAATGTGTTTGTGGTCGCCATGCTGATCATGGGCGCGTGCGGTTCGACGCTCGCACTGATGAAACATCAGACGAACAACGTCTTCGGCGGGCTCTTGACGGTCTACATGATTACCACGGCTTGGTTGGCCGGCCACCGCAGAGACGGGGAGACCAGCATCTTCGATTGGGGTGCTCTCGTTTTTGGACTCGCGATCGGAGCCAGCCTTCTGACCCTAGGAGCGCTGGTGGTTAACGGTCAGGTTGCTCGGCAAGCCGGCGTTCCTCTGGGGATGTATTTCTTCATGGGCACGATTCCCCTCTTGGCGGCCGCGGGAGACATCCGCATGCTGGTGCGCGGAGGCATTTCCGGCACACCACGAATCGCGCGCCATCTCTGGCGCATGTGCTTCGGGCTTTTCATCGCCAGCGGATCGTTCTTTCTCGGACAGCAGCAAGTCTTCCCGCCTGCCATCCGCAAGCAGTACATCCTGGCGCCCCTCGCGATTCTTCCGCTGGTCTTGCTGATTTACTGGCTCGTGCGCGTGCGGATCAGAAAGCGCGCGCCCAGCATGGGTGTTCCTCAATGGCGAATAGAAGCAAACGCTTAAGCTGGCTCTGCATGAGAATCCCGATCGTCCGCAACTCCCGATCCCTACAATATCCGCACCCTTTCATTCGTCTACACCCGTAGATGGACGAAGCGGCGAGCCCGAAGTACATGGCGAAGTTCATGGCACTCGAGCCGATGGCACTCGAACAGGACCAGCGCATTTCCGAGGTGGTCAAGCGCGAGCGGTCGCGCCTGCTGAACTTCATTCGGCGGCGTGTTCCCGATCCGGGTGACGCGGAGGACATTTTGCAGGAGGTCTTCTACCGACTGGTCGAAGCCAACCGCCTGCTGATGCCCATCGAGCACATCACCGGCTGGCTGTTTCGCGTGGCGCGAAATCGCATTACCGATCTCTTTCGCAAGAAAGAGCCGGAGAACTTCAGCGACATGGCCATCGCAGACGAGAACGGTGAAGACTTGCGGTTTGAGGATCTTCTGCCATCGCCCGATGCTGGACCGGAGGCGCTTTACGCGCGCCACGTGCTTCTCGAAGAGCTGAAGCAGGCGCTCGGCGAATTGCCGAAGGAACAGCGCGACGTCTTCATCGCGCAAGAGTTGGAAGGGCGCAGTTTCAAGGAGCTAGCCGCGGAGACTGGTATTAGCGTGAACACGCT
>QIAL01000840.1 GCA_003225535.1 Acidobacteriota bacterium | reverse complement strand
GCGATGCGAGCGTCAATGTTGTAACGCTGCTGAAAGTTGATGTACTCAAAGAGATCGCCCCCTACGCTTCCGGCAGGAATGGAATTGCCATACATATCGATGCCGGCCAGTTGGGGAATCACACCCTCCACCGGCATCAATCTTTTGCGAAAGTACTCGTCAATGCTGGGTTCTACCGGCACCCCCATAATACGGATCCTGCGCTTCCTTTATCCTCGTGCATCCTAGAGTCGACTATCAGACACGATTGAATTATACGGAAGGCTGGCCCGTGGTCCAGGACCGCCGCCTGCAGTAGCAGTTTGATCTGGATCATTTGATTTGAATCCCCGACTATTTTGTCGACTAGAACATGATGGCGAACGCGGCCAACCTAGGGAGATCCTTCTAGTGGCGGACATGAGATCACCTCGGTGGCTCCGGTCTCTCACAGGAAACATCGGGCTGACCCTGCTCCGTGCGCCCGCAATCGCGACATTCGACATGGGAACCATGCTGATTCTGGAAACCGAGACCCCCACGGAAACAACCCGCGTGGGGCTGCTGAAAGACTGGGGTGGATCCATTACCGCAGTCAGTCTGAACGGAACCGACTACGTAAACAACGACGACCCGGCCGTCAGATACAGACGTCACTCTGGGATGGCAATGCGGACTACACGACGAGCTGGGGTTACAACCCCACTGAAGCCGGAGATCATATGTTTTACGGTAGCCCACTGCTGGTCAGCACGCTCATGCCCGATTCCATTTACAGAAAGACCCTGCCGATTCAGTGGGCCCCGGAAAACTTCGGCGATGGAACAGATCCCGTGCTGGGGGACGCCTACATCGAGAAATGGATTTTAGTAGTGCCCGGCTACAACCGAGTTTTCAAAGTCCCTACAGGATCACGCATTTCGGAACCGACTCGCACGCCCAGAATAAACAGGAACTTCCTGTAGCCTACGTCAATCCCAATTTCTCCTATGGCTATGCGCGTCATTTCGTCGTGTCTTCGATTTGCAGCCGCGAGGTCGCTCGGGCCTAGCGGTCTAGCGTCTGGCGCTGCGAAGATGCCCTCAAGACTCTCGATTTCGGCAATAGTTTGCTGGTGTTCGTTTCCGTGCCGTCGGTTCCGGAGAGTCTCCGATCTCGGTGTGGCTCGGTGCGCAGGGCATGCGTCTACTGTTGCAGCGCAACTTGCGCAAAAGAAGCGGCCCACAATAGTGGCAAAAGTGCGTGTCGAAGAGGTCCAGCCAATTCCCCCGTTCGCGGATGCGTTATTTCGTCAGAGCCTCGCATCGCACGTAATAAGGCGTAAAATACTTATATACGCACCTCTCCGCCATCCTTAGCGAGGCGACGGTCTTCTGCGTGAGTGGAGGCCATCGTGCGAAAGAACAATAGAAACCATTGCAATAGTTTAGACATTCCTACACAACTGAGCAGACGTTTAAAGCGGTTTTCCCAACGGTTCCAACCACTGATGATGGGAAAGAGCGGGACATCACGGCAGTGCTATAAGCCTGCAAGGCTGGCGCCGACATCGACTTGCGACATAAGTGCTGAGAGCGAATCATATTTCATGATCGGGTCGCGTGACCTGGAGCAACGTATTAGGTTCGAAAGCGCTTGTCGTTCGCTAACGTCGGCTGACACATTCTTCACCTTAACAAGTCGAGCGTGATGAGAACCCTCCACATTCTTCGGGTCCTCTAACCAAGTCAGTCCACCCGGAGATTGCTCCTCTTAGCCCACCGTTACCCAAGGAGGTTGATATGTTTGCTCGCAACGTTTCCGCGAACTTAAAGCCGGGCACGCTAGCCGAATTTACGGAAACCATGGAGAACGAAATCGTTCCCTGGCTCCGAAAGCAAAAAGGCTTCCTGGATGCGATCACGCTAGCTGTCCCCGGCGGCAGAGAAGTCGTGGCAATTACCTTCTGGGATCAGAAAGAGAACGCGCAGGCTTACAATTCAACGGGTTATCCAGAAGTGTT
>QIAL01000839.1 GCA_003225535.1 Acidobacteriota bacterium | reverse complement strand
ACCAGCATCAGAACAACGTCGACAAAGGTGAGGCGCTCGCGAACCTGCTCTGGTGGATGACCCATGAAGGCCAGCAGTACTCCACGCCGCTCAACTACGTACCGCTGCCCGCTGCCATTGTCACGAAGGGCGAGGCGCAGATCAAGTCGATGACCTGCGGCAGCAGTAACGCGGCGTGTTACACCGGATTTGTCAACTAGGTAACAGATGGTTTTGTCAGCTCGTATGATGGCCGGAAGAGAGAAGACCTTCCTTTGTTTTCACCTGTGGGCTTCTTTTTCCCGTCGCTCGCTAAGAACGCATCAGAGCGAGCGCAGGGAAAAGGGCGCGCGGCGGATGGCTAGAAGCGTATGATGCTGGTGCTAGAATGAAAGTGGTGCTGTATGCAACAGAGCCTTTCTGGGGCGAGAAGTGTGGCGCGGCTGCTTGGGGGCGGCAGCCGCCGGCTTAGTGATCTGCTTTTTCGTGGTTTCACCATGCTGCTCGTCCTGTTCGTGATCGTGATCATTGCGGCAGTCGTCTGGGTGCTCGTCAGCAATTCGATGCCGACGATCCAGCAATTTGGCTTGAGTTTTCTGACCAATCAGGCCTTTGATCCTGTCCACGACGTGTACGGGGTTGGCCCTGCCATTTTTGGGACGCTCGTGACCTCGGCGTTCGCCATCATTTTTGCCGTCCCCATTGGAGTAGGCACGGCCATTTTTCTCGTCGATTTCTGCCCGCGCGCCCTGAGGGCGCCCCTCGCGTTCATCGTGGAATTGCTGGCCGCGGTTCCGAGCGTCATCTACGGCCTGTTTGGGTTTCTCGTCCTGGCCCCGTGGCTCCAGTCAACGGGGGAGCCCTGGCTGCAAAAGTACCTGGGGTTTCTGCCTTTCTTTCAGGGTCAGTTTCACGGGCTCAGCCTGTTCTCTGCGGGGGTGATCCTGGTGATCATGGTGCTCCCTTTGATTACCAGCGTCTCGCGCGAGGTGATCCTGACGACGCCACCGGCGCAGCGCGAAGCGCTGCTGGCCCTGGGGGCGACCCGCTGGGAAGTTATTCGCCACGCGGTGCTCCCCTACGCGCGCATCGGCATCACCGGTGGAGTGATCCTGGCATTGGGCCGCGCGCTCGGCGAAACGATGGCCGTCACCATGGTAGTCGGCAACCAGACCTCGCCCATCGGCCCGGGCCTCTTCAATACGGGGTACACGCTTGCCAGCGTCATTGCCAATCAGTTCAATGAGGCCACGCCTGGTCTCTTCTTCTCGGCAGTGATCGAGGCAGGCCTGCTGGTCTTTATCATCACGTTACTCACCAATATCATCGCGCGCATCCTGATCTACAGGATGGGTCACCGTGTGGGAGGGCTTAGGACATGAGCATTCTTGTACAAGAGCAGCAGCCAGCTGCGAACCCTTTCCAGGCTCCGCGCACAGCGCATAACGCACGCCGGCGCGCCAGCAACATCGCGATCGTCGTGCTCTCGCTGCTCGCCACGGCGTTTGCCGTGGCGGTGTTGCTCTACCTGCTGCTGTATGTGCTGCGAGCTGGTCTCCCCTATATCAATATTGACCTGTTTACGAAGATCCCCACTCCTAATGGAGAGCCGGGCGGTGGCATCGGCAATGCGATCCAGGGGTCGCTGATCCTGGTCGGCCTGGCCTCGCTCTTCGGCATCCCGCTGGGGCTGTTCACGGGCATCTATCTTGCCGAGTTCGGACACGGGGCTTTTGCCACGGGCATACGCTTCCTGGTCGATGTGCTGACCGGAGTGCCAACGATCATCTTCGGCCTGATCGCCTGGGTCTATATTGTCGTCCCCCAGCAGGGCTTTTCGGGACTGGCGGGTGGTGTGGCCCTGGGTATTATCATGATCCCGA
>QIAL01000838.1 GCA_003225535.1 Acidobacteriota bacterium | reverse complement strand
CGATTGCGAAGGACGGCGGCAAAAAGACCGCCGTGGAAAAAGTTGCACCAGCCACCGGAAAGCTTGGAGTGATGGTGGTTGGTTTGGGTGCGGTGGCGACCACGATGATTGCAGGAGTCGAGGCGGTGCGCTGCGGATTGGCCAAGCCGATCGGTTCTCTAACCCAGATGGGAACCATCCGCCTGGGCAAGCGGACGGACAACAAGACTCCGCTCGTGAAAAATTTTGTGCCGCTCGCCGATCTTAACGATCTTGTATTTACCGGATGGGACATTTTTGAAGACAACGTGTATGAAGCTGCCGCTCATGCTGAAGTGCTCGACAAGCCTACACTCGAAAAGCTGAAGCCATACCTCGAGAAGATCAAGCCTATGCCGGCTGTCTTCGATCAGCATTACGTAAAGCGTCTTCATGGTACGCATGTAAAGAAGGGCAAGAACAAGCGCGATCTGGCCGAGCAAGTCATGGCCGACATTCGCAACTTCAAGAAGACCGTCGATCGCGTGGTGATGATCTGGTGCGGATCAACTGAAATCTTCCTTGAGCCTTCAGCCGTACATAAGTCCATTGCAGCGTTCGAAAAGGGCCTGGAATCCAACGATCCCGGCATAGCGCCTTCGCAGATCTACGCTTATGCGGCTTTGAAAGAAGGCGTGCCCTTCGCCAACGGCGCGCCGAACCTTACCGTCGATACCAAGGCGCTCATCGAGCTTTCCAAGCAGAATTCTGCGCCGATTTGCGGTAAGGACTTCAAAACCGGCCAGACGTTCATGAAAACCGTGCTCGCCCCCGCCTTCAAGGCGCGGCTACTCGGTGTGAATGGATGGTTCTCGACGAACATCCTCGGCAATCGCGACGGCGCAGTGCTTGACGAGCCGCAATCGTTCAAAACCAAGGAAGAGTCGAAGCTGGGCTCACTCGAATACATCTTCCAACCCGAACTTTATCCAGACTTGTACCAGCACATCTACCACAAGATTCGCATCAACTATTACCCACCGCGCGGCGATCAGAAAGAGGCCTGGGATAACATCGACATCTTCGGATGGCTCGGCTATCCTATGCAGATCAAGCTGAATTTCCTGTGCCGCGATTCAATCCTGGCCGCGCCAATCGCCCTTGACCTGGTGCTGTTCCTCGACCTCGCCAAGAGAACGCCAGAACTGCGCTCCATCGGCATCCAGGAGTGGCTGAGCTTTTATCTCAAGTCGCCACAAACGGCTGAAGGTCTCTATCCAGAGCACGATTTGTTCATTCAGTCGATGAAACTGAAGAACACGCTGCGCCACATTATGGGCGAAGACTCGATCACGCACCTGGGTTTGGAGTATTACGACTGAGCTGCCAAAACGCTCCACATTTTAGCATACGTTGATGATCCGTTCTAGGGCTTCTCAATTATCAAGAAAATGTTCATCGCTTATTCCTCAATCGTGGTAAGATCGCCCAGCTCAGTGCCGAGCTCGCGCGCTTTGAGGACGCGGCGCATGATTTTTCCTGAGCGCGTCTTGGGCAAGCCCGCGACAAACTCCAGCTCGGAAGGAGTGGCGATGGGACCAAGCTCGTGCCGAACGTGCTCGATCAATTGCCTCTTGAGTTCCTCGCTAGGATGTTGACCCACCTTGAGCGTCACAAAAGCTTTGATGGCCTCGCCCTTGATCGGATCGGGCTTGCCGATGACGCCCGCTTCGGCAACGGCGGGATGACTGACCAGCGCGCTTTCGACATCAGCCGTGCCGATGCGATGGCCCGCGACGTTCAGGTGGCGACGTCGCCCGCCGTGTAATAGGGCGGGAAGGTCTTCCAGTATTCAAGGTAACGCTCTTCGTTGCCCCAGATGGTGCGGAACATCTGCGGCCATGCCCCCTCTATCACCAGCAAGCCACCGTGATGTGGCTCCGCTGGCTGCCCGACGCGGTCCAGCACCCTAACGGTATAGCCGGGGAAGGCTTTGCCAGCGCGCCCAACGCGCACCTCCATGCATGGCAGCGTGCCAACGGTAGGCGCGGCAGTCTCGGTCTGCCACCAGTTATCGCAGATGGTCAGCTTGCCGTTGCCGATATGTTCTTTGGCCCATAGGTAAGCCTCTGGATTGAGTGGCTCGCCTGCACAGATGACGAGGCGCAGGCTCTCGATATTGTGCGCTTTAGGATATTGTGGCCCGAACTTCATAAACATGCGCAAGGTCGTTGGCGCGGTAAAAAGCTTGGTCACGCCGTATTTCTCGATGGTGGCCCAGACAATGCCCGGATCGGGATAATCGGGCGCGCCCTCGCGTACCAGAATGGTGGTGCCGTTAGCCCAGGGGCCGTAAACCATAGCCGTATGACCAACGATCCAGCCAATGTCCGACATGCACCAGTAGATATCATCCTCTTTCAGATCGAAAGCCAGCTTGATATAATAAGCGGTGCCAACCATGTAGCCGCCGTGAACATACATGCAGCCCTTTGGCGCGCCCGTGGAGCCGGAGGTGTAGAGGGTAAATAAGGGATCTTCGGATTCCATCACTTCCGCCTCGCAGGTGGTGGGCTGGTTGCTACAGAGTTCGTAAAAATCAATTTCGCGACTGCTATTTAAAGGAATAGCAGGTGTCGCTCGGCGGTAGACGACGACTTTTTCGACGATATCCAGGCCAGCAACGGCTTCATCGACGATAGCTTTCAGGTTGATGGCTTTACCGCGCCGGTAGCCAACATCTGCGGTCACGACTACATGGGCCTGGGCATCTTCGATGCGGGCGCGCAATGCACCACTGCCCAGCCCAGCATAAACAACCGAGTGGATCGCTCCCAGGCGTGCGCAGGCCAGCATAGTAGCAACGCCTTCGGGTGTGAGCGGCAGGTAGATACAGACCCGATCCCCCTTCTTGACGCCCAGCGATTTCAGGCCGTTGGCAATCTGGCAGGTGAGCGCGAGCAGTTCGCTGAAAGTATAGGTGCGCTCCTCTCCATCTTCGCCAACCCAGAGCAACGCCTGCTTGTTGGCGCGACTGCCATGAGCGTGGCGGTCAAGACAGTTGGTGGTGATATTGAGCTGGCCACCGGTAAACCAGCGCGTTTTGGGCGCCTGCCCCTCCACTACGCGCTCCCAGGGTTTGACCCAGGTGAACCCCCTGGCGATCTTATCCCAGAAGCCCTCCAGATCGCTCGCAGCCTCGTCGTAAAGTGCCTGGTAGTCTTTGACCGCGAGGGTGGCGAGCAGGTCGGGATTGGGCGGAATGCGCACCTCCGTCGCTAGAAGCTGCTTGAATGTGGATGTTTCGTTGTTAGCTGCACCTTGCTGTCCATTGCCGGATGGTGAGGTCATAGGCTGGTTCCTCCTTACTGCGATTCCATGTGACATCTTCTGGTTTGATGTCTCTACACCCCTCAAGGGGAGCGGCGCGAGTTGATGGCTAGCTCGACCCGCTTGAGGGAATTGAAATTTATAACCAGATGCGCCAGCGGTCGGCCCTGTCCACACCCGAATTGTTGGATAAGTCGTAGTGGTTGGGCCAGAGGCTCGCGCGCTCATCCAGTCCTTTGTAGGCGATCGCGATTGCTCCGGCCCAGGTCTCATCTACGCCGAGCGCGTCCATCTCCGCACGGGAAAAGAAGCGGGCATCGTCGATCTCGGCCAGGTTGGGACGCAGTTCGCTGATGGGCGAGAGCAGTCTGGCGCGGAACATAAAAAAGTAGTTGTGCTCCCCCTCGTCCATGACCCAGAGGCGCACTCCCAGCAGCCCCTCAACCACCACCCGCAGATTCGTCTCCTCGAAGGTTTCGCGTACCGCAGCATCATCGGGCAGCTCTCCCAGATTGACGCGCCCCGCCGGTAACAGG
>QIAL01000837.1 GCA_003225535.1 Acidobacteriota bacterium | reverse complement strand
CGCGCCGGCAAAGGCAATCAGGACCGTTACGTCACCCTGCCCGAACGCACGCTGCTGCTCTTGCGCGCGCAATGGAAAACCCATCGCCATCCCACGCTTATCTTTCCGGCCAAAGGTCACAGCGGTTTGGGTGCTGCCACCGCCACTGAAGCGATGAGCCGCACCACGCTGCAACGGGCCTTCCGCATCGCTCTGAAAAGCAGCGGCGTCAAAAAGCAGGCGCACATCCACACCTTGCGCCATTCCTACGCGACGCATCTGTTGGAGCAGGGGGAGAACCTGCGTCAAATCCAGGTCAACCTCGGCCACAGGAGTCCGGTGGTCACCGCCCTTTACACGCACCTGACCAGCCTGTGCAAAACCCAACATCAGAAACGGCTCGATGAGTTCATGAGCGATCTCTGATGCACGGCTCTGCCACCGGCGACGGTGGTCAAAGCCTCAGAGTTCATGCACTGCTTCGGCAGTTGGCGCCGGAGTATCTGGACCGTTTTGGTTCCACCATGCCTGGACGGCAGCGGCAGGTCTTGAAAAAGATTCTCTCCTGCCGCACCCCGGCTCTGGGCGGCCAGCTTTTCCAGTGTGCGGATTGCTCGGGCTTTGCCTACCGCTATCATTCCTGCAACGACCGGCATTGTCCGCAGTGCGGCCAGAGCGACGCGGACGGCTGGCTGGAAGCTCAGAAGGCGCGCCTGTTGTTGGCGGTGCCTTACTTCCTGGTGACCTTCACGGTGCCCGAAGAACTGCGCCTGTTCATCCGCTCGCATCTGAAGAGCGCCCTGGACCTGCTCTTCGCGCTCAGCTCGCAGGCCTTGCAAGAGCTGGCCGGCAATCCCCGCCGGCTGGGCGCGCAGTTGGGGATGCTCGGCGTGCTGCACACCTGGTCGCGCACGCTGATCTTTCATCCCCACATCCATTATCTGATTCCCGGTGGCGGCCTCAGTCTGGATGGCCGTCAGTGGGTGCGGGCGCCGAAAAACTTCCTGCTTCACCACAAAGCTCTGGGCGCTCACGTCCGCACTCTGTTCAAAGAACGTTTGCGCAAGAAACATCCCGATCTGTTTGCGTCCGTGCCCGCGGCGGTTTGGAAACACCCCTGGAATGTCGGATGCCAGGCAGCCGGTTCAGGCCAAAACGCCTTGCGTTACCTTTCCCGTTACGTCTTCAAGACCGCCACTTCCAACCGCAAGGTTCAACGGCTGGCCGAAGGCAAGCTCCAGTGGACCTATCGCGAAAGCAAAACCCGTCAGTTCACTTCCCTCAAACTGGAGCCCCTGCAGTTCATGAGCCGCTTCCTGCAACACATCCTGCCGCGCGGTTTTGCGCGCGTGCGGACTTTCGGCTGGCTGCATCCGGCGGCCAAAGTGCGCGCCAACCGTGTGCGCGCGTTGCTCCGCCAACAACCCTTGCTCACCCCGGCCGAAGAGCAAACCTGGCAGCCACCGACCGATCCGCCATCGAAAGTGGCGCAACCCCCGGCGCCCAAGCTCCCTTGCGCGCCCGATTGTCCGCGCTGCCACAAAGCGATGCAATGGGTCGGGACCTGGCGAGCCGGACAAGTCCTGCTCTATCCGAAGCGACCGCCATGATCTTGCACCCGCCGCCCGCTTCCATCTCGGCACAACGCGAACTCAATCGTGGGCCGGTGGACTCTGGGGCGAGGCTCGATTTTGTCCTCGCTTCAGGGCCGGACCGTCCTGAAAAACACTTCACCACCAGGAAAAAGACGGGAACCGGTCATCCTCGTCGGCCGGTTGCTTCGGTCCATCAGGTTGGGAGGACGGTGAAAAGCTGCGGCCTGCAAAAACTTTCCGCAAAGAAACTCTCGCTTCGCCACATCCACTAAACGTTCGACGCGGCTTCGTTCAACCCTGGAATGCAGACAACCTGGAGTGAAGCGCAGCGACGCTGCTCGACCCATCGACGTCTCCCGCCGCTTCACTCCAGGTTATCTACATTCCTTTTCTTGTTAGGCCGCGTCATCTTCATACTCTAAAACTCCTGCCCACGGAAGCCAACCCTGCTCCAGCTTTCTCTGAACGAAAAAGACCGCCTTGTCA
>QIAL01000836.1 GCA_003225535.1 Acidobacteriota bacterium | reverse complement strand
TACTTTCCTCCTGTCACCTTCGTTTGGAATGGTTCGTCACTTCTCTGACGAAACGAAACACAGGAAGGTGACCAATGGATGAGGGCGTGCGTCACACTGGTGAGGACAGGCACAGCGCTATCTCCTCAGATGGAACGAACCGAAAGGATGACGAGATGAACGAACACGAATGGCTGGCGGAACAATTCGAGGCCAACCGAGCCCACCTGCAAGCGGTGGCCTACCGGATGCTCGGCTCGCTCGCTGAGGCAGACGACGCCGTCCAGGAGTCGTGGTTTCGCCTCAGCCGCTCCGAGCCGAGCGACATTGCAAACCTGGGAGGATGGCTGACCACGGTCGTCGCACGCATTTGCCTCGACATGCTGCGGCAACGCCACGCACGGCGCGAGGAAGAGCTTTCGGCGGCTGTGTCCGAATCCATCGAGAGCCGCGAACTCGGGATCGACCCCGAGCAGGAAGCACTGCTAGCCGACTCGGTCGGTCTGGCACTGCTCGTGGTGCTCAACACGCTCTCTCCTGCCGAGCGCCTCGCCTTTGTGCTGCACGACATCTTCGCCATGCCTTTCGAGGAGATTGCTCCCATCGTGGAACGGGAAGTCCCCGCGACCAAGCAGCTCGCCAGCCGCGCGCGCCGTCGAGTGCGAGGAGGAGCGATGGTGAAGGACGCCAATTTTGTCGCAAGCCGAACAGTGGTCGATGCGTTTCTCGCTGCGGCGCGAGGAGGTGACTTCAACGCGCTGCTCACGGTGCTCGACCCGGAGATTGTGTTCCGCATCGATGGCGCGACCTCGCCCAAGGGTCTGTCAAGGGAGGTCCGCGGTGCGCAGGCCGTGGCCAGGCAGTTTAAAGGACGTGCTCAGGGCTTCCGAACGGCTCTCGTGGACGGAGCCGTGGCGCTCATCGTGGCACCGCGTGGGCACCTGTTCCTTGTCCTGGGTCTCACCATCAGGAACGGCAAGATCGCTGAGATCGAGGCGGTCGCCGATCCTACGCGCCTGCGCCAGTTTGATCTAGCGATCCTGGACGACGAATGAGCCGGGCGTCCCGGTCGGTTCATACTCAAGGGTCTACTACGTAGAAGACAGATCAACAACGTCTTCTGTGCTCAAATTTACCATGAAGTTTAGATAAGTATGGCAGGTTTTGTTTTGCCGCGTGGTGGCTCGGAGTATTTTGTAGCAGGTCAATCCGCTCAGATTCAGAGAGTGTATTGTTGGCGTATACTTCTTTTCCATCGCCTTTCTCATCATGAAAAAAGAGGGAATTCCATCCTCCAGCTACGTTTTCTTATGGCAGAAATGGACCCTGATACTTCCGATTCTACCTATTTCATTCCAAACTGGTACTACTCCAGCACCCAGATATCAGCGTCCGTATAGCGTGCGCTGGTCAACACTTCCTGATTGGCATGGTTATCTTGATACGATCCCTCCAGGACTCCAACCCGGCCCAGAGGATAGCTGGTGTCCTCAACAGTTCTGAGGAGGTGATTATATCGCCGCATTAGAACAGTCACTTAGCGTAACCAGTCTGTATATTCAATCGAAACGGGAACTGGAGAGATAATGCCCGGCGCGGTTGAACAAACACCTGCCTTTCTCTTACTCAACCGCACTCGCTGGTCTTCTCTTCCATGTGACAATAGAGGCCATTCACGGAACAATGAGCATCTTCGTGCTCGGCACACTCAAACTGAATGGTAGTATGCGTGATAGCGTATTTCTCACGCAATACAGCTTTCAGGTTCTGCAGAGTGCTAACGCTAGCGCTGGGTGGCAAATCGGCAATCAGCGCGTGGCAGGAGAGGGCCAGCATATTACCGGTGATGCTCCAGACATGCAGATCATGTACATCGCGAATCCCCTCAACCGCGCGCATAT
>QIAL01000151.1 GCA_003225535.1 Acidobacteriota bacterium | reverse complement strand
GGCGATGAGAAGGGATCAGTCCGAGGTTCAGCAACCAGAAGAACCCGTTCCACTGACCAAACCTGTGTGCTAATATTTGGCAATCATCCAGTGAGCGTCCCGGTCGTTGAACGTCCCCCGAAGTCTCCTGGTAATTACCGCAGTTTTCTGAAGTGGAGCCGGTGAGTATGCCGACAAACAGCACCGTGTCGTCTGCAACGAAGGTCATTCTGGGCTGCAGCAAGTGCGGAGCGACTTTGCCCGATGAGGCCCAGTTCTGTCTGAAGTGCGGCAAGCCGGTGAGTGTGCCCCTGAAAGAACCAGTAAAGATAGAGGAACCCGTTGTGCAGTTGGCTCCTCCGCGCGTCAGGAAACGGCGCATCGTGCTCTGGGTTCTTCTGGGCCTGTTGCTGGGAGGGTTCCTCTGGGCGGCCACTAGCGACAATCCCTTTGCGCAGGGAGTCCAGGAACTGGTTGGATGGAAGCACGATCAGACGATTCTCGAAACTCCGTTTTCGGTCACTGGCCACAATTTCCGGTACTACAAGTTCGATCTGCCGGAAGGCTCGACCAACGTCTCCATCATGGGGCAGTTCGCCGTGTCGCCTGCAGAGAAGAAAGCTGGAAGCGCCAAACCCAACACAGCCGAAACAGAAGACAGCGACGTTGAGGTCTACGTGCTCAGTGAGCCGGCGTTTGCGGTCTGGCAGAACGGTTATGCGACCAGTTCCGTGTACGAAAGCGGCAGAGTCCCGCAAGGAACCATGCAGGCGGATCTTCCAGCGGGCGCTGGAGTGTATTATCTGATCTTCAGCAACAAGTTCTCGCCCAAGACAGCGAAGAGCGTCAACGCAACCGTTCTCTTGCGATACAAGAGCTGGCTCCCGGAGTCGGTCCGCCGGATGAAGGAACGCTTCTGGAATTGGGTCGGGCTGTGAATTCCCCTGTCCTTCAGTTCCATCCTCGCGAGCGGTTGAGGCATCCTTTCCCGATAATCGAACGTCCTGCCCGTTAGACCTTTGGTTCTAACCACTTTTTTGCCAATGGGTTGCGCCTTCAGAGGAAGGCTTACCCAGCTCCTGCGTCTGGTTGTCGGGCGCTGCCTTTGGGGTTACTAGAGGACAATACTCCCAGTAACTTGCGAGTCAATGCCAAGCACGTTTCAATAGGTACGAAAGCAAATCTACCATCCAATCTTCTTGGGAGGGAAAACGTGCGCAAAATAGCTTTTGTGGGACTTCTCGTAGGACTCTTTACGCTCTCGGCCGTGGCAGCTGAGTCAGACCATCCGAAGGCGGAATTCTTCGGTGGATATCAGTACACGCGTCTGGAAGGTGGAGTCAATGCGAATGGCTTCAACCTCGGAGCGACTGCGAATCTCAACAACTACTTCGGGATCACCGCCGATTTGGGCTCCAGCTTTACGACCCAAAGTGGTATCAGCTTCAACAACTACACTTACACCTTCGGGCCTCAGCTGGCGCTCCATGCTCACAAGGCCTACACGCCTTTTGTTCATGCTCTGATCGGTGGAGATCGTGCTTCCGCCTCCGGGCTCGGCTCGGTCAATGGCATGGCGTTCTTGGCCGGCGGTGGAGTCGACTTCAACTTCAACCGCTACATGGCGTTCCGCGCCTCAGGCGACTGGATGATGCTTCACAGCAATGGCAGCACCAGCAGCAAGAACTTCCGCATGCCGATCGGCGTCGTGTTCAAGTTCTAAGAAATAACTCTGCAAAAAGTAAAAGGGCGGCGACGAGCCGCCCTTTTTCTTATTCCTGAAAATCTCTACCGCATCGACTCTTCGATCTCGGAAATCCAGTCCGGCCGCTTCAGGACTTCTCGCGGCTTGGGACCATCCGCAGCTCCGACGATGCCGTCCTGCTCCATCAGATCGATCAGGTGCGCGGCGCGTCCATAACCGATGCGCAGACGACGCTGCAGCAGGGAAGTGGAGGCCTTCCCAAACTCGACGACGAGTCTCACCGCATCGTTGTACATCGGGTCATTTTCGACCGCGCCAGCCTCACCGGGTTCGCCAGCATTCGCGGCAGCAGCGGCGTCGCGCTCCTCTTTCGGAGGCTCCAGGAAGTTGTGTATGTATTCCGCCTGTGCCTGCGCTTTCCAGAACTCGACGACAGCCGCAATCTCTTTTTCTGTAACGAATGGAGCATGCAACCGGTGAACGCGAGCCGATCCCGAGGGCAGATACAGCATGTCGCCTTTGCCCAGCAACGCTTCCGCGCCGTTTGCGTCAAGAATGGTCCGTGAGTCGACCTTCGTCGCCACGCGGAATGAAACGCGGGCAGGGAAGTTCGCCTTGATCAATCCGGTGATGACATCGACCGACGGCCGTTGCGTCGCCAGCACCAGGTGAATGCCAACCGCGCGCGCCATCTGGGCCAGGCGCGTGATGGATTCCTCCACGTTCGAGGAATCGAGCATCATCAGATCGGCGAGTTCGTCGATGATGATCACGATGGAGGGAATCGGTTTCTCGTCCGATTCTTCGTCAAACAGGCTTGGCGTGCCCTGATCGAAGAGCTTGTTGTACTGATCGATATTGCGGACGCCTTTGGCAGCCAGCAGCTTCAAACGCCGCTCCATCTCGCGCACCGCATTGCGCAGCGCGTTCGCCGCAAGCTTCGGTTCAGTGATGATCGGCGTGTAGAGGTGCGGGACGCCTTCGTAGTTGCCCAGTTCCAAGCGCTTCGGATCGACCAGGATCAGGCGGACCTGATCGGGAGTCGCCTTGTACAGGATCGACATGATCATCGCGTTGATCGCGACACTTTTTCCGGCTCCCGTTGATCCGGCGATCAGAAGGTGCGGCATGCCGGCAAGGTCGGCGGTGACGATGCGGCCGTTGATGTCCTTGCCCATCGCCATCGTAAGTTTTGACCTTGAGCCCATGAACTCCTGCGACTCGATGTTCTCGCGCAGGAAGATGATCTCGCGCTGCCGGTTCGGCACCTGAATGCCAACGGTGCTTTTTCCGGCCATCCGCTCAATCAGAATGCTCTCTGCCTTCAGCGCCAGGCACAAATCATCAACCAGATTGGTGATGCGGCTGTACTTGATCCCGGCTTCAGGCTTGAACTCGAACGTGGTCACGACCGGACCAGGGTTGATCTGCGAGACCTGTCCGTGAACATCGAACTCGGCGTACTTTTCGGTCAGTACCTGCGCCAGCAACTTGAGTTCTTCGGTATCGACAGCCTGGTGTTCGTCGGGACGCTGCAACAGGCTGCTCGACGGCAGTTTGTAGCCACCGGCAGCGATGCGAGGCATCGTCGTCTTGGCCTTCTGGCCGCTGTCGCCGCGCTCCGTGACTTCGGGATCCGCAGCCTCTCCTTCGGGAGACGGTAAAGGTTCCGGCAAAATACCGCCGGTCTGAGCCTTGGTCTTTGCTGGCTCCTCTTCGGCCAGCATGCGCTCGATCCCGGTGCGGCGCGGCTCGGGCGCGGCTTGCGCCGCGGATGACGTGGGACGCGGCTGGATCAACTGCGTCTTCACGATCGGCTTGGATATACGGCGCTGTTCCAACTCCTTCGCCTGCCGCTTGTGGGCGCGCTCCTGTCGCCAATCCTTGTAACGATTCCAGAGGGCCATGACGAACGCAAACCGCGTCGGCGCCCAAAGCTGAATCGCCGAGAAGGAGAACGCGGTGGACAAGTACAAAGCCACGGCTAAAACCGTGGCGCAGACGATGTACGCGCCAACCAGATTCAGGTAGTGGATGAGGAAATCACCGATGACGCGGCCGAGCAGCCCTTCAATCGGAATCACGTGCATCCAGCGCATCTGTCCAGGCATCAGTGCGAGCATCGCCGGTACGAACATCAGCAGCCAGATTGCGCCCAGGCTCTTGGCCAGCGGCGACTGTACTTTCATCGAACGGAACCAGCGCGCGCCGAGCATCGCCGGGAAGATGATCAGCAGGAATGCTCCGACGCCTAGCAATTGGAGCACGGCGTCGGCAGTGTAAGCGCCGACGATACCGATCCAGTTGCGGGCGCCATGCGATCCGGTCAGGACCGAGGCGCTATTCCAGGATGGGTCCAGTGGCGAGTACGAGACGAGCGCGAGGAGCAGGAGGAGCGCGGAGACGCACATCAGGAACCCGATCAACTCGTTGAGCCGCCGGTTCCCAGTGGGGACAAAAATAGTTGTCAGATAATCCATTTAGGCTGATTCATCGCCGAAGACACCCCTTCAGCGCCGTAATCGGCCAGAGCCCTTACATTATGCCAAGAAGCTGGAGTTCCGACAATGAGGGAAATCGCTGGGAGTGTTCAGGTAGCTTCCTGGAGCGGGCCTCATCGTAGAGACGTTGCTTGCAACGTCTTGCCGACAGCGGCACGTGTGCTCATGGACGGAAAGATGTTGCAAGTGACGTCTCTACGCCAATTTCGCCGCGAATACCAGCACAAGGACTCCGACAATGATGCGATACACCGCGAAGGGAGCGAATCCGCGCTTACGGACGTAGCTCATGAACCAGGCGACTGAGGCATAGGCCACGATGAACGAGACGACGAATCCGATCGCAAGCACGATCCAACCATGCGCATCGATCTGGGCGACGCCGATTGGATTCTCGCCTTTCCCCCGAAGCGACTTGTACAACGTGTAAAGAGTTGCTGCGGCCATCGTGGGAATGGAGACGAAGAAGGAGAACTCGAGCGCGGCTGCACGCGACATGCCGGCAATTTGTCCCGCAGCGATGGTCGACATCGAGCGCGACGTTCCGGGGAACACCGCCGAAAGAATCTGGCACAGTCCGATCCAGATCGACTGGCCGAGGCTCATATCTTCCATCTTCCAGGTGCGAATCTGGCTGTTGCCGTTCGGGCCAGCAGCTTCGGCCTTGGCGTGCATGGCATCGACGATCCACATCACGACTCCGCCGATCAGCAGCGACCATCCGATGATGGCGATATTCTCCAGATGCTTGCCAATCACCTTGGTCAGCAGGAACGATGGAATCGCCGTAACGACGAAAGCGATCATCGTCAGGCTGAGAGGGTGCGTGAGAATGTTGCGATTTCCGCTTTCGCCGTAGGGAAAGGTCGACAGGAACTTCTTGATCCGGCTCCAGAAGTAAACGGGCAGACACAGAATCGCGCCCAACTGGATGACGATGGAGTACATCTTCCAGTAACCATCGGACAGATTGATGTGCAGCAGCGCTTCGGAGAGCCGCAAGTGCGCCGTGGAACTGACGGGCAGGAACTCAGTTAAACCTTCCACTACGCCAAGGATCAGTGAGAGCAGGTAATCGTGCAATCTTCCTCCCGGAAAAATCGGAAAGCTAGTATCTCAGAAATGTTTGTCGAAAAGATGAATGAGCGTTACTCGGGGCGCTGCAAGCGTCTGCTGACGAGCGCGCGGATGGTGGCATAAAGCCCAGCATTCAGGAGCGCAATCAGGGTCCATAGAAAGTAGTAGTTGTTCGTACCGACTTCTGGATCCAAGGCGACTGACAGCACCGATGGAGGGCATAGGACTACGAATACAGCCATCAAGGCGGAGTCTCGCTGGATGGGAGACTGCGAATCGGTGAGCAGTTGGTAGGATACGAAGGTCGCCGTAATCGCGAATCCGAACATAGCCGCTGTGAAGTGACGACGCCCGATTGCGTTCATAGGATTAATCGCCGGCGTTACCGTATGTTGGGACGCCCTGCTGAATGTAGTAGGCGAGTGTCTGCGCCCGCAGAGCCCACTCACTTTGTGCATACTGGCCGATGATTCGCTGCGCGAGATCGAGGGCGCGGCTCTTCGCGGCTTCTGACTTTTTCTGATTCGCCTCAGTTTTGTAAATCTCGATCAACGCTGAATGACGCCAGGCTGCGTCATAGAGAGCCTCCGGAGCAGCGGAGGACTGCTCGTGCTCTTTGGCGTACTTCTCATACATGTCAGCTTCTTTTTCCGGACACTTTGCCGCTGCTTGCCAATCGCCGCAGAGTTTGTTTTCGAGCAGGTGGAAGGCGGCGAGGTCAGCCCATTTTGTGCCGGAAAATTTCTTGATCACCAGCTTCATCCACTGCTCATCGATCTGGCCGCGCATGTAGGCGTCGCGCTCGCGGGCCGAGGGACGCGTCATCACATCGTTACGCTCCATCTGCCAGCGGATGTCGGCGGCGCGATAAAGCCCCTCGGCGGCGAGCGGAGACGTGGGAAACAGATCGTAGACGCGGTAGTAGAGACGCATTGCGTCCTGGGCGGCGTCGCGGCGGCCGCGGCGGCGGCTCGCTTCGTCTTCGGAATTGGTGGCCTCGCCGAAGATGATCTTGTCGCCGCTGGGAGTGTTCTGGCCGACGAGCGCTTTGGTCAGAACCCATCCCGTAATGGTCTTGCCTTGGGATTCCTCGTCGTCATCGTTCTCGTCTTTGGTGGGTTCGCGCAGGACGGCCTCGACGTGCGTCCAGTCGCGGTTGCTGTCGATGATGATGAGTTCGTAGCCGCGTCCAGCGGTGCCAAGTTTGGCCGTTTCGGAACTGGGTGAAACGCGAATGGTTTCTTCGTGAACCAGAGTGCCGCGCTGGGCTTGGGCGAACGCTAGACCTGTGGAAAAAAGCGCGGCTAGGAGGAGAATTGCGAGTTCCCGAAATGGGAATCTGGGTGTTGGTAGGGGTATCCCCCCTCCCCCCTCGTCTATTGGAATCATGGAGTTATGGGAAAATCTCGAAAAAATCTTAGAGCCGCAATGAGTTGCGGGCAAAATCTTCAAAACAAGAGAGTTGGCGCCGCTCTCCCGCATCTGGCAACCTCGGTAAGCATCAAGGATGGCGGGTTTGAACGTTGAAGTCAAGGATTGACGTCACAGTCCGCCAAATTAATACACCGAGGACGCCGAGGAGCGGAGTTCCTCATTTCTGTTTGCTAGAGGCTTGGATCTGATCGACTAGCCCATCGATCTCCGCCGAGGAGAGCTTTTCACCGAACTTGGGCATGTGGTGCTTGCCGTTCGTGATGATGTTGCGAAGGTCGTCGGCCGACATAGTGGTCGCCTTTCCTGAAAGTAGCGCCGGGCCGGCCATGAATCGTCCCTCGGCGGTTTTGCCGTGGCACTTGGCGCAGTTCTTCTCGTAGACAGGGTTGCTGGTCAGAGAGGCTTCAGGTTTTGCGTTTTGCGCGCGGGCAAACGCGAGGCAGAGGAGTATTGCGGCGGCGAGTCTGAGTATGTTCAAAGTCCCTCCGAAACCGGTACACCTTAAGAGAATCATTCGACCACGGCTGGGTTGTATGCACGAACAGAATTGCCGAAGCGAAGCACGGGTTGTCTCACGAGCGAAGTTCTTCAAGCATTTCTGGCTCGATGTTGCCGCCCGAGATGATCGCGACATTGAGCTTCGTCTGCGGGAGTTCTGTGGCGTGGCAGATGAATCCGGCGGTCGCAACGGCGCCGCTGGGTTCGGCAACGGTTTGGGGATTCGCGGCCAAATATTTCATGGCCTGACGGATTTCATCCTCGTTGACGGTGATGATGTCGTCGACATAGGCGCGGATGTGCTCGAAGTTGATGGCGCCAATGCTTTGGGTTCGGAGTCCGTCGGCGATGGTG
>QIAL01000835.1 GCA_003225535.1 Acidobacteriota bacterium | reverse complement strand
CATGACCAGGTCTACTTCTGGTTTGAAGAGTCCGATCTGATTGGCGGGCGGTATCGCGGTCGCTGCCCGTGCAGAGCGGCTGGGCGCTGTTGCGGCATTGCCATTCTTTGGTGCCGCTACCTGGCTGGCCGGTATGCTCGATGCTCGGCTGCTAACGGTCTGTAGTGCCGGACGGGCCTGCGCCTCTCCAGGTGGCACTTGGGAACAGAGCGCGGATTCTCTCAGCGTGGTTAACGCCTCCATTAAGCCGCGATTCCTACTTGTGGCCTCCTCCACCTGAGCATTTGCTCGCGCGAGGGCGTGCTCGTGTTGTGCGAGCATCTCCGCCACGGTCCATTCCCGGCAGGTTTGCACTCTGTGCTGATAAACAATGATGACGAACAGGCACGCCAGCAGCCCTAATGCAACCAAGTTCGACCAGAAGTAGCCGTTCCTCACGGTCTCTTCGATCAATACTCTGCGGCCCTCATCAAGACACTGCCCATAGTCTTTGTCGGCAGGATTGATGCGCTTCAGGGCGAAATCGACAAAGCCATCCTTCGGCTTCGAAGACGGCGCTTGGCCGGCAGGATCGTTGGCGGAACGGCGCGCCTGGGCGAAGCAAAGCGATGGCAGCATGGCCAAGAAGAGGCCGGCGACGGCAATCCGGGATGTACGGCTCACATCCATGTCATCCGGCCAGTGCGCGTGGCCAAGCGGCCAGTGCGACGAACAACTTCGGGGTCTTTGAAGCGCAGGTTCGCGCCTTCAACGTGAGACACTGCATGGAGCCTCGGATAGATTCTCGGCTCAAGTCCCGGGAAACGGTATTGGCGCGGCACTCGGACATGCAGATGGGAATGGAGTGTCCCGAGCCGGTTCTCGGTCATCAGGATCTCCATCTGGCCGACGGGCAGGTTCTTGATGTGCTCGTCCTGCGCCCGGGTGTCCTTGATGTCGGTTTCACTGCCGAATCCAACGGGCTCGTACTTGTCTTCGAACACCCCGGTGCGCTGGACGGTCAGGGTGCGCCGCTTCTGCGGAACGCGCGCCGATGCTCTCAGGAAATACTGCGCCGTCTCCTCATCTTTCGTGCGCAACAGCATGTTCGTATTCGGTGCCGAGGACACGTCATCTCTGAAGCCGCGGCCCACGGTGAGCAGCTGCGGCAGCGCCTGCAGGGCGAACAGAAAAGCGGTGTTGGTGCCCCGCGCCGTCTGCAGTATCTGGGCAAAGTTGGAATAAGCAAAGGGCGCAAACTCGTCGAGAATGACGCTGACCATCGGCCGGTTATCACGGCAGCGCTCCTGCTCGCTCTCGTAACGCCTGCCAATCATCAATTGCATGTTCTGCAGGAGCATCCGGCCAAGGGCCGTGACCGCTTTCGAGTTCTTGTTGGTATTCAGCGAAACGAACAGAATCAGTTCCTGGTCAATGACTTCGTCGAGCGACAGCATCTCATCGTAGGCGCCAGTGATGATGGAAAGTTCGTCCTGGAGAAAAGTCATCAGCTGGTTTAATAGGCCCTGGATCTTGGTGATTCGCTCGCGGTCTTGCAGGGACTGCAGCAACATCTTCACCGACATGTCGAAGTTCAGTCGGCGCTGATGACTGACGCCCTCAAGCGTCTGAACTCTGGCGCGAGCAATAGCAATCTGTTCCCGTTGGACCACCGGGTCAAGCGTCATCACCATCACGTCGTAGACGTTGTAACGCTTGCCGGTGTAGGTCAGAACGCGCGAGATGTCGGTAAGATAGTTGCCCTGATGGCCGCGGAAGAAATCTTCCTCCTGATCGAACGATTCGAACACGAGATATGAATGCTCCTCGTACAGTCCAGCGTCACTGAAGAAGGGGTTATAGC
>QIAL01000821.1 GCA_003225535.1 Acidobacteriota bacterium | reverse complement strand
CGAGCATCACCGCACCGGCAACAAGTGGCCCATCTATCCGATGTACGACTACGCGCACGGACAGTCCGACTCGCTCGAGAAAGTCACGCACTCGATGTGCTCGCTTGAATTCGCCGACCATCAGCCGCTCTACCAGTGGTTCATCGACCAATTGGGAATCTTCCCTTCGCAGCAGATCGAATTCGACCGCCTCAGCCTGACCTACACGCTGATGAGCAAGCGCAAGCTGCGCCAGCTGGTCGAACAAGGCACGGTCCGCGGCTGGGACGATCCCCGCATGCCCACGCTCTCCGGCCTGCGTCGCCGCGGGTACACGCCGGAGGCGATCCGCAATTTCGTGACGGCAGCGGGCGTGTCGCGCACGAACGGAATTGTCGAGCTGGCAATGCTCGAACACTTTCTGCGTGAGGACCTGAACAAGCGCTCACCGCGCGTCATGGCGGTACTGCACCCGCTGAAAGTCGTGATCGACAACTATCCCGAGGGCCAGGTCGAGGAGATGGACGCGACCAACAATCCGGAAGATGAGAGCGCAGGAACACGCAAAGTCCCCTTCTCGCGAGAACTCTACATCGAGCAGGACGACTTTCGCGAAGTGCCTCCGCCGAAATACTTCCGGCTCACCCCGGGACGTGAAGTGCGCCTGCGCTACGGCTATTTCATTACCGCGAAAAGCGTCGTCAAGAACGACAAGGGGGAAGTGGTCCAAGTCCACTGCACCTACGATCCCGCGACGCGCGGTGGCAACGCTCCTGATGGGCGCAAGGTAAAGTCCACCATTCACTGGGTCTCCGCGCAGCACGCGGTGGACGCCGAGGTGCGTGTCTACGAAAACCTCTTCACCAAAGAGAACCTTGGCGATCTGGAAGAAGGCAAGGATCCCCTCGACTATCTGAACCCGAACTCCCTTGAAGTAATCCCGCACGCCAAGCTCGAGCCTTCACTCGCGAATGCCGCGCCGAGCAGCCGCTTCCAGTTCGAACGCCTCGGCTATTTCTGCGTTGATCGTGATTCGAAGCCGGGAGCGCCGGTGTTTAACCGCACGGTGGCGCTGAAGGATACGTGGGCGAAGGTGGAGAGAAAGCAAGAACAGAAGAAAGCATGAGCACTTTGGATGAAAAAGTACCGTGCGTGGAATGCGGCAAGCCAGTTTCAGTGAAGCTGGCCAGCAAAAGAAACGGCATGTGCCTGCGCTGCAGTGCTAACCGCAACCCCTTCTTCGTGCTGTACAGTTCCTTGATTGACAGAGTGTGCCATGCACCCGAAGGGTTTGAGTCTCTTTCTGAAGCCGCGAAGCTCTACTACGCGCTCACACTTTTCCGAAACGAGATCAACAACGGTGGTTTTCATCAATTTTTCTTCAACAGTTCTGGCTCGTACTACGATTTGATCGAGAATGGTCTTGGGACATTCGACGACCCGCAGACTCGGGAACTCTTGCATCGGGCAAAAGAGGTCATCTTTGCCGAGATGCCGGTTCCGGTTGACATGGAAGTCCGACGTGAGCGGATGCGTGAGTGCGCGCCCAGCAACCTGGACGAACTCGATCAGCGCTTCTATTCCATGCCTGACACTCTGACGCCAAAACTCAAGGCGTTTGCGCGTGAGCGTGGGTTAGTCTCGGCAGAACCCGCAAGCGAGCAGCAGGGCTGAAGAGATCACCACCAAAAAAGCAAAACCCCGAGCGTGTCTTTCAACTCGGGGTCAGCATATCAGCCTGTCCAGCTCATAACGATTATCGGAAGCCAAAAGTCAGAAATCAAGGTTACTGAGGAGTCGTTAGAAACGGCTCACTTGGCATTCGCCGCGATCTCCACTCCCGCCATCATCCTGTCCAACTCCGCGCGCGACAAATACCGTCCATTTACAATTACCGCCGCGATTTTCTGCGTGTTGCGAA
>QIAL01000820.1 GCA_003225535.1 Acidobacteriota bacterium | reverse complement strand
CCGCTCGAGCAGATCAGGAAGGCGATGATCGACAAGCACCTCAAACTGATCGAGCAAGCGGCGCGCAAGAAAGCCAAAATCCTGTGCCTGCAGGAACTTTTCTATGGCCCATATTTTTGCGCCGAGCAAAATGCACGCTGGTATGAACTGACGGAGCGCGTGCCGGATGGGCCGACGGTTCAACTCATGCAGAAGGTCGCGGCGAAGCACGAGATGGTGATAGTTGTTCCTGTGTACGAAGAACACATGCCGGGCGTGTATTTCAACACGGCTGCGGTCATCGATGCTGACGGCCGCTATCTCGGGAAGTACCGCAAACACCACATCCCGCACTGCCATCCTGGATTCTGGGAGAAGTTCTACTTCACTCCCGGCGACCTTGGCTATCCAGTGTTCGAGACCAAGCACGCGCGGGTCGGCGTGTACATCTGCTATGACCGCCATTTTCCGGAAGGCGCGCGAATCCTCGGCTTGAATGGAGCCGAGATCGTGTTCAATCCGTCGGCGACCGTGGCGGGATTGTCGGAATACTTGTGGGAACTGGAACAGCCTGCTCACGCCGTTGCCAACGGGTATTTTGTCGGCGCGATCAACCGGGTGGGAAAAGAAAAGCCGTGGAGCATCGGTGAGTTTTATGGCAAGAGCTATTTCTGCAATCCGCGAGGCAAGATCATCGCGCAGGCCAGCCGCAATAAAGATGAAGTCGTGGTTGCGGATCTAGATCTCGACATGATCTCTGAAGTGCGAAAGGTCTGGCAGTTCTTCCGCGACCGCCGTCCTGAGACGTACGGCGCGCTCACGGCTCAAAGCGTGACCGCTGCAGCGGCGGACTGATGCATCGTGCCGGCACGGACGCGTGATAAACAGTAGCATTCCGAGAAGATGACGACACCGGAACTCCGATCTCGGATCGAATCCAGCCCGCTGTACAACCGCGACCTCGCGCCTACGAGCGTCGAACAGCGCCATTGGGGAACTTACAACTTCGCTGCGCTCTGGATCTCGATGTCGGTGAACATCCTCACCTACATGCTGGCCGCAAGTCTGGTTCAGGGCGGCATGAACTGGAAGCAGGCGGTCGCGACGATCTTTCTCGGAAACACAATCGTGCTGGCGCCGATGCTGTTGAATTCACATCCCGGCGCGAAGTACGGCGTTCCGTTTCCGGTTCTGGCTCGTGCGTCGTTCGGTGTGCTAGGCGCAAATGTCGCGGCGGTTTTGCGAGCGCTGGTTGCCTGCGGATGGTTTGGTATACAGGCATGGATCGGTGGCGAGGCGATCAGCACTTTGCTGGCAACGCTGGTTCCGGGATGGAAAAACTTTGCGTACGGCGCTGCCGTGTGTTTCTTCGTTTTCTGGCTGATCAATCTCGCCGTAGTTCTGAAAGGAATCGAGTACATCCGAATCCTGCAGGGCATCAGCGCGCCCATCCTGCTCGGGGTGGGACTGCTCCTCCTGGGCTGGGCCTATCACGCCGCCGGCGGCTTCGGCCCAATGCTTTCGGCGCCTTCGCGCTT
>QIAL01000819.1:766-2658 GCA_003225535.1 Acidobacteriota bacterium | reverse complement strand
GAACGTGGGCACGAACGGCAGCAACTGCCGTACAACAGCGGAAGTCGTATTCGTAGCTGCCGCTAGGTCCTCAACATTGGCCACGCCCCAGCGCCGAACAGTGGCTGTAGCTGTTTCATGAATTTGCTCAAAGAGATGACTACGAGTTGACGGCACAACGACGCGGCGTCCGTGCAGTGCTTCGATTGTGAAGTTAGTCTTGCGACCAAAACCGTGCGCAACCTCAACCAGTGTGTCGAGGTCAAATGTCGCCCGGGTCAGACTTCTTCGAAGGAGTTCCTTTTCAAAGTCGTCCGCGAGTGTTGGTGCGGCAGCCGCGGCGATCTTGAGAATGCGATCTAACACCGGGAGAAATGGTTTCGATTTCTGCACTCTTTCAATTCGAGTGCAGATTTGCCGGACCCTTTCGCGTGTGATGCCGTATCGTTGGCCAACTGATTCAAGCGTCCTCGGCGGCCTGCCATCCCATCCAAGCCGACTCACGATGATTTGGCGATTTCGATCGCTGCCAAGGCCGTCGGTCAGACTCCATAACTCCGCCTCAAGGGACACGCGGCCGGCTGCCTGTATCGCTCTGAATAAATCAATAAGTCGCCGGTTCAATGGCTGGGGATTGGCCGGATCGACCTTGCGAGTAGCGATCATGTCCGCTGCTTGGCGCGCATTCTTGGCTTCAAGACCCATTTCGTGAATCAGATGTCCGAACCGAGGATCATCGCGGAGTACGGCTTTTGCATTTCGCAGACGCCGAAGCTTTCGTGCCACTCGTGTAATGTGCCGGCTCGGCTGACCGCCAGTTTGTTCCTTAGCGGGCCAAAACACAAAGCCGGTCGAAATAAACGAGGCCACCTTTAAGCGCACTTCGCGAAGACTTTGCTTCCCAAAATTCTTAACGTTCAACAGTCCCAGATCAGAAGCTCCGGCAAGCTGGCCGACTGTGGCAATCTTCATCCGTCCCAAAACATTCGTAGCGCGAACAGAGAGTCGAAGATGCGAAACGGGCATATCCTGCGCCGGTGTCAGCGATATCACATCCGTTTTCCCAAAAGCCACTTCAATCGACGGCTTATATCGCCTTACGACTTCCATGATCTCTGCCGCTGTCTTCTTTCCACAATTACACCTTCGCAGGAGAGTTTGCTCATCCAGCGCAGTAAACTCCGCAGCCGACTTCACACCCATTTGAAGAAGCACATTCGTCGCTCGCACGCCAAGTCCCAACTTGGAAAGGAATTCCAACGGGTCGATTTTATTGGTAGGCTCGACTTTCATTGGATGCCAGCCCAGTGTTTAGCAGAGCGCTTCACATAAGCGACTGCTCTGAATACATGGACGCTGCCTTACGAGCGACTCGGTTCAGCGTCAGACGGATGTCGACGATTGGGTCAGAAGGATCAATGTAATGTCCGCGTCCCTCCAACTCGGATGCTAACGCGATGGCGTACTCGGAGAAGGCTACTTCGTATGCCAAACGGCGGAAAACTGGGTCATCAATGCTACCAAGCCCGGTCGCGGCGACCAATTGTGGATGTTCCAGATTGATATAAATGGTACGATCGTCTCTCTCGTAAAGCGCTCTGTGCGACTCCGCTCCCATGGGTTTGAATTCAACGCGAAATCCGCCTTGTGGTCTTCGTCCGCCAGCACCACCCGCTGGCCGACCAAGTTTTTCAGCCTCCGGATCCGCGGCTGTGACAACTGGCGGCCGTGGCGGCACAGGATTCACTGGTCCATCTCCGTGAACAGGCGGGCAAACGATCTCCGCGGGAAGTTCATTCCCGAACAATATATCGCCGTTTTCTTCGCCGCCGTTGCCTCCTAACCGATACGCGTCGATTCCACCAGACGTTTTCGCACGCACTTTCGCGACTTGTTGCCGGAACGCGTCGAAA
>QIAL01000819.1:0-686 GCA_003225535.1 Acidobacteriota bacterium | reverse complement strand
AGCGCGGACTATCTCGTTCTGGGGATTAAGCGTCATCGAGCGAGTCACATCAAAGGGCGCAATTGGCGACTTATCCTCATCCAGCTTAGGCACTTCGATCTCACCAAAAATATATTGTGCCATTTCCTTATTCTCGCTGCCGGCCAGTGTTGTCTCGTGCCACACAGCGTTGGAGAAAATTGAAACGCCTCGCAGGTCTTGTTCGAGTGGCGCTTTCGATACCTTGATCACTAATTCGACATCTCCCAGCACATCTTTTGTTTCCCCGTCTGTCCTGAAACGTTTTACTTCTTTTATTGGCGGCTCTTCAAACTCGCACTCATGGTTGTTCACAAAAACCGTTGCGTTCTTTGGCCACCGAGCCAGATGCCGTTCGATGTAATGGATGATACCAGCCTGATCCAATGAACGCAGGTGAACTCCTTCAATCTCGACAATCGTTCCATTAGGCTGATCGGTTGCGACCTCTTTTTCGACCTTCCGAACTGGAATTGGATCTTCTGAGGTCATGACCTCAATGTCAGCGCGGCTTAGTTCGACCGTTGATCTCTTCCTGTTATGCACCGTGATAATGCGCAGTAATGACGCGATCCCAAATGCAGCAGATTTACCCGTTCCAAATCGTCCTCGGCCGGGTCGGCCTTCTTTACGGTCGATGTTTTCGCCATGCATCACGAAAAAATTCT
>QIAL01000818.1 GCA_003225535.1 Acidobacteriota bacterium | reverse complement strand
ATGTTTGTCCTGGTAAGCCTTGAGCTGTTCGTCATTCATGGTGACGTCTGAAGCGCCGAAATCCACGGTGCCTTCGGTGACTTGCTTGATGCCGCCGCCGGAGCCGATGGATTGATAGTTGATTGCAATATTGGCGTTTTTCTTGTGGTATTCGTCAAACCATTTGGAATACATGGGGTAAGGAAATGTTGCGCCAGCACCGTTGATCGAGAGCGCACCGTCCGCCCACAGAACACCGGCGACGGCGAGAACTACCAAAAGCATTCCTGCGATTCTCTTCATGCGTCATCTCCGTCTAAAATATTCGTCTTTTCCCAGGGAAGCACAGTATGGCCTCCGATTGTTACGGCATTGTTACAAGCGGTTCACGGTTGCTTGAATCCAGGGCGACTCCCGGCCAGAAGCAGCTCCTAAGCCTCTGCGGATGAGGGGTCTAGAGAAACGTGAAGAGCAAGCAAGCAAGCAAGTAAAGAGGAGTTGCTGACTAGCGTTTCACCTGTCGGCGGGCTGACTTGGCGGATCTAGCCGTAAGAAACCTTGCAGTAGCAGCTTCCCTCGGCACCGCGAGGAAGGACCTACTTCGGCGCTGAAATTGTATAAGCGAGGACAATTTGCGTCAGGCGATACTGATATTTAGCATCCGTATCGGCGATGTCGGCTTCCGTTTTTTGAAGTTCGGCCTGGCTGAATTCGACGATGGAGCCGAGGCCGAGATTGTAGCGGGATTGCGCCAGGTCGAGGGCAAGTCCGGCTTGCTCGCGCAGTTGCTGAGTGACGGAAAGGCGCTCGTAGGTGCGGGCAGTGTCTTGCCAGGAAGTACGGACGTCGCGCGCAATGTTATCGCGAAGGCCGGCAAGTTTTTGACGAGTTGCCGAAGTCTGGAGATCGGCGGCCTTGGCGCGCGCGTTGAAGAGAAAGCCGTTGAAGACTGGAATGTTGATATTGACGCCGACCGCCCCATACCAGTTGGAAATGTGGTTGTCGCGAACCGGAGCTTCGCCGACAACGCCGAGCGCGGTGACGGTCGGACGCCACAGGTCATGTTCGGCATTGCCAAACTTTTGCGCGGATTGGACCTGGTCCTGAAGGGCGAGAATTTCCGGGCGCTGCTGCAGAGCCTGCTGAATGAGCGGAAGAACGTCAGGCGCAGGAGCCCCGAGGGGAGCTTGTTCCTCGACGAGCCGAAAATCCTGCTGATCCGCGTAGCCAAGAATCGCGGAAAGGGCGGCGAGTGAAGCTTGGTAGTTGTTCCGAGCTTCAAGCAGCAAGAGCTTTCCGCGAGCCAGGTCGACGTTTGCGAAGCTAAGATCGAGATCGGACTTTAACTTGGCATCGGTGAGCGCTTTAATTTTGTCAACGAAGAGCTGGCGGGAATCCACGGTCTGCTGTGCCACGACGACTAGAGCCTTCGTTTCCAACACGTTGTAAAAAGACTGGTCGACCGCGAGGACGATTTGAGCGGTAGTGGCGGCGGCATTTTGGTCTTCGGCCTTAGCCTGGGATTGGGAGCTGGAGAGAAGGTTCGTGGAACGGCCAAAATCAGTGATCAACTGTCCGACGGTCGCGCCCGCGGCGGCGCGTGGGAAGAGGATCGGATTGTTGAGGGCACCGGCGGCGAGCCGGCTGCCGGGATTGGAAGCTACGGCGGTCAGGCTGAGATAGGCGTTGGGGAGCAGCGCCGAGCGTGCCTCCCGGACATACTGGTGAGCGACTAGGGCGCTCAATTTTCCAATCGTGATCTGGGGATTATTTTTCAAGGCGATGTCTTCGGCCTGCGCCAGCGCCAGTTCCCCGCCGACGGAGGCGGTTGGAGCAGGCCCAGGAGAGGTCGACGGGTTTGAAGGCATCTGCGCCCGCAGCGGCGGACAGAGCAAAATGGAAAGAAGAACGGAAGCAAGAATAGTGCGCATCACGCCTGCGCCTCCTGAGAATTCGCTTCTTTTCCGCGGCGCACGATGAGGTAGGCCGCGGGCACGAGATAAACGGTCAGGACAACAGAAACGAGCAAGCCGCCGATGATCGCGCGGGCCAACGGGGCGTACTGTTCGCTACCGGGTTCGGTGCCAAGGGCCA
>QIAL01000817.1:1340-3080 GCA_003225535.1 Acidobacteriota bacterium | reverse complement strand
GAAGCACCGGCATCTCCCAGTTCGAGGAGAAGAACAACATCTACAATGCAGGTCTCGAAGCACTCATTCCCACCGGAGCCAAGATTCGGCTGGGCTACTCCCTGCACGATCTTCGCAATAATCTGCAAGACCCACCTTTTGGGATTATTGTCACCAACACGCCACGGCGCGAGTTTCAGACTTTTGCGGGCGTCAACCTCACTCAGCCGCTGCTCAAAAACGCCTGGTTTTCAGCCACCCTGGCCAACATCCGCCTCGCCGCGCTTGCCTCGGACGTGGCGTTTCAGGAGTACAGGCACCAGATGATGCTGGTCATCTCCACTGCCGAAGCAGCCTATTGGAACCTTTTCCTCGCCCAGGAGCAGGTACGCTTCTTTCGCGAGTCCGCCCTCTTGGCTGAAACTTTGGTGCGGGACAATGAAGCGCGTTTTCAAACCGGCAAAGGCTCCGAACTGGAAGTCCTGGAAGCCAAGGCTGGCTTGGCGCTGCGCAAGACCAAACTCGCCGAAGCCGAACAAAAACGCGTCGAAACGGCGACGCAGATGTTGACGCTTATTTCCCAAACCGCAACCGAGCCAACGCCGATCCTCCAAGCCGTCGATTCACCGATCGGTTCGGTTTCCGCGCCTCGGCTTGCGGAGAGCGCCCAAACCGCCCTGAAAATGAACCCTGACTATATTGGCCAGATGAAAAGGTTAACCGAGGAAAACATACGGGTGGCCTACGCCAGGAACCAGCATCTCCCCGAAATCGATCTAAAGGCAAGTTACGGCCTGAACGGGCTGGGGCCAGACCCCGAAAGTTCATGGGAGGATGTGCAGCAAAGAGGATTCCCGTCCTTTTCCGCCGGCGTTGAGTGGCACATTCCGCTCGGTGGCGGGATCAGGGCGAAGAACGAACTGGACGCTGCGAAACTGCGCAAGCGACAGGCCCTCATCACGTTGAAAGAAACCGAAACTCAGATCCTCAACGCCATCGATACTGCCCTGCGAAAAATCCGCAGCACGCATGAAGCCATTGGTGACTATGAGCAAATCGTTTCCTTCAACCGAAACCTGCTCGACAGCGAACTTGAACGCTTGGAGGTTGGGAAGATCGGCAGCCGCCGTGTGCTGGAGGTGGAGGCGAGCCTGTTTGAGGCGAAGAACGCCGTCGTCGAGGCACGAGTGCAAAACGAGCGGGCCCGGCTTGAGTTGGAACTGGTTCAAGGCACTGTTCTGCAGTCACGGAACCTTGATCTGCCCCAGAAGGAAATCAAACAGAGGACAGCGGGTCTGCTCAAGCAGGCGGGTCTCTCGGAGCACCAGTACAGGAGTTTGCTTAAGGATTTGCAACTCCAAGGCGAGCGGCGGATGCCCTTCTCCGAAACCGGAGCGCAGGAAGAACCCCGCGGATTTCAACGGACCATCGCGCCGCCGTTCATAAGCACGGAAAATGACGAAAACACGCCGCGCATTCTTCGTCAGACCATTGATGAGTCGAAGACAACCAAACCCCCGAAGTGATTCGACCAACATGAAAAGCTCCAGGAGTATTGAGCGGTTTTTCGAGAATTTATCTCTCACATTTCGCAGATTTACCGTCGTTCAAGCATCAGGGGCGCTCGTTTTGGCTTTCTTTGCGCGAGCAGCAGACCTGCCGCTTTCCACCGGCATCACCGAGCCCTTCCTCGATGTGACGCTGAGCGCTCCCGTGCCCGGGATCATTACTGCCCGCAATTCCCGCGAAGGCGACTTTGTC
>QIAL01000817.1:0-1328 GCA_003225535.1 Acidobacteriota bacterium | reverse complement strand
CTGGAGTTGGACAAAAAGTTGGAGGAACTGGAAGTCGAACGCCGCAAGCTCGTGCGCGACCAGAAATGGAGCGACTTCGACGGGACGCAAAAATTGTTTAAGACCACCAAAGGGATCAGCAAAGAAGAGGTGGAGAAAAAGGAGGCCGAATACAGAGTCGCTGCGGTTGAGCACGACATGGCCGCGGAACAATTGCGTCGGCGCCAGGTCATCTCGCCTCTGTCAGGCACCATCACCGAAATCATGCTGCATGTGGGCGAAGCCTGTCAGCCTTACCAGCCGCTGGTGCGCGTCGTGGACGCCCGCCGCTGTTATTTCATCACCAACACCGAAGCCAAACTCGTCGCCGGACTGAAGCTCGGCCAAACTGTGAAGATGGAGATCGACACTGAGGCGGGTCTGGTGACCGTCGAAGGCAAGATTGTTTTCCTCTCTCCCCTGGTGGACCCCGCCAGCGGGTTGCGGAAGGTCAAAGTCCTCTTTGACAACGGCGACGGCAGAGTTCGACCGGGCGTGTCGGGCCGGATGCTTTTGGAGTAAGTCCACGCATGTCCTCCGAACTTCCAGGACTCAACCAACAGCAGACCGCGGCGCTGCGGGAACTTGCCGAATTGCGCAACTTCGACGGTCTCCCGAAGGAATTTTGGCCGCGCTACCTCGGCAGCTTGGCCGGTCTTGCCTCCGCCAGCGCGGCGGTGTTGTTGGTCCAGGACCCCGCGCGGTCGGTGGCCTGGAAACGAGTAACCGAATGGCCCGCTCATCTCGCCCCATCGCGGTTCCTCGCGGCGTTCCACGGCCAGCTTGATTCGTTCGCCGCAGACTGCCTGAAGAATGGCGGAGACCTGCTCGCGTCGCTTGAGCCTGGGCCATCCAAAGCAGCAGGTCATTATGTCGTTGCCTCCCGGCTCAGACTTCACCGGGCGTCTGAGGTCTGCGTCGCCGCCTTGCTTCTCTCCGAGGTCAACGAACCGGCCGCACGCGAATCGCTGCTCCGGCTGCATCTGGCCGCGGACGTCCCGGAGTCCTACCAGATGCATCAGGCCGTCCGACAAGCCGCCGCGGACGTGCAGAAGCTCGCTGTCGCGCACGATCTGATGGTGGCGGTCAACGCGGAGAAGCGGTTTCTCGCAGCGGCTCTGGCGTTCTGCAACGCTCTGGCCACGAGCTTCAGCTGTGAGCGGATCAGCCTGGGCTGGCTGGAAGGTGGCTACATTCGCCTCCGGGCCATCAGTCGCACGGAAAAGTTCGACCGCAAGATGGCTGCCGTCCACTCGCTGGAAACCGCGATGGACGAGGCGCTCGATCAGGACGAGGAAATTCTCTGGCCG
>QIAL01000816.1 GCA_003225535.1 Acidobacteriota bacterium | reverse complement strand
CGCACGCGACACCCTTTGAGCGCTGCCGCCTCAACGATCCGCTAGTCGGAGGCCTCACCTGGACGCAGGAGATGGGCAAGCGTCTCCTCGCCTGCACGGGATACGAATTCGAAGGCCCCATCGCCGCTGCGATGACCTTCTACGCCGCGGGACGCATGTACCGCACCGACTGGTTCCGCTCGCAGATCGTAGTCCGCGAAGGCCGCATCGTCAGCCTCGAGCCCAGCACAATGCCGACGCGCAGAGTGCGTCAGGTGGAACGTAAAGGCCAAACAGAACGCCGCCGCGAATTCGTCCAGGACCTTGCCGCGGGATCTGCTACGGAAAAAGAAGCCGCCAAGCCCGAAGAAAAATCCTTCGGCGCGGGCGCTTAATTCCCATTTCGAGTCTTGGGAGCACAAAAACAGCGGCAAGGGCCTGCCAATTACTCCCAGATTCTGTCATCCTGAGCGAAGCGAAGGACCCCGCCAACGCCGGCAGCACCCCGGTCATGGCAAGGCGTTCTCTCGATGCTGCAGGAAGAATGAACCTGAAAAACCACCAGTACTTCGTCTACATCATGTCCAGCCACTCCGGCACCCTCTACATCGGCATGACAAACAGCATTTACCGCCGTGCCCTGGAACACAAAAGCGGACAAATCGACGGCTTCGCCTCGAAGTATGGCTGCACCCGACTGGTCCACTACGAAAGCTTCGACGACGTTCACCGCGCCATCGGACGAGAGAAAGAACTGAAGGGCTGGACCCGCGCGAAAAAGATAGCCTTAATCGAATCCAGAAATCACAGGTGGGCAGATCTGGCAGAACATTGGGGAGCACAATTGTTGTTCGCCGGTGAATCCGTTCACAGCAAATAGGTCCATTTCGAAATAACCTCGCCAAACCCTGTCATCCTGAGCGAAGCGAAGGACCCCACCACCGCCCGCAGCGCCGCAGAAGTTTCAAGGCGTTCTCCCCATGCACCCGCCACCATATTGAGAACGCCCGCCAGCAACGTCTTTGCAACAAACACCTGCGGGATCCTTCGCTTCGCTCAGGATGACAACGCAAAAATGTGAGGTCACCCCTTCACGCACACCACCTGTCGCAAGGTATACACGATCTCGACCAGATCCTTCTGCGCCTCCATCACCGCATTAGGGAAAACGGGCACGCCCTTGTCGGGAAGAATTACGTTGTAAGTGTGATCAGTCACACATGTTCTCTTTTGCTCTTTCTGCTCTCTTGCCATCCTGAGCGAAGCGAAGGACCCCCCGTCTGCCCGCTGCATCACAGGCGTCTCGAGGCACTCTCTCGGTGAACCAGAACCCGGTAACGACGTCATCACGCGGGTAACGCTTACCAACGTTCCCGCAGCTAGGCAGCGAAATTAAAGTTCACGGCTTCGCTGCCGATCGTATCTTTCAGGAGACCACTATGATCACTCCGATCAACAGTCCGCACCCGGTCGATGTCCACCAAGCCGCGCATCCGCCCTCGGAGCCGAAGCCCGATCCCAGAGCCCAGACTCCACCCGTCCACAAAAGCGGCGAAGTCTCGCAAGATCAGGTCACGCTCAAAAGCGCGGGCCAACCCGACACCGACCGCCGGTAGCGAACCGTAGCGCGGGCATCCCGTTGGCTGTCGCGGGCCATCTTGGCTCCCGACATTCTCAAGAGTGCCCCATCCTAACGTCGCGTTGTTTGCGACGTTAGGGCGGGGACTTTGACTCCCCCAACGCGCCATCACGCCTTAGATTCAACGCTTTGGATCTCCGGCGCGAATCCAACCCGCACCAGCCGAGGCGGCGTGTTCCGGTTCCGGTAATCCGTGCAGTAGAGCACGTCGAGCTTCACCTCTCGCAGTCTCCCACCGAACGTGCAGAAGACAGCATTGCGCCCCGTCGCGCCGTACTGCATGTGGACAAAGGCGCACTGTGCGCACAGCCCTCGCTGGGATCGCCGCGGAGGCTTCGTTCGGACGTACCGAATCAGCCGCGCCAAGGCAATTACAATCGCCCACCACAGAATTGTCGTCATTGAAGCCTCCCCCCCCGGCGAACGCCTTCACCGAATTTTCCACAGAACAAAATCCA
>QIAL01000815.1 GCA_003225535.1 Acidobacteriota bacterium | reverse complement strand
TGCGAACGCTGCGCGATTCGATGCTGACGGCATTGCTGGAGACAATCCTGATCACAGGGCTTGCGCTGGTATTGGTGCGCTGGACGTTCATGGACCCGCTGAAGAAGACGGTGCAGTGGTTGCAGCACTTGCGAACGGGGGGTGGGCCGGCAGGTCATGCGTTGCCGCAAGGCGAGCTGTTCGATCAGATCAATGTGGAGGTGACGCATCTCGCGCGGGATTTGGGTGTTGCGCGAGCGGCCGCGGAAGAAGAGGCACGGCTGCGGGACACCAACGCAACGCAATGGACTCCCGAGCGATTGCGCGTGAGCCTGCGGAACAAACTGCACAAAAAACCGCTGTACGTCGTCTCGAATCGCGAGCCGTACATTCATATGCGGGGACTGAAAGAGATTGAAACGATTGTGCCGGCGAGCGGCGTGGTGACCGCGCTCGAGCCCGTATTGCTTGCGTGCGATGGGACGTGGATTGCGCACGGGAGTGGAACGGCGGACCGTGACACGGCGGATTCGAGTGATCACCTGCGCGTGCCGCCGGAGCATCCGAGTTACACGCTGCGGCGCGTTTGGCTGACGGACGAAGAAGAGAAGGGTTACTACCAGGGATTTGCGAATGAAGGGCTCTGGCCGCTTTGCCACATTGCGCACACGCGGCCCACGTTCCGGCCCGAGGACTGGGGGCACTACCAGGTGGCGAATCGAAGATTTGCAGATGCGGTGCTGCAGGAGATGGAGGGAACGGAATCTCCAATATTGCTGGCGCAGGATTATCACTTCGCGTTGTTACCGCGGATGGTGAAAGAAGCGCGGCCGGATGCGCGCGTGGCGATTTTTTGGCACATACCATGGCCGAACCCGGAGGTGTTTGGAATTTGTCCGTGGCAGCGTGAGGTGCTGGATGGATTGTTGGGCGCAGACCTAATCGGATTCCACACGCAAACGCATTGCAATAATTTTCTGGAAACGGTGGATCGCGCCCTGGAGGCGCTGACGGAGTGGGATCGTTTTGCCGTGAACCGGCAAGGACACGTAACGCTGGTGCGGCCGTATCCGATCAGCGTGGCGTTTCCGGAGAGCACCGCGGAACGGACGGCGTGGAAAAGTTCGGGCGAGGAGCGAGCGACGCTGTTCGAGGAATTAGGGATTGAGGCATCGCTGCTTGGCATTGGCGTCGATCGCGTGGATTACACGAAAGGAATTTTGGAACGATTTCGAGGAATCGAGAGATTTCTGGAAGTTCATCCGGAATACCAGGAGCGGTTTTCGTTCGTGCAAATCGGCGCGCCGAGCCGGACTCACATTCCGCGCTATCAGCAGTTTCTCGAGGAAGTTTCCGTGGAAGCGGAGCGAATCAACGCCCGGTTTGCAGCCGGAAAGTGGAAACCAATTCTGTTCTTGCGGAAACATCACTCACACAAGGAGATTGCCAGATTTTACCGCGCGGCGTCCGTGTGCCTAGTTACGTCGCTGCACGACGGAATGAACCTGGTGGCGAAGGAGTTCGTCGCGTCGCGAGAAGACGAGCGGGGAGTGTTGATTTTGAGCACCTTCGCCGGAGCGGCACTCGAACTAACCGATGCGCTGCAGGTGAACCCTTACGACGTGCAACAACTTGCGGCGTCGATTTTACGATCGCTCGAAATGCCGGAGGAAGAGCAGGAGGCGAGAATGCGCCACATGCGGAAGAACATCCGCGAACACAACGTGTATCGGTGGGCGGCGAGCTTGTTGTCGGACCTTACGGAGATTCGACTTGATACTCCTGATAGAGGCGAACCGCCGAAGGCGGAAGAAGCACGAGCGGAGGAGGCGACGTCGCGATGATCAGTTCCGATCACGCGGCATTTGAAGAACCATTTCGTGCAAGGCTCTCGCCGTCCGGCACGAATTGAAGAGTGCTACCATCCTGAAAAGCAGCTCCGGGAGAAGCAGCGATGAAATGGACACCCGAAGGCGAGAG
>QIAL01000856.1 GCA_003225535.1 Acidobacteriota bacterium | reverse complement strand
ATTGAGTTTCAGGAAGGAGATTGGCGCATCCTCACGCCTTTTGAATCGCGCCTAATTCGGAAGCTTGAGTCGGTGAGGCAGAACGCCATCAAGAGTTTAAATCAAGGTCGGAACCACAACGCCAATGAACCAGACAACTCACACTCGCAAACGCGGGGGCTCCGAAGCGAACCGCTTAAAGTCACGAAGCATTATCCATCCCAGCGAGCCGGTGGGTGATTTTACAAGCTATTTACAGCGTTCTTATACATGGCGTGTTGATCTCGTCGATGAACTGTGGCATAAGTGCGGTGACCCTACCTGTTTTGCTCGGGTCTTCTCCCGTGAATTGCGAGCTAGCCGACATCGNNNGCTTGCGAGACTCGGAAGCCACAAGTGTCTGTGTAAAGACACCTCTGGTTGAACGGCAGAGAGCGGGAAGCGTCCGCGCATTTTCGCGTGCACGACACGGCGCAGTAAGCAAAGGAGATCTCATCCGATGAAGAAGATAACAGTGTTATGGACCGTAGCGGTTCCGCTCGTGGTTTTGCTGTTTGCTACGGTGAACCCGCCCAGAGTTATGGCCGTTCCCAGCTTTGCCAGGCAAACCGGACTCCCCTGCAGTGGATGTCACTACAACCCGCCGGAACTAAATCCGGCTGGTCGCCGCTTTAAGCTTTTGGGCTACGTTGACAGAGCTGACGACACCAAAATCGTAAAGGCGGACGGAAGCAAGAAGCGCGCAGCGCTGGATCTTCTTGCTACGCTGCCGCTCTCTGCCTGGCTGCAGACTTCGTTTACCTCGACGAAGTCCCCGATTCCGGGCACGCAGAATGGAAGTGTCGAGATGCCACAGGACATTTCCCTGTTCCTGTCAGGGGCGTGGACAAGCCACGTCGGCAGCTTTCTTCAAGTGACTTACGACGTACAAGACGATCACTTCACCATGGACAACACCGATGTTCGCTACGCGAACAAGACGACGTTCGGCGGAAAAGAATTTGTTTACGGGTTGAACGTTAACAACAATCCGACGATCGAGGATCTCTGGAACAGCACGCCGGGATGGGGCTATCCCTTCGTCGCCGACAATTGGGCGCCTACACCTTCCGCTGCTCCCATGGTGGCCAGCCTGGGACAGGACGTGGCAGGATTCGGCGGTTACTTCATGCTGGACAACCACCTCTACGTGGATACCACGTTCTACCGCTCCCAACACCTCGGCACCGCGCAACCATTTGACGGAGCTGATTTCGGAGTCAACATCCGAGGCCTCGCTCCTTACTGGCGAGTGGCGCTGCAGCGGTTGACCGGTAACACCCAATATGAGATCGGCACTTATGGTATGCACTTGCGTTCGAGCCCGAATGCGGTGAGCGGGATCGAAGATGATTTTACGGACTACGCGTTTGACGCGCAGATCGATCGCACATTGTTCAGAACGGATGTGCTCTCGCTGCGTGGCACCTATATTCGAGAGAACTCCAACCTGGCAGCAATGGCTGCTCTGGGCGCAGCGGCACCCGGCAGTCACCACCTGAATACGATGATGGCGAATGCTGAGTACCACATCGGCAATCGCGTTTCGGGCGCGTTCGGATGGTTCGATACTCATGGCACCGTCGATCCGTTTCTGTTTCCGCAGGCGGATGTAAGCGGCAGTCTCACCGGCGACCCGAGGAGTTCAGGCTACATCGCGAATTTCTCATACTGGCCGTGGCAGAACCTGCAACTTGCAGCTCAGTACACCGGGTACACGCGTTTCAACGGTGCATCCGTGAACTACGACGGCGCGGGCCGGAACGCCAGCAGCAATAACACTACTTACTTGGTTGCACGATTCATTTTCTAAGTGGGCTCAACGTTTAACGATGGGAAGCGGATAGGAGACAGCAGAACAAAGTTCAGAGCATGTGCATGAGCGGCTATCGTGGCCGCCTTGAGTGTAGCGGGGCCATGGCGGGTGCTGCCTCGGTTGCTGTTGAAACATCCTGACTTCACTCAGAACCCTCGCAGGGTTGCATGCAGTCGCCGTGTTGCAATAACTAACCGCCTAGAGTGTGGCTGTTGGTACAGGCAACTCGAAAGGACGTTCGTGAGCGCCACCAAGTACGTCAACTACGGCGGTCGTGGCTTCTGGGCTTACGACATTGTCCTCGGTGTCTTCGTCAAATACCTTATAGATGCGGTCGAGGCGACGGGATATTCACGTGCACCCTTCCTCGACAATGTTCTAGGGTCGTGGCGCCTAGCGCCCATCATCGATATCGGCTTCCCTCTTGAAGAATCATGGACGGCGCTGCAACGACAGAATGTCATAACCTTCGTGGAGGAGGCCTGTGCCAGACTCGCGACTAGGGACTCGATCCCAATCGAAGAGATTGTCCACTGGCCATCTCCCCGTGGTTTGCGCTTCTTCCATCGTGGCCTAACAGTCCGTGGTGCATGTATCTGATGCTACGGGATGAGTTGCCGAAAGCACCAATGGGCGAAGCTTGGTTTTTCACAGAAAAGGGGCGCTCCACGATACGAATGCGTCCCGAGTGGGATGGGTGATCATGATTCAGCACTCGCTTTCCCTGCACACCCAGATGCAAGATGACGAGTTCGATTAGGGTCTTCTCAGCGGCTGAAGATCATCATCGTAAATGTTCCCGGCTTCAAGGTCGGCCAGGGATGGGGGTTTTGCGGCGTCGCCGCTGGCGGGGGGCCCAAACTCGCTCGTCACCGAATAGATATTGTGATTCTCGGTATCCAGTGCCATCGTGCGCGCTCCCTTCATCGTCTCGACGGTCTGCACAACGCTGAACTTATCAGGTGCATCCTGGTGCGCAACTGTGATTGTGCCGTCGCCACAAGAAGCAAAAGCGAGACCCGTTCCTGGATCGAAGCGGTTAAAGTCGACGCCCTTCCCGATGGGCACGGTTCCGGCAACCTTTCCGTTGGCGTAATCCCAAAATTCCATCAGTCCGTTGTGGCAGCCGATGATGAGCAACGAATGCGCTATGTCAATCGCTTGTCCTGAGGGATTTTTGCAGGGTGCCAATGGCCATGTATGCATGATTTTCAGCGTTTGGGCGTCAATTTCGCTTAACTCGCTTTTGTCCTCGATATTTACGAAGATATGACCATGCCCGTCGGTTTGCGCTGTTTCCGGCTTGCCGCCGAGTGGCACCTGTCCTACAACAACCCCTTTCAGCGGATCAATTGCTGTGGCATCATTCCCCTTCCCACCATTGAAAGTAAAGACCCGTTTTGTGAACGGTTCGTACATGATGTCATCGGTGTCGCGTCCCGTAATTTTGACCACACGCACAACGTTCAGCGTACGGGGATCGAAGACGGACACCGAACTGCCGCCACCGTTGCTCGTGAAGGCGAGGTGCAGGTCCGGTGCAAGTGCCACAGCGTGCGCTTCGTTGTCTTTGCCGACATCCACTTTTCCTACCACGGTGCCATCCGGATCAAGCACCATGACATAAGACCCACGGCCAATGAAGATTCGGTGCGTCGCCGGGCCTGTGGTGAAGTAATCCCATCCGCCATCACCCCCAAGACGATCTTTTTTACTTGGTGGTATCGAGTTTGATCGACACCGGAGGTTTGCGTCCAGGTGTGTGTAGCAGCGGACGCGACGACCAATAGCAGCGAAACAGTTCTGTTGATTCTCACAAGAACCTCAGTGATAGGACAGCCTTTCGACTAAAAACCTAACCGGCCTAGCTGAAGTCCACCTGAAAAACCTCGCGGGAACTGACGGGTACGCAAAGGCATTGGTCAGAAGTCTGGCAATCGTTCTTGTAATCTTGTAATTGCTATCGTTTTGTCACAGTCGTCGACTACGTACACCGAAATAAGGACGAGACAGGGTGTACAATCCCCGGCGTGTTCGTCCTCTCTTATACATTAAAATGTCCGTTATGCGGACAAACGTTCAGTCCCGGCCTAGAAGTGAGTCAATAAATTCAAGACCAAAGTGTGGCATCATTGCCGCGGACGGCAGATTATGTGGGTTAAGTCGATTGTTCGTCTGTTGCTTGCCACTCTGGCAATTCCCATCGGGGCGGTTAATGCTTCCTCTAGCCGCATTCAAATGCCGGTTGAAGTGTTGGGAGCGGACGGAGCTACGGCGAACCGAACGGTCGCTCTTGAGGCTGCGCAGAGTGAGTCAATACGATCCCTCAGGTTGCAGGTGCATGGTCTGCGATATCCCGGGCAAGCGAGCGTTCAGGTCAACGCTAGCCCGTGGATACGTCTCACAAACGACACTGTGATCGTCGCCACAC
>QIAL01000150.1:1357-9059 GCA_003225535.1 Acidobacteriota bacterium | reverse complement strand
CGCTGTCAGTGGGCTTAACGGCGGAGGCACCGTCACGGGTAACCTTGGCACTTTTTCGTTAAGCACCGGCGCGCTGGCCAGCGGTTCTTTGAATATGGGCGGTACATTCGCTGCTGGCGGAATGGTCACCATTAGTGGCAACGGCACCAACGGAATTCCCAACGGGGTACTCTTCACCGGTACTTTCTCCGCGCCTATAAGTTGGACTCTTACGACACTGGCAAATGGGACTCACAGCTACACGCTGACGGGTGTTCTTACGGGAATGTTGGGTGGAACCAGCGTGAGCGCGGTTACCGTTCAACTTACCGCCAACACAGGCATAGGGTTCTTTAACGGCTCAACCTTGATTTCTGGCGGGGATACGACCATCGCGTCTGTTCCGGAACCCTCCACACTCGCTTTTTTCGCGACCGGCGCAATGAGCATGATGGGCATGATGCGTCGGAAATTGTTCGCGCGATAGACGACGCAGGTTAGATCAGAAGGTAAAGCGCCCGGCTCCGGGCGCTTTTCTTTTAGCAGCGCGCCTCCTGTAAATGTCTTGTCGTAGAATGACGGCTTGCCTGCCAAGATTTCAGAGCTGGACCAACTGGTGGTCGTGCTGGTGCGACCACGCAATCCACTCAATATTGGTGCGGCTGCGCGGGCCATGAGCAACTTCGGTGCCCGGCATCTTCGCCTGGTCAATCCATACGCTGCCGGCTTTCGCGAGGCACGTTCTGCCGTGGGTGCCTCTGCACTGCTCAATAACGCCCAGGAGTTCGACTCTGTGGCCGAAGCGGTGGCGGACTGTTCACTGGTGGTCGGAACCACCGCTATCCGTAATCGGGCTTTACAAGATCCAGTGCGCCGTCTTAACGAGGCATCGGCCAGTGCCATTCGAACGGCGTTAGTGTCAGGCAGGGCCGCGCTGTTGTTCGGCTCCGAGAAGATCGGATTGACGAACGCAGACTTTACCCATTGTCACTGGCTCCTTACTATTCCGACGGATGAACAAAACATCTCCATGAATCTGGGACAGGCTGTAGCCGTTTGTCTTTTCGGACTCTCGCGAAATGTGGTCGATGAAGCGATTTCCGAGCAGATCGAGCCGGCGGCATCTGGCGAAATCGAGAAGATCACACAGGGGCTCTATGAAGCCCTGAAGATCAGCGGATACGTTAAGCCGGGCAACGATGCGGTGAGTGAAAAGAAGGTCCGCCGTCTCATGCTCCGGTTCAATCTGCAAGCCATGGATGCGAAAGTATTGCTGGGAATGGTGCGGCAGATCGTATGGAAGCTGCGTCAGGACGCGAAAGGTTATCCCTTCACCCGTTGAGGCGAAGCCTGGATCGACGTTTTCTTGAATCTGAACTGGAGCAGCCAGGTGCTGGCTGTCGGCTGTCCGTTGACTTCGGGGGCAGAGAACTCCCATCGCTCCGCCGCCTTGAGGGCCTGATTCGCGAAGTATCGGCTGGAGCCGGACGACTTCAATTTTGCTGCGGTGATTTTTCCGGAAGGATCGACTTCTACTCGTACGACGACCTTGATGGTGCCTCGGATAGTATTTTGCGCACTGCGAGGAACCTCGGGAAGAACTTGGCGAACGACCTCGCCCCTTGGTGCTCGAGGCGGCGGCACCACAGTTTCCGCCGGCTTAGGAGCAGCGGTTGTCGGGGTTGGTGCGGCTTGAGTTAGAGGTTGTTTGGTCCCATCGGAGGTCTGCGTTGCAGGTTTGCTTGAGCGGGAATAGAACCATGCAAGTACGATCCCCAGCACAACGATGATCACAGCTGCGAGCGCAAACACAGGCTTGCGGGTCGCGGAACTAGTCGGGATTGCAGCCGGCTCTGGAGGGGCGGGAACTGAACGCGCCGCCGGCTGCATGCGCGCCTGAATTTCCTTCAGTGAGCATCGGCGGTTCGGATCGAGCTGCAGACATTCGCGCACGATTCCACGAAATGGATCGGGGATGGTCTCAGGTAAATCACGATTCGCCGGTGAAGCTTGTTCGGCGGCGGTCACGTTCTGAGCCAATGCCGCGAGCAGGGTGACGCCCGCAGACCATATATCTCCCGCCGGCGATATTATCCCGGCTGCGGTCTCAGGGGCGTCATAGACGTCGCGGCGCCTGCGGCCCCCATCCTGCTGTACGACGGGCGCAACCTGGTCCGACGACAGCTTTAGTTGATCCCTTGCCGCGAGCACGTTCGATGGCTTAACGCGCCCGTGAACAAATCCATTCTTGTGCAGATAGGAGAGCGCATCGAGGACCGGAGGCAGTAAATCCGACACTTCCGACGGGTCCAGCGGCCGCTCTGGCAGAATTCTGGAAAGATCGTCATCGGCGCATTCCATCAACACATAGACAAATGGCGAGCCGTCCAGACGGCAAAGGCCGGACTCAAACGTGCGAATCAGATGAGGATGAGAAAGTTTTGCGGTAGCGCGCAGGCGCGACAGTCGCGCCTCCGCATTGCCTTCGTCCACTTGGATCAACTTGATGGCAGCTCTCTGCCCGTGTTGGTCTGCGAGTTCGGTCAGAAAGACTGCGCTGTGATCGGAGCCGCCCAGCCACTGGCGGAGCGGAAACTTCCCCTTGATCACCAGCCCTTCCCACGACTTCCATGTGTCGGGTTTACTCATTTGCTGCTAACCTGCGATCCAACATTCTATGCCATCGGCGAGCCATTGGTGGCCAGCACGTTGAAATCGCAGGTGCAGTTCTGCCTCTGTCCTCTTACCGGCTCTTGTAGCTGAAGGTAACCTTGGTCTCTTCGTCGAGCACCAGGGGCCGGACGAAGCTGAACGAAGTGCCCGCCCGGGGGACGTCGATTGCTACAGGCAAAACGCCGGCAACACGTTTCTGCAGATTCACAACGTTGGCGGAAGCATTTTGGCTGACCGCTCCTGGGGCGAGCGGCATTATTTTGCTGAAGTTCCTGCCTTCGACAGCCACCATGCTCGATTCAGTGTTAAGCATGGGCGCTGAAGCTGTAACTTCGACGGTCTCGGTCGCAGCACCGACGTTCACAACACCTCCAAACATCGAAGGTTGGCTGGAGTCGTACCTGACGTTGTTCACGCTGGTTTTGAAGCCCCTACTGTCCAGCTTGATCTTATAGTTTCCTGAAGGCAGTCCAAGGAGCGTCCAGTGACCGGAGGAGTCGGTCACTGTACTGCGGCTCATGCCGTTGTCTGACGACGTGACTGTTATCTGCGCATTGGCGATGACAGCTCCGGTGGCATCGGTCACATATCCTCCCATCTGCCCCGCCGGTGACTGGATGCGCGCGCCTACATCATTCGAGTTGTTGTAAAAACCTTTGTCACGTTCCAGTTGTCCTCGCGTTGCAACTTCTTCGCGCAGGGGTTCGGGCACTCGATTGGCGGCAATTACATCTCCGCCGAAATCTTTCACCTTGTAGCGCTCTGGCAGAAACACTTCCCAGTTCAGCAGGCTGATAGGGATATCCATGCTCGGAAGGCTCAAGTCGGCACCGCCTTTCTTCGCAAATGGAGTTCCGGAATGCATAAATACAAACGACACCGTGTAGGGACCGTTCGGACGGAACCCCGGGCGCAATAGCGGTACACGATTGCCATCCGCACCCTGTACGGGTTTCACCCGTTCTCCAGCGACTTCCGCGGAGAGGATCGTCGCCCCAGTGGGCAGCGAAACTTTCAGGAAAGGCTGTGCTTGATTCTTCAGGGTCAATTTCACCTCGGTCAGCGACTTGCCTTCCGAAGTTACCATGGTGGTGACATCCGCGCTCTCGGCCACGGCGGCGAGCACGCTGCCATCGGGGAACCGAACCCAGTTCAAGGCGAGAGTAGGAGTCTCACTAGGTTGGCGGTGATAACGGAATGCCGCCTGTGGCGGGAAATGAGCGAGTGACCGCAAATATGGATTTGCCTCTTTGACGTCCATGCGCTTAAGGCCGCCGCCTTCGGTCGCGGTGATCTCCATCGTGCCGGCGCCTTCCACCAGCACTTCACCGGTTTCTCTTTGCGCTCCCTTGAAGCTCACGAAAGGCGCGTCCGCCTTCGTGTCATTGATCGAGCGCTCTATTGAGATCAAAAACTGATGGCTTCGCAGCCCGGGGTTGCTCACGGTCAGGAAGATATACGGATGAGTGGGTTCGGTTGTGCCGACCGGCCTCACGTTCACCACTTTGGGCTGAGTCTCAGCCGAATCCAGCGTTGGCCCGGTTACACCAGTGACTTCGAAGCCTTCAGGAATCTGAACCTGGAATGTGGAGGTTTCTCCCTGCACCATCGTGATATCCGCCAGAACAGCAATTCGCATTTCCGCTTCACTGACGGAAACGAGCGTTTTCGAATCCGCCAGGAACCGCACTTCGCGCGGAGCAGTCGGTGCGACCACTTCGCGCGTTGCCCACCAAATGTTGGCCGGCTGTCCGGGGACCAGGGTCGCTTCGATCGTGGTGTGCCCGTTTTCCGACTTACGGCTGGTGATGACTCCCGGGTTGATATTGGCGAGCGTGTGCTCGCCCGGTATCAGCAGGCTCATTTGCACACTGCCAGCCACTGGAGCCGGCAGGCTGAACGAAGCGCGCCCGGCGTCGATTCTTAATGGCAGGCCTGTGTCGAGCGAGATAGAGAAATCCCCCGCTGGAAGGAGCGCTACGTGAGTGCCACTCTCTTGAAGGAGGGGTACTCCTTTTCCATTCTGGTGAGCGTCGAGAATCGTCATTCCGCTGGTGAGCGGTACCTTGCTGATCCCTTTGTGGAAGACTTCTCCCTCGAGTTCCACGGATCCCATCACGCCGTTGCTCTCAACCCGCAGTTTTACATCGGCGTGCTTAATGGAATAAGGAAGTGGCGCCGTCTCAGGCGTCCTGGGTTGCTTCGCAGCCCGTTCCACGAGCTTGTTGTATTCGTCCAGCGTGAGGGTGACGTTGCCGGGATCGGGCAGGGGCAGCGGGGATTTATCCTCTGCCCAGCACAGCGACATCAAACACACACATCCAACCAAGATTGAAATGAAATGTCTGCCGTTCATCGCGCACCTCCCTTTTTGTCATGCTGGAAGCTGAATTCTGCTACGGGGGACTGGTTCTCGCTGGTAAGTTCGGAAACCAGGTAGATCGATGGACCAAACGCGGGGAAATCGATGTTGACCGGCACGATGCCGGTCACTCTACCTGCCATCGACTTCGACTTGAAACTGTCGAGCAGCGCCTGGGTGGCGTCTTTCTTTTCTTTGTCGTCGTTGCTCTGGAGTTTTGTGAACTGCTCCAAGCGATCGAATTCCTTCGCCTGCAGTGGTATTGCGGATGGCGTGCCGAGATCGACAAGTCCACCTCCGCCGGGCGCCAATGCCACCGAAACGGGGCCCTGATACTCCTGCGTGCGGAACGTCCCAGGCTCCGCTGAAACTCGGAACATGGGCGGGTAGTAGAAGAGGACTCCCGTTCGAGAAATCGGCAGATCCAGCGCAGGTAAAGCGACGGTCTGCTTTCCTTTGTCCTGCCACGCGGGTGCTTTCGTGACGTACATCAATTCGACCACGAAAGCAGGGGCGTCCTCACCGCCGCGCGACTTTTCGAGCGGCAGCAGCAGACTTCCATCGGGCGACTGTCCGGGACGAGCCGGCCTTCCACCCAGCGACGCGCTCCATACCGATGCTCCCGGTGGCAGCGCAATCTTGACGAAGTTCCGCTGATTGTTGCGCACCGCGTATCTCGCCTGCACAAGTTCCTTCCCATCAGCGCTCATCAGAATGTCGTAGCGAGCCTCTTCGATGTTGGCCATCAGCACGGCCTGCTGGTCGTAACGCGCCACGTTCACGCTTAAAGTGCGCGTCGCTCCCGCTTCACCTGCGCGTGCGCGGAAAGCCGCCAGGGCAGGCGATTGGCGGCTCGCAATCATTTCGCCAAGGTCACTTGCGTCCGCGTCTTCCAATCCATGTGCTTTCTGATCTTTGATCTCGCCCGCCCCGAGAATCTCCACCGCGACTCCACCACTGTCGCGCTCGGTATGGAGAAGCCTCAGCAAAGGGATGTCAATAATGCCGTCGCGCGGTAACCGGGCCTCGCCGTTGATCACAAATCGTGCGCTATGCTCCACCGGTTCGAGGAAGGTAATCGCGAGCTCGCCGTTCTTCATCTCCCAGTCGGCTACCATCGCTCCTGAAACTTGATTGATCGTGATTTTTTCCGGAAGCTGAATCCTCGCCTCTCGTGCCGCACCCTGCACAATTTCGAGACTCGCTTCCGCGTAGATAGCTGTTGAATCCTCGCCCAGGCTGGTTAACTGTGTCAGCGATCCCCTCATCCGCAACGGGAGTTCGATGTGATGATCTTCGGTCTTCTTGCGCCAGGTAAGGGTGAGCGCCTCGTTGCCGCGGCCGTAGGCCAGCCACTTCGTTTCGCCGGACGTTTCCGACTTCTCAGACAGAATTCCTCCATCGACTCTGAGATCAATTCCCTGTCGCGGCAGTTCTACCGACGCGCGCGTCACACCCGATTCCGTGGAGGGAAGGGAAATGCTCTCGTCGCTGGTAGATGCTGTGACGGGAACGTCGACGTCGAGCGCCAGAACCCAGCGTCCCGGATGTGAAAGGAGAGCGGAGAGATGTCCCGCGCCCTTTCCCTGCGGAGACGGCACGAGCGAGACCAGCTTGCCATCGAGTCGCGCCTCGCGAACCAGTAGTCCTGCCGGAACCGGCACGCGCACCCAGCCATCTTTCAAAACATCCACTGTGAGGTTGGCACGTCCGGCTGCCAGTTCGCCGGTGACATGCAGGTCGTAATCGACTCGCGTCAAAGTCGCATCGAGCGGTGGCGGCTCAGGATCGTGCTCCACCGGATAGGCTTTCGCGCGTAGCACCCGGTATTCTTCGACGGGGATTACGACCCATCCCGACGCGTGTGGCGATTCCACGGGCTTCTCTTGGGCTTGCGCGACAGTCAGAAACAAGGCTGAGATAGCCAGCAGGCAGAGAGGCAGTCGTCGAGAAGCGATTGCCCTGATCTCCAAAACCACTGAGAGAATCGACGTCTTCATAGTTCAACCCTCACTCCAACAGTTCTGGTGAAACGCTGAAAATTCCTGGGGGATACGCGGCGGCAGCAGCCGCTCAGAGTAAGAATGGCGGGCGACCGGAAAATTGCAGACAATTTGCGTGGTTACTTTGGGAACTCAGCTTTGGCTGGCGGTAATGGACCGTTGTTCTGCTGTACCATTGCAGGTCGATTCAGGTAGCGCCGCCGTCTCGGCGGCTGTCGAGGCGGCGTCTCGCCCCCTGAGCCGAGCGCTACAGAGCCGGAGGTCCGATTGGCTTTCAATACAGAGGGGTCACGTCAGCTTTACGAGCGCACGGTGGGCGTGCTGATCGAGGCCAGCAGTTCCTCCTCACGCGGCCCGGCGAACTTCGGCAAGTACCCCATCTTCATGGAGAGGGGCCGAGGCTCTCGCATTTATGACGTCGATGGCAACGAATACATTGACTGGATGATGGCTTTCGGCGCACTGCCGTTGGGCCACGCGCATCCCGAAGTCGTCGAAGCCATCACCGGAGCCGCAGCGACCGGTGCCCATTTCGCCACTGCAACGCCGGTCGAATTGGAAGTGGCGGAGATGCTGCAACTCATGGTGCGCAACGCCGAGCGCGTCCGCTTCGCCAATACCGGTACCGAAGCGGTCATGGCTGCGATCCGCCTGGCGCGCGGCGTGACCGGACGTCCGAAGATTC
>QIAL01000150.1:0-1247 GCA_003225535.1 Acidobacteriota bacterium | reverse complement strand
GGGGATTATCACAGAAGGCATCATGGCCAACATTGGCGTGATTCCTCCGGCGAAAGGATATCTGCATGGCCTGCAGGATCTTGCCAAGGCTAACGGAATTCTCTTCATCCTCGATGAGACGGTGACCGGATTCCGCATCGCTCCCGGAGGCTGCCAGGAATATTACAAACTGGCGCCGGACCTTGTGACCTTCGGCAAAGCGCTGGGCTGCGGCCTGCCGGTCGCTGCCTTATGCGGCCGCGCCGAGGTCATGGACGCCTTGCAGTGGGGCGGCGTTCTGCATTACGGCACCCACAATGGATCGCGGATCGGCATGTACGCCGCGCGCGCCAACCTGCGCGTCTTGACCCGGGATAACAACGCCGCCTTCCGCCACACATGGCGCATTGCGGAGCGACTGTGTGAGGGATACAGATATTTGTTCCAAAAAAAAGGCATCGCGGCCATCGTGCAGAACGTCGGCCCTATGTTCCAGGTGATGTTCACCGAGAAGCCCGCCATCCGGGATTATCGCGAGTTCTGCGAGCATGTTGACCGCGCTGCATTCCAGAAGTTCGTGCTGTCGCTGTTTGAGTTCGGTGTGTACGCGTCACCGTCGGCCGCGCTGCACTCGATTGTGACACTGGCCCACACGGATGAGGATGTTGAGCGCACTCTGGAAGCGGCGGAGAAGGCGCTGAACACTGCTTGATTCATCAATACCAATGGGATGATTGCACAAACGATACGGCTAAGCGGCTCGCGCGCCCGCACAGCGCTGCAAGAAAGCCAGGGTCGTCTGATTGAACTCTTCGACCTTCTCATAGATGGGCGCATGCGCGCACCCTTCGAAGATCAGTACTTCAGAATTGCGGATGCTGCCACGTAACCGATCTGCGAAACGAGTGGAGGTCGCCAGGTCGTAACGTCCAAACGTAATTTGTGTTGGCGCTGTTATCTTTCCAATCTGCGCCTCTGCGTTATGGGCTATCGCCGCATTCGACTGCTGGATGAAAGCCGCAAGAGGCTGCGCTGGCCGGCTCAGAACAAAGTATGCCAGTGCCTGGATGTAGTCTGGCTTGGCAGCGTACAGTTCAGGTGTAAAGCACCAGGGGAAGATCGCCCGAATGACCATTTGGGGAACGCTGTCCAAAGCTTTGGCCATTACCTGGAAACCTTCGATTACGGTCCTCACGAAAGGGTCCGACTTCGGCCATCCGCTGTGCAGCGACAACGACTGCACCTTATCGGGATACTTGGCTGCTAAC
>QIAL01000855.1 GCA_003225535.1 Acidobacteriota bacterium | reverse complement strand
GGAACCCAAGCAGCCGCGTCGCCGCCGCGAAAACCGGATATTGGTCGAGCTTTCTGATTGCTTCGAGCGTTCCGGACGCCGTCTCCGCGCGAGTAAAAACAATCAAATTTGCGCGGCTCATGGCTGCCAACGGTTCCCTGAGCCGGCCCGCGGGCAGCAAAGTCTCTCCAGCGAGCGGCCGAGAGGCATCCATCAAAAGAATGTCGAGGTCGCGGGCGAGCTGTAGATGCTGAAACCCATCATCCAAGAGAAAAACATCGATGGACTGTTGCGCCTCGAGCCGATGCCCCTGCGCGAAGCGGTCCCCGCCGACACCAAACGACACGCGATCCTGCAGGCGGAATTTCATCAACTCGATTTCATCACTAGTTCCGTTTACGCCGCGGTAGCCACGACTCAGTATCCCAACTCGCTTCCCTTCCGCGAGAAATTGCTCAGCGAGCCAGATCACCATGGGCGTCTTGCCCGTCCCTCCGACAGTAAGATTCCCCACGCTGATAACTTTTGCTTTCAAGCGCTTTTGCTTGAGCCAACCGTGCGCGTAAAGCCAAACGCGCGCGCGGACTCCAGCACCATACAAAACAGAAAGCGGCCAGAGAAGCATCCGCAACGCCTGGGGAGCGTTCATCACCGGCCACCGTCCAGACACACGGCAATTTCCGCCACCGCTCGATCGGTAGCACCGCGCGAGCTGGCCACCAATTGGCGCGCCGCCTCGCTCATTTTCTTCATGCGCTCCGGGTTGCGAAACAATTCAATCCAGGCGACACCGGCATCTTCCGGACTTTCTACTTGAATGGCGGCTCCCGCCGATACGAAGCGCGATGCGACCTCCGCAAAGTTCTCCATCGATGGGCCAAACACGGGAATCTTACCGAAAGCCGCCGGCTCCAGAATATTGTGACCGCCGGAGGAAACGAGCGAACCTCCCACAAAGGCGCCGTCGGCTATTCCATAAAGCGATGCCAACTCACCGATGCTGTCGATCAGTAGAACGGTCACGTCATCAGGGATGATGGAGTTATTGGACGATTGAGCGTCCCGCGATTGTGCCGGCCCGGGAATCGGTAGTCCGGACCGCCGGATGAATTTGCGGTGCGATTCATCAATGAACTCCGCAGCTTCATCAAAACATTCGGGCTTCCGAGGCGCGAGAACGAGAAGTGCCTTCGGGTACTCGCCTTGCAAGGTTCCAAAGGCGATGAGTGCGTGCGGTTCTTCCGTCGCCACGATGCTTCCCGCGACAATGACCGGCGAACGGCCACTGCGCTTGATCTCGGTTGCGAGCCAATTCGACAACGGAGTGGGCGCGGGAAGCTCGAGGTCGTATTTCAAATTTCCATTGACTCGTACGCGATCCGCTGGCGCGCCCAGGGCACGGATGCGGTCGGCATCTTTTTCGCCCTGCATGAGGAACGCGCTGGTATTTGAGAGCACGTTCCGCAGGAACGGACGCAGGAAAAAACCAAAAACTCCAAGATAGCTCTGGTAGCGGGCAAAAGAGCGATCCGAAATGCGTCCGCTGACGAAAAGCACGGGAATCTTTCGTCGCCCGGCTTCGTGCAGAAAATTCGGCCAGATCTCAGTCTCGAGCACTAGCACAGCTGAAGGACGAACAGCGTCGAGCGCACGACGGACGCAGAACGCCCAATCCAGCGGAAAATAAATGATGGCATCAGCGAACGGTATGCGTTCGCGGGCCAGCGCCTGTCCAGTCTGTGTGGTCGTCGAGACAATGAGCGGCCGATTGGGGTAAGCCTCTTTCAACCGCCGCGCGAGTGTAATGCCGGAAAGAGCTTCGCCGACACTCACAGCATGAATCCAGAT
>QIAL01000854.1 GCA_003225535.1 Acidobacteriota bacterium | reverse complement strand
GCGAACGCCAGCCCGAACGATACCACCTGGTTCCCCAGATACGACCGATTGTTCTCGAATCGCCAGATGCGGTTCAGCGCAACCTCGAGCGGCAGAAAGACTCCCGACGACGTAACCAGCAAAATCACCAGCGACACGGCCTGCACCCGCTGCCGCGAATTGACCATCGAGTTGAGATTGCGGATCACGAACTCCTGCCCGGCGGGCAGATAGTCGCGAAGCAGTTGCACGACGACGTCATACATAACGCGCGAATGAAAGACGCGCCGGATGAGCGTCATCATCAGCATCACGAAAGGGAAAAACGAAAGGATCGAGTTCGCCGCGACCGAGAAAGCGAAGGTGTGAACATCGGTCCGCATAAGGTACTTGATGGTCGAGAACACCAGCGAGCGGGAACTCGGCTGACGCCGCACCGCGGCTTTGACCGGCGTACGGTCGCCGCGGGCGGGCACCGTCGGATTGGGAGGCTGGACCATGGGGAAAAGCAAATCGTACCAGAATGAACAAGGATTTCTGCCACCAGATCGGAACGGAAGTTCTTGGTCCGGTTACCGAGCTATTTCTTAATCTGCGTTAAAGTTATCATCAAATGACCTACAGTCATATTCCGATTGTTTCCTAATTTTTCTTGCGAAACGTTTCAATACTGCTTATTATCTTGTGCTCGACACCGGGGATTGGTCCGGTGGTGAGACCAGTAAGTTGGTTGACGTTTGTTAGGTGTGGTGGAAACGCGCCAAATTGTCGGACTCCCGAGTTCCCGCGGTAGCTGCTCACTACCGTCGGGCGCTGAGGAGTCTTTTCCTTTTTGGAAGTAATTCCCTCTGCACGTCGTAGACGCAA
>QIAL01000853.1 GCA_003225535.1 Acidobacteriota bacterium | reverse complement strand
CTAGTGAGGGTGGCGGCAGTCTGGTCGTAAATGGGCAAGGACACAATCGAACTGCTGTTGCTGATGGGGCTGCCGGAAAGGCTGGGGCCAATCGGATTGCTGCTCCCGGCGAGAATCTGAAACGGATAAGCTGAGGGAGCGGCGAACGTGTTGAGATAGTCCTGCCCACTGGAGCCGGTGAGATTGGTCGCATCCGTCTGGTGAATCAGGCACTGGACTGCACTCGTCATGGAGTTCACTCCCGGATTATGTTTCGTCAAATCGATCGTGTTTTGATTCGGCACCCCACACCGATAGTTGGTGGGTGCGTCGCAGCCCTCAATCGCATCTTCGTAGGCATCTCCCGTACTACAGGAAGGGATGGCTAATACCGGACTCCCTACCAGGCTGGGAGCCGATAGAAGGTTGGGAAAATTGGGTGGGCCCTTGATAAAGCCCGAGCCGTCGTTGAAGTTTGCCTGCGGCTGGACATCGGCCCCGGCGCCATTAGTTAGAAGTTTGCAATAGCTCGGGTTACCGTGGAAGCAGTCCGGAGCCAGCCAGAAGGTCTCCCCGATGACGCCGTTAGTGCTCGTGCCTCCAGTCGAGATTCCCGGATGCTGGATGGTTCCTGTGAGGAGATCGACGAATGGGCTGCAGGATAGCTGGCCTGGTTGATTGCAGAAAGGGCCAGTGGGGCTGCTGGGGATCGGGAAAAGGGGGTCCTGATTAGGCACCGCCCACGGTTTCACGCAGAGAGGCTGCACCGGAATAATATTGCCTGAAGTCCCCACACTTGCAGAGTTCGAGGAGTTGAATGCCTCGGCGCTTGCGGTGGCGCTCAAAGATGTTCCCGCGTTGCCCCAAATCCGCGAGAAGAAATTAGGGACGCCTGTCCGTATGATTTGTACTGTCACCACTGGGTTGATACCGAATGCCGTGCCATTCAACGAAGTGCAATCGGAAGTTCCTGCAGTGCTCGATGCGCTGCCGGCCGAATAGGTGACGTTGATCGTCGTGGGAACTGCTCCTCCTACCGCATTTTGCGTGGCAATTGCCTTGGCGACTCGCGTGGCCAGTCCGTTGGTCCCATTGTCAGGACCGCAAATATGGCCCCAGTTCCCCGATACGTTGGCGGGATCGCCGGTGATGCCGGATAGCGAGAGAACTTTGGCGGCGCCCAGTGCCGCGGAGTCCGCACTATGTTGCGCCTCCTCCCGCGCCAGATAGAGAGTGATGACATCGATCGATAACGCCGCCATCCCAATAATCGCGACCATCGCCACGGCGACGAGCAGCATCGTTACGCCACGCTCTTGAGTGCGATTGCGGCGAATGCGCGATCTTGGAATGAGTGTCTTCTTCATAGCTCAGTTCTCGTTCAAAGCGATCGCAACCGTCGAAATCCGGGTCGGGAGCGTGGCATTATTCCCGAGCAGGCTTGCTGCCCGTCCGAACTTCCAGGGATACGGATACTGAATGCTGACGCAGGTCGCGATCACGGCGGTGGCACCATTCGGACTTGAGGACGTACAACTGATCGCAGGAATGGTGGCACTGGTCGCTGGGAAGTAGTAGCCGCGATTGACGACGATGGTCAGGCCAGCAGTCGGACATCCGGACCCAGTTCCAGTGAATGTCCAAGTCACCCCTGCGCCGGTGGGTGTGCTGCTAACGCTACAGTCGTTGATGCTGTTCGCCTGCAGGTAATTGTCTATAACGTAAAAAGCATCCATGACCGATACCGGGGTCGAGCCGGGCTGCACGTCGCTAATGGGACCGGCGGCCGCGATCCGAGCTGCATTGCGGGCCAGATTGGTCAATTTTAGCTTCAGAGTGAAGGCGCTGCTGAAATCGAAAATGCCTACGACAAAGACGACCAGCAGCGGCAGCGCGACGGCGAACTCCACCAGTTGTGCTGCTTGGTCGTGACGTCGCAGGGATCC
>QIAL01000852.1 GCA_003225535.1 Acidobacteriota bacterium | reverse complement strand
ATTATCAAAATCAAGCGTCAACTCACTCCCGACGGCAAGTCCTACTGGGAAGAGTTCTCTGTTCCCTACCGGCCGAACATGAACGTGATCTCGGCGCTTATGGACATCGCCGCCGATCCCGTTACGCGCGATGGCAAGGCCACCACGCCCATCACCTACGACTCGAACTGTCTTGAAGAAGTCTGCGGGTCGTGCGCCATGCTGATCAACGGCAAGGCGCGGATGGCGTGCTCAGCGCTGATCGACAATCTCGAGCAGCCGATTCGGCTGGAGCCCTTCTCGAAATTCCCTGTCGTGCGCGATCTGGCCACTGATCGCAGCGTGATCTTCGAAAATCTCAAAGCGGTGAAGGCGTGGGTTCCGATCGACGGCACCTACGATCTCGGTGCCGGCCCGCGCATGACCGCCGAGGACCAGGAGGCGGCGTATCCGCTTTCCCGCTGCATCTCCTGCTGCTGCTGCATGGAGGCCTGCCCGCAGTTCAACGAAGATACCGGCTTTGTCGGAGCCGCTACGATCTCCCAAGTCCGGCTATTTAACACACATCCGACCGGCAAGGCGCTGCAGCGCGAACGCTTGGCCGCTCTGATGGGCGATGGCGGCATACAGGAATGTGGCTATGCGCAGAACTGCGTCGAGGTTTGTCCCAAGGACATCCCACTGACCAAATCGATTTCCGAGGTTGGCGGCCAAGTCATGAAACAGGCACTGGGTGACATGTTGCGGCGCTAGATTTTGTCACTCGAGTGCAACTGCGGCGCTGGAGCCTTCATCCAAATCGCGCCAAGTCGTAGCAATTAGTCCACATAGAAAGGCGCCGAAAAACTCACAATTGGCCCTTCACCTGCCGATAGACTCTGTGGAGCCTCTGCGTTGGACGCATAGTAACCGGCAGTAATGAAATCAGGTAACTGGCCTGTCTGAGGTACCCAAGTAACGGTCCGCAGGCCGGATCGGGTTGGTAGCCTTGACAGCATGGCTTAGAATAGCCGCACTCGCGGACAGAGTCGCAAGACTCCAGTCCGAAACGGAAGCCACTTCGTGAAACGAATTTTCGGAATTCAATTCGCGGCTGTCGCTCTTCTCGCGCTCGTATGCGGCGGGATGTCAGGCACCGCATTTGCGGTACGCCACGCGACGCCGCAGCACACGCATCATCGTCTCCGCTGGCTGCGCTGGCATCCGATGTTCCGGCCTTCGCACGAATCGCTCCTGATTCAAAACGCTGAAATCGACCGGCTTGAACTGCCGCGCATTCAGGACGAGACCGAACTGGAAGCTCTGAAAGCCGATGGTTCGCTGGTGCCGATCATTCCCAGCGAGACTTTGCGCATTGAACACTCGCTGGATCCGTCGCGGCGTTATTCTCGTCCGTGGACGCGAGATTTTGTCCAAGACCTCAGCCAGGCCTACTACCATCGCTTCCACGAACAGATTCAGGTGAACTCCGCGGTACGCACAGTGAAAGTGCAAAAGAAACTTCGGCGGCATAATCGCAATGCTGCTCCGGCTGAGGGCGATACTGCGTCTTCCCATCTCGCGGGCGTGACCGTTGACCTGCAACGCCGTGGCCTAAGCAAAGAGCAAGTGCGTTGGATGGAGCACTACCTCTTCTACATGAAGTCGATTGGACTGGTGGAGCCTGAGGAAGAGCGGCGCCACTGGTGCTTCCACATCATGGTGAGCGGACGCTATAACGAATGGCGCGAGACTCAGACGATCATTCCCATGGACCGCCCCGATCAGGATAAGCCGCAAACTCCGGCGCCAACGCAGACCGAAGTCGCACTCGGCGGCGGAACGAAATAACTCCTTCATCCAGCATCCTTCCCTAGCCTACCTTGCAGCGGTTCCTTTACGATTCCACTCATGATCGTTCTTATGGCGGGACTGCCCGGCACGGGTAAATCCACCCTGGCGCGCGAACTGGCTCGGCGAACCTCAGGTCCTGTCTTGAGCAAGGACGAATTCCGCCACGCCCTTTTCGCTCCCGAAGAAATCGAGTACTCCAACCGCCAGGACGATATCTGCCAAGAGTTGATGCTGCAGACGGCGAGTTATCTTCTGGCGCGAGTCCCAGCGAGGATTA
>QIAL01000851.1 GCA_003225535.1 Acidobacteriota bacterium | reverse complement strand
CTGAGCAGAGTGAATACGTATAGAAGGATTGAAATAAAGAGCGATGTTACGCTTCCGGCAATCGGCACCGCAAACAGCCAGCGCATAATCAGGATCAATCCTGTGGCCATTCCCATGCCAATGCAGAGGTAGGGAAAGAGTTTGCCGAGCATCAGGCCCCAGCGAGAGAGGGGGCTCACGAGCAACTGTTCGAGCGTGCCGCGTTCACGCTCGCGAACGACGGCCATCGCGGTGGCGAAGGTGGTGGCGATTTGCAACACAACTCCAATCACGCCCGGCACGAAAAAGTTCGGGCTCTTCATGCCCGGATTATAGAGGACCTGTGGACGCAGTTCGACGGGCACCTCGGTGCGGCCGCTTTGGGCAAAGAGGCGGGTCAACGATTCGCGCAAAGTAACGGCCAGCGACGTGTTCAGCGCCTGAAGGGCGGTAGTCGAATTGGAGCCGTCGATAAGCACCTGGATTTGCGCGTTGCGCCCGGCACGCAGATCGCGGGTGAAGTTGGGCGGAATCTGCAGGCCGGCGAACGCTTTGCCGCGGCGGATGAAAGCAGACATTTCAGCGATGCTTTGCACTTCGCCCACGACGCGGAAGGTCTCGGTGTTGACGAAACGATCGATGAGCTGCCGGCTTTCCACGGTGCGGTCCTGATTGAGGACCACGAGGGCCATATGCTTCACGTCATTGTCGAGAGCGTAACCGAAGGCAATCATTTCGATGAGCGGCGGAAAGAGCATGAAGAAGAGCGTCATCGGATCACGCCAGACGACGATGAATTCCTTGTAAAGAATAGCGGTGAAGCCACGAAACATTTTCATGCAGCCTTTGCCTGTTGCTCGGTTTGAGCCGTGAGCGCGACGAAGACGTCTTCCAACGAAGGGCCGATGGGTCGGATATCGACCTGCTGGATGCCAACTCGCGCGAGTTCGCGGCGGATCACTTCTTCGGGTGTGCTTTGATCGACGAGCAGATGCATCGATTGGCCGAAGACGGTTGCGCTGCGAACACCGGGCGCATGGCGCAACGCCTGAAGCCCAACTGTGACATGATCGCAATTAACATCGAGGCGGCGTGTGCCGGGCGGATTGACTTGCGGCATTGATTTCAAATCCTCGGGCACGCCAGAGACGATCAGCCGGGACATGTGAATGTAGCCAACATGCGAACAGCGTTCCGCTTCGTCCATGTAATGGGTGGTGACAAATAGAGTCATGCCGAGGCCGGAGAATTCGAACAACAAATCCCAAAGCTCGCGACGGGCGACGGGGTCGATGCCGGCGGTAGGTTCATCAAGGAAAAGAACGGTGGGTTGATGCATGAGAGCGCAGGCCATAGCCAGGCGTTGGCGCCAACCACCCGATAAAAGGGCGGCGCGGCGGGTGAGGTAAGGCTCCAAATGCGTCAAAGTGATTAACTCGTCCATGCGCTTCTTCAGCGAAGCACCGCGCAAGCCATAGAGGCGGCCATAGAATTGGAGGTTCTCGTTTACATTGAGTTCGTCGTAGAGCGAGAATTTTTGCGACATGTAACCGATGGTCGCTTTGAGTTCGTCACTCGCTTCGGCGACATCGATCCCAGCCACCGTGGCGTTGCCTTCGGTGGGCTGCAATATGCCGCAAAGCATGCGGATGACCGTCGATTTGCCCGAGCCGTTCGGGCCGAGGAAGCCGAAGATGGAGCCTTTGGCCACGGAGAAGGTGACGTGATCGACTGCGGTGAATGAGCCGAACCTTTTGGTGAGGTTATGGCATTCGATCATTTCGGGCATAAGCGCATTCCCTCATTAGCGCATCTGTTGCGGAACGTCAGGAAAGTAGGCGTCGGAAGACATCCCGGCCCGCAACTCGGCCTGATTCGGCGTCAGGTCGATCTTGATACCGAAAACCTGTTTGATTCGCTCAGCGACGGTTTGCGTATTGCGTGGAGTGAATTCCGCCATGCGACTGATTTGTTCGACGCGGCCATCGAAATCGCGATTTGGAAACGAATCGACGCGGATCTTTACTGTTTGGTTCAGCTTGATGAAGCCGAGCCATGGTTCAGGAACGTAAACGCGAACCCAAATATGAGGGATGAGCAAGGTGGCGAT
>QIAL01000850.1 GCA_003225535.1 Acidobacteriota bacterium | reverse complement strand
CGGCTTCAATCCCCAATTGCACGCCATCGCCTGCGCCGCTGCCGATTACGATAATGATGGTCACACCGACTTGGCCGTTACAACCAATGATGGGGTCCTGCTCTTTCATAATCAGGGCGACGGCACGTTCAAGGATGTAACGGAGAGTGTCGGCATCCATGCCCAGGGAAAGCCGCTGGCCGTCATGTTTGTTGACTACGACCATGATGGCGACCTCGATCTCTTTGTAACCAGCAGCGAAGCAGGCAAAAATGTAGTTTGGCGTAACAATGGAAACAACACATTCACAGATGTCACCATTGCGCTCGGTTTTGCCGGTGACGCCCCTACCTCCGCGGTAACTGCGACTGATTTCAATAATGACCGTGCCATTGACCTGATCTTTGCCGCCAGTAAACCGGAGCTGTTTCTGAATCCCCGCGAAGGAAAATGGAACGCCTCCCAGCCGTGGGATTTGGCCAGTCTGCCGCCGGTCACGGCAGCAGTCACTCTGGACTTTGACAAGGACGGTTGGATGGATGTGGCCCTTACCCACGATGGCGCGCCGGGCATTACACTTTGGCGCAACCTGAACGGCAAGAGTGTGGAGCAGGTCCAGCTTCCAATAAAAAACTGGCGGCGGGCCTGGGGCGTGGCCGCGCTGGATTACGATAACGATGGCTGGGTCGATCTGGCAGCCGTGGGCGAAACAGAAGACAGACGTGGAGAAATCCGGCTGTTCCGTAATCTGGGAAAGAACGGCTTCAAAGATGTGACCACTGAAGTCGGTCTGAATGCAATCCAACTGGACTCTCCGCGGGCCTTGCTCGCCGCTGATGTTGACGGTGATGGCGGCACAGACTTGCTCCTGACCCAGTCTCGCGGTCCCGCAATCCTGCTGCATAACAGTGGTGGCAATCGCAATCATTTTCTTCGCATTTCACTCAGCGGACTCGCTGACAATAAGAGCGCGCTGGGAGCCAAGG
>QIAL01000849.1 GCA_003225535.1 Acidobacteriota bacterium | reverse complement strand
GAAGGAGTATCATGCTTGAGAATTAGTTTGGGTCTTTTTGAGTCTGGTTGCTTGTGATTGCTGGCATCTGGTGGCGTATAGGATGAAAATTGGTATCATCTCAAACTTTCGGGGTAAGGTAGCCTAGAGGTAAGGAAACAGGCCGATAGGAGCCTGAGGGGAAGAGTAAAAGAGGGAGGGCTAAGTAGCCAAAAAGAGCCAGAAGAGTTGGAAGACCTCGACAAAAGGGCACGGGAAAGGATAGACTCGCGGGCATGGAAGGAAAAATCGATCCCAGCACAATAGAAGATGAAGGCGTGCGCCAGATCGTCATCCATCTGATGAACTTGGTGGAAACACTCTCAGCCAAAGTGAACGAGCTAACCGCAGAAAATCAAGGACTGCGTGACGAGAATAATCGGCTCAAAGGGGAACAGGGCAAGCCGAAGATATTGCCAAACAAATCGACAACAGATCTGTCATCGGAAAAAGAACGTCGGCAGTCCAAGCCTCGAAACAAGCGCAGCAAACGAGATCACATCCAGATAGATCGGGCCCAGGACCTCAAGGTGGACAAGACGCTGCTCCCCCCAGACGCGGTATTCAAGGGGTATGAGCAAATCGTGATCCAAGACGTGAAGTTTCAGACGGATAACGTCTGCTTCCGTCGTGAGAAATACTACTCAGCCAGCCAGCGGCGCACCTATCTGGCTCCTCTGCCAGCCGGTTATACGGGTCAATTTGGACCAGCAGTCAAAGCGTGGGTGCTTTCACTGTATTTCAGTGGCAGGATGAGTGAGCCCAAGATCCTGGAGGTGTTGCACACGGTAGGCCTGCATATTTCTGCTGGTCAGCTTTCCGACATGCTGATCAAAGATCAGGACGTCTTCCATGCTGAGAGTGCGGCCGTGCTAAGAGCAGGTCTAGAGAGTTCGCCCTGGCAGCATCTTGACAGCACGGGAACACGGGTCAATGGGCAAAATCAGCACTGTCATATCTTGGCCAATCCGCTCTACACGGCCTACTGCACACTCCCGGCCAAAGATCGGCTGAGCATGCTGCGCGTGCTGCAAGGGGGAGCTGATCCCGTCTTTCGATGCAATGAGCTCGCCATGGCCTTGATGGAGCAGCTTGGGGTCACAGACAAATGGAGAAGCTTGCTTCCCACGCTGCTGCCACGTGAGCAAGACTTGACGGAAAAAGACCTCAATGGTGTGCTGGATAAGCACCTGCCCAAACTTGGGGGCAATCTACGCAAACGCGTCAAGGAGGCATTGGCCATTGCGGTTTATCGAACCCAGAGAGCCTACCCAGTCATACGCCTGCTCCTGTGTGACGATGCTCCCCAATTCAACGCTCTGACCGTCCAATTGGCTCTCTGCTGGATCCATGAATTTCGCCATTACAAGAAATTGCAGCCCCGCTTTCTGCACCATGCCAAACTCTTGCAAAAGTTTAGCCAGCGCTTCTGGAAGTTGTATCAAGGCCTCTTGGACTACCGTGAGCACCCCAGCCCGGGCTTGGCTCAGGCTTTGGAGGCCGAATTTGATCAACTCTTTGGTCAGGCCAGTGGTTACCAGCAATTGGATGAGTGCAAAGCCCGCACCCAGGCCAAGCGCGAGCAGTTGCTCATGGTTCTTTCCCATCCCGAAATCCTGCTGCACAACAACCCGGCCGAATTGGGAGCCAGACAGCGCGTCCGCAAGCGTGACGTCAGTTTGCAGGCACGTACTACCGAGGGAATTAGAGCTTGGGATACCTTTGAGACACTGGTGGCGACGACCAAAAAGCTTGGGGTCAATCTGTGCAACTATTTGTCTGATCGCATTACGCAAGCCTTCTGCCTCCCGAGCTTGGCCTCTCTCATCGAGGAACGCGCCTCGTCGATGGCGTTAGGCACCTCTTGGCTGCAAGGACCTTGAACCATCCTGGGAGCAAGCAACTGAAAAACGAAACCCGGATGTCTCATTGCTTGGTCGTACTCTCTTTGGCTTTCTTGTGCGTGCCCCAAACTGGTGAGTCGTTTGGTCAGGCTCCATGGCCT
>QIAL01000848.1 GCA_003225535.1 Acidobacteriota bacterium | reverse complement strand
GCACGAAACTGAGCAAGCTCTGCTGGTTTAGCGCCGAGATAAATCCATCGGCCACTGCCCAAACGCGAATTCGCTTTACAAACACATGCCGATCCACCGGCACCGCCGGATGCAAATTCGCAGCCAGCGCGCAATCATACTTCGATTTCACTTCGCCCAGATTCACTTGCAATCGCGCCATCCCGCCGATCCCATTGGTCAACAGAACCAGGCCGGTTTTGCGCGCCAGCTCCGGCTCTTTTGCGGCAGAGGCTCCCGCCGGGAACAACACCGCAATATCCGGCTCTGACACCAGAAAGCGCAGCGCTCCATTCGCATGCGGCCGATCCTCGGAATATCGCTCCACCAGCAATTCTGCATCGCCACGGAAATGATCCGGCGGAAAACTGGCAATGTGCTTTTGTCCGCACGCAATCGACTGCAGATGCATCACCTTCTCCACCGTCGAAACCGCGGCCCGAAACGGCGAAAGGTCCGACACCAAAAGCCAATGCCTGGGCGGGATCGGCGTGATTCTCCGGGTATCTATCAGTTCCCAGGTGATCACATTCGAAAACGGCTTCGCCGCAGCCACTTCGTCAAGGGCTCGGATCACATCGCTCTTGAGAACCTGCCGGTCCACAACCGCGAGAGAAGAGAGAAACTGCTGCGGCCCGGCCAGAACCCGTTTAGCGAGTTCACGCCAATCAAATGGTCCAATCTCTTCTGCAGCTCGCGTTTGACTCAGGCACTTGATCGCCCACGCGGCCAGCGCGCGGTTAATCCGGTACTCCGCTCCAGCCAGGCCTGCCGGCACGCTCGATGGTGATAAGCAGAGACTTTCACCAGGCTCGAGCGCCAAAGCGGACAGATCTTTCCTGAATGGCTTATTGCCCACCAAATCGAACGATGGCTTTCCCAAATCGCGAAAGAGTGCCGCTGATAATTCAAATGGTTGCGCTTTTTCCGCATCGGTGTTGATCAGCACCAGCACGCGATCCAGCCGATCGGCTGAGATCCGGCTCAAGGCATACACCGGCGAGTTCTCTGCGCTTATGCGCGTTAAACGTGCGCCATCCAAAAAACAGGGATGCTCCGAAAGCAGCCGATTCAAGCGGCACAATTCCGAGACCAGATTATTCGCATTGCCCCACGCAAGCCCGGCACTTTGATGAACGTTGATCTTCTCGCGCGCCAGCCATTCCACACCGCAGGTGAAACCATAAGCGCCGCTCACGCTCGTCAGCGCGCAGAGTTGGTTCCGCATTAACGACCAGGTCTTTCCGCGCTCCGCCAGGCGGGGATTGTCGTGGGTCTCGCTGTAATGCGCATAAACACCCACCCGCATGCTTTGGCGCAATGCATAGTCGAGATAGGAGGCCACCTCGCGCCCGGAATAATTCTGGAATAACTCCGAATAGGCCCATTGCATGCCCCCTTCGGTCAACAGGCTCTCGGTCGCATCCCACGAGCCGCCCAGCCCTTCGAGCAGAAAAACGGTTTCCGGATACTCGTCCAGCACGCGAGCTGTGATGTATTTCCCCGCGTTCACCGGAATCTTGTATCCGTCGTCGCAACGGAAACCATCGACGCCCCGCCGGCACCAAATCAGGAAAACTTCGGCCAGGTTCTCCCAGAGCGCTGGATTTCGATGATCCAATTCCGCCAGGTCCTCCCACGTCACACCCCATGCGCCAGGGCTTACAAATGATCCATCTTCGCTCCGCAGGTACCATTCCGGATGTGTCTCCTGCAGTCGGGCTCCCCAACCGGTGTGATTTATCACCAGATCAAGAAAAACCCGCGCCCCCCGCAAATGCGTTGCGTAGGTCAACTCGCGGAACTGATCCACAGCCGTCGTCCGCCGGTCGAATTCGACTAGCCCCGGATCTACTGCAGTGAGGTCCTGCGACGCGTACGGACTGCCGAATCGTCCCATCCGCGCGTAGACCGTCGGCGTCGGATTCACCGGCAACAATTGGATGATGCGGCAACCGAGAGTGTCTGTGATATGCGGTAGGTGCTTGATTAAATCGCGCAACTTGCCCGACTCGGGAATCGCCGTGTAGCCCCGCTTATCCAGTTGCGTGAGCTGCTCCTCCATCGAAGGATTGC
>QIAL01000847.1 GCA_003225535.1 Acidobacteriota bacterium | reverse complement strand
GCCCTCGAAATGACTCTCAACTTCTTCACGACTAAGCGGGGTTTTTGCGTTAGTCAATACGATCGAATAGACGACTTTGTTGCCTTCAACCTGAGCCGTGATGAACACCCCCTCGTCCAGCAGCCCTTGGTAGGTGAATTTCACTCTTCTGCCATCTGCAAGCGTTTTTATCCACTCGTCGCTCGGCATTCTCAGTTACTCCACCAACGAGAGCATGAGTGTCGCTTGAGCTTTCGCATGCGTAGAAAAACGCGTTTCACTCAGGGCACTTGTTGCCCGTAACTTCGCGGTACATGCGTTTCGATGGTAGTCTCGGCTTCTAGCCACTACAGCTCCTATCTCAGGCTGTTGGCTTGTCCCAACCAACGGGGCACCCGCTTCTTGTACATAAGATAAGCCTGACCGAATGCTGCTTCCAAACTCCGTTCTTCCCGAGGCACAAATACGAGATTCACAACTAACAGCAGTGCGATACATCCCAGAAAAACGGCCAGGCTTCCAAAGAACAGCGTCCACCCCAGCCATAATGCTAGTTCCGCGACATACATCGGATTCCGCGTAAATCGATAAGGTCCATCGGTGATCAAGACCGAGGGTACCAGACCGAGCCTCACGGCATTTGGTGCATGCGCAATTCCTATGATCAGTGTCCAAATAAGGAGAGCCGTGGCAACGCCAACCCGGATCAGTCCGAGCAAATTCCAGAACCCGGGCGACCCGTGTACCCAACCATAGCGATGTGTCAGCTTGGAGATCGCCCACGGAACCGCTCCATGCGCAAGCGGTATCACAATCAGACAGACAAATAGCGCCAGCAGGATAGCCATCCATCGGTGAATGACAATTCTGTTCGGAGGTCTGGATTTAGGAACTCCAGACGGACTCATAATGGGGCACACAAAAGGAAAGTGCTTACGCTGGCAGTATATGCGCGAACCCGAACGGCTGAAACGAGTAACGTTCGTCAGGCTCCAGCAAAGAAATGCCAGCGGGATTGCGTAACGCTCAACGGTGGCTGCTGATAAATCCGATTGCACTCATCTTCCGATTACGGACAAAAGCTTCCGAAGTGAACGGAGTCGAACGGAGTCGAAATTTGAGCGCAAACTGTTAGCGTCAACTATCAATTTCCCACCTCGGTTGCGAAGAATGAGCAATTGTGAGCAGTCGCGCCACGGCTGCCAGGCCTATGGTTGCCACGGGCGGTGTAGGGTCCTTAAAGACTTGGGGTGAGGTTAACACACCGCTTAGAAAAATCTGGAGGCACCATGAAATTCCGCAACACTCCGTTTCTCCTGGCACTTGCAGCACTTGCTGTGGTCGTTCTTGCGGGGATATTGACTCGGTCCCCACGCGTATACGCCAATGACGATGATAACGAATCAAAGATTCAGGTTGGTTTCAAGATAGCCCCGGTCCCGCTGAATCTGGATGGAAAAAACCGCGCACTGGTGGGACTCGGTAGCTACATTGTCAACGCACAGGGCGACTGCAATGGTTGCCACAGTGCTGGCCCTGCTACCGAATTCGTCCCAGGCGCAAACCCATACTTTGGCCAGCCGACGCAGGTCAACCCGGCGACCTACTTGGGTGGCGGCAGGGATTTTGGTCCCTTCCCCGGCCCAGGTCCGTTTCCACACATCATCTCGCGCAATTTGACCCCGGACAAAACTAGGCTTCCTGAAGGGGGTCACACATTTGACGAGTTTGTTCAGATCATAAGGACAGGCGTCGACATTGATAACCTCCATCCAACCTGTACCGGCGCCCCCGACGGGAATTGTCTGCCGCCCCCGTTCGACGGCACTCGTCTCCAAATAATGCCATGGCCCATCTATCACAACATGACTGACCGTGACCTTCGTGCTATCTACGAATATCTGAGCGCGATCCCCTGCGT
>QIAL01000846.1 GCA_003225535.1 Acidobacteriota bacterium | reverse complement strand
CTGATGGATATCGTCATGCCGCGGATGACCGGTCTGGAAGCCTGCCGCGTGCTGAAAAAGGATAAGGAGACGGAAAAAATTCCCGTCATCTTGCTGACTACTCGCGGAGAGGAACAGTACGTTCAAGAAGGGTATGCGAGCGGGTGCAGCGACTACCTGACAAAACCAGTGAATGACACGGAGCTACTGGATCTGTTGAAAGCATACCTCGGGGAGTAATTCGAAACGGTCAAAAGCAATGCAAGTTAAAGGCAAGAGTAGCGAGGGAAAGACATGACAGGCACAGGAAATGGAAGCCGTCCGCCGATGAAGGTGGGTTGCCCGACCGAGCCGGCTGACGGAAACGCACTGATTCCTACAGGAATGGAAGAGCTGCGCGTGCGCGTGCAACAGCTCTCGCTGCGTGAACAGATTGAGCGAAATCATTTTCTGCTGATGCGGTTGAACGCGGCGAACGCGCGGCTGATTCAGAGCCTGGAACAGGGCGATGTATTTGAGGGCATCGCCGAAATCATCGCCAATCTGCTCGGGTCCGAGGAGATAGCAGTTTTCGACTATCACGCCGCGGAAAAAACCTTCTCCCTGGCATGGTCTTCGGGCGTTGAAGCAGAGGCCTTGCAGCCTTTTCTATGCGGCGCCGGTATGTTCGGTCGCGCGGTGCAGCAGGGTTTGAGCCAATTTCAAGAGCGCCAACAGGATGGAGCGCTTCTACCCTACGAGAAAAACTTGACAGCCTGCGTGATTCTGAAGTCCAGCCGGGAGATTGTCGGCGTCATTGCCATCTTTGGCCTTCTTCCGCAGAAGAACAATCTGGAATGGGCCGACTACGAATTGGTGAAATTCCTGGAGACTTACGGCGCAGTGGCCATGAAGTTTCAGAGGTTGCAAGGGAGATAGGTGTCAACGTGAAGTCGCATCCAATAGTGAAACATGCCTCGCCCGTTTTCGCGGCGGGGCCGTCGGCCGAAAGCCGCGATTCCGGTTCGTCAAATTCACACTTTCTACATGCCTGACAGGTTTTCGTTTCGGCAGAAGAAAAATCCATTGTTTTCATTCTCGGCTCTTGCGTTGGAGTGTGCATTTGGGACGAGGTTAACGCCATCGGCGGTGCGACACACTTTTTGCTGCCGAGCTGGGATGGAACGGGAGTAGCGTCGCCGCGTTACGGCAATGTAGCCATTTCCATACTGCTGCAGAAGCTGCTGGAAGCCGGAGCAAGCCGCGGACAACTTCGAGCCAAGGTGTTTGGCGGAGGCTGCTTGTTCAGCTCGATGCGCGAACCAGCTGCACATAAGGAACAGCACCTCGGTAGCCGCAACGTGGAAATGGCTCTGGAAACACTAGCGAAGGCACAGATTCCGGTGGTGTCCACTGTTGTTGGCGTGGACCGAGGGCAACGCATCGTGTTTCGAACGGATACCGGTGACGCAGAAATAAAGGTTTTGTAGAGGAGTTATGGAAATTAATCGGGAAATGCTGCTGCAGTCGTTTCGAGAAGAGACCGAGGAATGTTTACAGCAAATGGAGCAATTGCTCCTGGCGCTGGAGACGCGTCCTGAAGATGGCGAACTGGTTTCTTCCCTGTTCCGAGCGGCGCACACCATCAAGGGCAACGCTTCTTTGCTGGAGTTCAATGCGCTTGCACGATTCCTGCACAATGTCGAGGATCTGATGGATCTCTGCCGCAGCAACATCGTGGCTCTGTCGCAGGAAGTGATCAGCATTTTGCTCCAGGCCGTGGACGTCCTGCGGCAAATGGCTAAGCGAGCGGTTGATGGAGAAGAAAGCCTTCTGCCAGAACACGAAGCAATGAGCGCACGGCTCGCCGAGATGAGTGGTGAATTCAAAGCATCCCAGACAATTGGAACGCAAGAGAGTCCAGCTTCATCCTTTGCGGACACTTCAACCAGCACTGCTGTAACCAAAGGCGGGGTGCAGAATCTGCGCGTCGATGTAGGGAAGCTAGATCGCATGCTGAACCTGACGGTGGAATTCGCGATTGCACAAGGGCGACAGCGGCGAATCCTGGAGGAAAAGCT
>QIAL01000845.1 GCA_003225535.1 Acidobacteriota bacterium | reverse complement strand
TCGACGAAGTGAATTTGCTGAAGTGGTGAAGAGCAGTACTCAGTACCTAGTACCAGTACCTAGTACTCAGTACCCAGTAACACTTTGTCATCCTGAGCGAAGCGAAGAACCTATGCAATCCTCGCCTCGAGCAAAACGCATGGGTTCTTCGCCTCGCTTAAAACGAAAGCTGAAATGCTCTTTCTAGACCACATCTACCTCATCCCGCTACTGCCGGCCTTCGGGGCGGCGATCATGTTTTTTTTCGGTCGCAAGCTGACCAAGCAAAGCGTCAACGCCGTTTGCGTCGGTGTCATCGTGCTGGCATTCCTGTTCGCCTGCGGTGCCGTCTTACAGTACAACGTATGGGCCGGAGCAAACAATTATCAGCCCTTTCAGAAGATCGTCTACACCTGGCTCGGCACCGACACCGGACACCTGAACTTCTTCAAGCAAGACGGCTCGGCCGCCAATTTCCAGATTGATGCAGGGTTCCTGCTCGATCCGCTCTCCGCCATCTGGTTCTTCGGTTACCTCAACCTCTTCATGTTCTCGATGCTCACGCTCATTCTGGCGAACAACTACGCACTGATGTTCGTGGGCTGGGAGGGTGTCGGACTCTGCTCGTACCTGCTGATCGGGTTTTATTTCCAGCGCAAGTCCGCCAGCGACGCGGCGAACAAGGCATTCATCGTCAATCGCATCGGCGATGCCGGGTTCATCCTGGGGATGTTCTTTATTGCCTGGCTGATGGGATCATTGCGCTACATCGACGTGAACGATGCGGCCCGGTCCGGACATTTTCAGATCGGCGACCCGATCATCACCGCCGCCACGCTGCTGCTCTTCGTTGGAGCTTGCGGCAAGTCCGCGCAGCTTCCTCTTTATATATGGCTGCCGGATGCCATGGAAGGCCCGACGCCGGTCAGCGCGCTGATCCATGCCGCCACGATGGTTACGGCAGGCGTGTACATGGTGGCGCGTTCGAATGCTCTGTTCGTACTGGCTCCAACCTCGATGAAGACAGTTGCAATCGTGGGCGCGTTAACTGCGATTTTTGCGGCGTCGATCGGTCTAGTGCAGAACGACATCAAGCGCGTGCTCGCTTACTCCACGGTTTCACAGCTGGGATACATGTTCCTGGCCCTAGGTGTCGGAGCTTTTGCCGCCGGCGTGTTTCACGTCTTCACCCACGCCTTCTTCAAGGCGCTGCTCTTCCTCGGCGCCGGCTCGGTGATTCACGCCATGTCGGGCGAGCAGGACATGCGCAATATGGGCAACCTGCGCGACCGGATTCCCACAACCTACTGGACCATGTTGATCGCGACGTTGGCGATTGCGGGAATACCGCCTTTCGCTGGATTCTTCTCCAAAGACGAGATCCTGTGGCAAGCATGGACGAGCGAGAGCGTGGCCTATCACCTCTTGTGGATCATAGGCTACGCGACCGCGCTGATGACGGCGTTCTACATGTTCCGGCTGATATATCTGACGTTCTGGAGTAAGCCGCGGATGAGCCATGAGGTCGAGCACCACATCCACGAGTCGCCGGCGTCGATGACCATACCCTTAGTTGTGCTAGCGGTGATGTCGCTCTTCGCGGGATTCCTGGGATTCCCGCAGAGCCTTGCCCGGTTGGTCGGCATTCACGGCGAGACGAATCGCTTCGAGGCGTATCTGGCCCCGGTATTTGCGAAAGAGGCTCCAGTGTTTGCGAAGGAAGAGCCAGGACAGCTCGCTGCCGGAACAAAAGAAGAAGAGAAGTCCAGTGGAACCGAGTACTTGCTCATGTTTTTGTCTGTGGGCGCAGCTGCCTTTGGCTGGTACATGGCTGGACGTTCGTATCGTGAGGCCGACAGAGGCTACGTCGAGCCGATCAACGCAATCGCTCCTCCTGTCTACAACACTCTATTGAACAAGTACTACGTCGATGAAGGCTATGACTTTGTCTTCACAGGGCGGCGAAAGCTGCGCGGTGTGCGTCTTGGCGCTATGGGACTCGGCGAGGCCAGTTCCTGGTTCGATGCCAACGTCATTGACGGCGCCGTGAATGCCAGCGGATGGCTTACCCGCTTCGTGGCCTCTATATCAAGCTGGTGGGACAAGTGGATCATCGACGGAATCGGTGTGAACGGCCCCGCAATTCTGGCACGCATGCTGAGTTATCCCACGCGCCTGCTCGAATGGGGATTGGTGCAGTGGTATGCCCTGGTGATGACTGCGGGGTTGGTAGGGTTCGTGTTTTATTACCTGTATCACTGAGAGCTGCGAGCTATGTGCTCCGAGCTTTGAGCAAGCGAACAAGGGTTTGCTCGAAGCTAGCAGCTCGAAGCTCACAGCTGAGAGTTCAAAGACAATGGAATCTCACATCCTCTCCATCATTC
>QIAL01000828.1 GCA_003225535.1 Acidobacteriota bacterium | reverse complement strand
AGCTTCCGTCCGTACTCCGCCGGAAAACTTGCCGTCAACACACGCAACGATTCCACTTCGCCAGCGTCAAACGAGGGCGCAAACGCCGGCGAACGATTTTGCGTCAGCGGCAACCCGTCCACCACGAATTGCACGCCGTATTCCGAACCGCGGGGGTGCAGCACGCCGTTGGCCTCATACACCCACCCTGGCTGTTCGGCCACCAGGTCGAGCAACTCACGCCCCGGCTCCGCCGCGTCATGTTCCTCAATCGCTTGCCGTCCGATGGAATACAGCGTTCCCGTTGCATAGGGATCCACTAGCCTCGCCGAATCGTTCACCTGCACCTGCGTCGTTACCGGAGCGACCCCCAGTGTTACAGCTACTCGCACCGGCACCTCGGAGCGGATTTCCACGAAATCGCTCCAAGGCGCGAAGCCTTCGGCGTGCAAGCTCAGCCGGTAAACACCAAATGGAAGATCCTGCGCAACGTAGCGTCCCTCCGGCCCGGCCACAAAAGTTCGCCGGATCCCATTGGCTTCGCTGATAAGTTCCCCCGCAGGCGAAACCGCAGCGCCTTGCGGATCATGAACCTCCAGACGTAGCTCGCCGCGCACGCGCTGAGCTTGCGCGTTCACCGCACTGAAAAAGAAAAGCGCAACGATTCCCAAGAACTGTGATGTTTTTCTCGTGAACGTACCCATCAAGCGTTCCAGATGAAAGACGAAAACGCTGCCTCGCCCTATTTGCTACGAGACAAACGGCCTCGTGCCGCCGTCGGAGCCATCTTTTTACGTTAGCATGAGCTTCGTTTTACTTAACAACCCCAGTCCGTTCCGCGAGGGCAAAATAGCAACACCGACTTACCCATCGTGCAGGACCCGATTTTGTATTTCGAGCGCATCAAAATCTAGTTTCCTGCTATTTCTTCGCTAGAAAGCCATCAAAGTCTAATGCGAAAATAGGGAATCGTCTCTGGACAATCGAACGAGACTGGAGAATGTAAGAGTTGTGATGACCAGACGGACTGCAGGAGACCGACAGGCACAACAGACGAACATGGCCAAGGTCTCGATCATGTCCTCGGCGGCCGCGACTGGTTCACGCGTTATTCCTTCCGAGGAAGTTGATCGCGCTTTTGGCATGCCTGTGGGGAAGCTTCGCGACCGTGCCGGTATCGAATCGCTTGCCTACGCGGCTGAAGGTGAAAACGAACTTGTTCTCGGCGCGAGGGCGGCAGCAGAGGTGTTGCGCCGTGGTTCGTGCGGAGCGCAAGAACTGGATTGGATTATTGTCACCAGCGAAACGCATCACAATTACCCTTCGCTTTCGGCGGAGCTTCATTCCCGATTACTTGTCCGCGAAAATTGCGGGGCGTTCGACGTTGGCGGCGCCTGCCTCGGATTGCTCAACGCCCTGGCCGTCGCGCAATCGCTGATCGGCGCCGGAAAAGCCCAAACGGTCATGGTTGTCACTGCGGATGTCCACAGCAGGACACTTACCCCCGGCCGCGTCGCCGGCGAATTCGGCGGCCTCTTCGGCGACGGCGCAAGCGCTTTTATTCTTCGCTCCGCTGCCGGCGGTGATTCACGCGAGTTCTATCGCCTCGGCGAATTTATTTTTGGTTGTGCAGGCCAGTATGCTGCCGCGATTCAGGTGAGCGACTCAAAGGATGGCGGCCTCATCGTGCAATTTGACGGCGAAGCTCTTTCTCGGGCGGCGATCACGCGCATGGAAAAAGTTCTTGCATCCGTTGAACAGCGGAGCGGCATCCCGCGCGGCTCCGTCGGCGGTTTTGCGACGCACCAGCCGAATCCGCGCCTCGTTGCGTTGCTCGCGAAGCAGTGCGGCGTTTCCCCTGCCCTGTTTCCGCCAGTCGCCCGAATTTCCGGCAATCTCGGCTCATCCACGTGCGGCGCGGCCCTGCATGAAGCCTTGCGCAGTGCCTCGAA
>QIAL01000827.1 GCA_003225535.1 Acidobacteriota bacterium | reverse complement strand
GAGGTCTATGGATGGAAATTGAACTCCAGCTGCGTTGTGGTTTCTCCGCTAGCTGGCGCGTATTTCCAATTCTTCAGCGTGTCCTCGACGGCGCTCACCAGGATCGGGTGTCCGCCGATGACATTCTTCTCCTTGATTCGGCCATCTGCGCCGATCACCACCTGCACCTTCACCACGCCGCTCAGGCGCATCCTCCTAGCCACCTCGGGGTAAGCCGGGACAGGATTGGACAGCACCTTGCGGCCTTCCTGCGCCTGCAAATTCGCCGGGCCCAAGCTCAGCGTCATCGCCAGCAACGCACCCCCCAGGATTCTTCCCTTACGCTCGTTTCTCATCTCCACGTTCCTCTTGAATTGGCGTTCCGTAGTTTATTGAACGCTTTGGATTTGCCATGCTCGGGACAAGCTTGTAACTAGTCTCCACACTACGCGGACCCCTCCGCCTGCGCATTCTTTCCCCGGAACAGGTGTTTCTCCTGCAAAACTGCTCGCTAGGACTAAGGAAAAACCTGTAGAGGGGTCAGGTAGATCACTTGAGGTGCTTTTGCGGTTTTTTCCCCCTTCACTTCTGCCCACCCGCGTGCTACTCTTTCCTTGCAATGATGACTGCCACCGCCAAGCGAATTACGTCCAAGTCGTCCATGTCGATTACCTCGACTACGACTAAGAAGACTATTTCCGCTTCCGGCGCGTGGAGAAACACCTAGCAAAGCTAGAAAAAGTTTCCAACCCACCGCCGGAAGCGACCTGGCGGTGGGTTTCTTCTTTTAAGCCCCCTCCAGAGACGCTCCAGCGGCACTGGAAACAACAAACCAGGAGCGCAGGCCATGAGTCTCGAAAATGTTCAGGAAGATGTTTCAGGCGAACGCAGCCCCGCCGCGTTACGAGCCGGCCATTCCGCGGCCGCTCATGACGAGGTCGTACACTACGCAGGCGGGTTAGCCAGGCAACTCCGGGAGATCGTCGCGTTCAAGTTCGGCGGCAGTTCGCTTCTCGGTGCGGACCGTATGCTCCACGCCGCAGGCCTCGTTCGGTCCGCCGCCCGGTCTTCCAATGTCGTCGTGGTTGTCTCCGCCATGAAGGGCGTCACCGACCATCTCCTTTCCATTGCGCGGGCGCTCGCGGACGGCAAACTCGCACACGCTCGCCATGAAGCCGAACTCCTCCTGGACCTTCATCTCGATGTGCTTCTCGAATTGCAACTCAGCGAGCAGGAGAGCCTTCGCGTGCGCTACGAGTTGCAACTGCTGGGACGCGACCTTCTCCACGAAGTTCCCGTTCACGGCAGCGTCGCGGCCGGCGCCGAACTTTTCGATCGCCTCGCCTCCTTTGGCGAGCGTTTCAGCGCCAGGCTTTTCGCGGTGGCGCTCGAAAAGTCGGGCGTCCCCGCAGTACCTGTCACTTCTTCGGAATTCGTTCTGACTTGCGACACTTTCCGCGATGCCGAGCCCCATCTCGAACAAACCAGGCAGCGTGGCCGCGAAGTACTTCTTCCGCTTCTCGAAGCCGGCATTGTGCCCGTTGTCACCGGCTTCATCGGTGCGACTCCCGACGGCCGCATCACCACTCTTGGCCGCAACAGCTCCGATTTTTCCGGCGCCATCGTCGCTCACGTTGTGAACGCTGACGAGCTCGTAATCTGGACCGACGTCGACGGCATCTACACCGCCAATCCCAGCGAATCCGCCGAAGCGCGCCTTTTGCATGAACTCAGCTACGACGAAGCTCGCGCCCTTGCCGACAGTGGCGCGAAAGTCCTTCACGCCAAGGTCTTGCCTCTGGCCGCCGAAACTGAAATGGTCGTCTGGGTTCGCAATACTTTTAACCCGCAGGCGCGCGGCACGCGCATTGGTTCGCCTCGTGTCCCGGAGGCATCTCAACACGGCGGTGCGGCATGAATTCCCCAGCTCAAAACAACGGAGACCAAAACATGCAGTCGAAACGACCGGAGAAAAAGTGGAAAGCAGGAGTCCTCGGCGCCACCGGTGTTGTCGGCCAGCGCCTCGTTCAAATGCTCGGCGATCATCCCTGGTTTGAACTCACCGAAGTTGCCGCCTCCGAGCGTTCCTCGGGCAAGACTTACGCCGACGCCGTTCGCTGGCA
>QIAL01000826.1 GCA_003225535.1 Acidobacteriota bacterium | reverse complement strand
GCGAGAGCATCCCGTCATCGGCACTCCTTAGCATTGGTAGCTGGCTCTCATGCTAACCCGTAAGTTATGTAAGCCCATGGCGACCATGGCCAGGGAATCACTCATTCCTTGGCGAGTATTGCGGAGAATATCAGTAACACTGCGGTTCCGCTTGAAGCCAGCATTGCTATGTTCAATGCTGATCCGGGCTTTGGAGAGGAGGGTATTGGCCTCTTTTTGCTGCTCGGTCAGTTCGTCTTTGGGCTCCCCTTTCTTTTTGCGTTTCCGTTTGAATGGGATGATGATCTCTGCATTGCCGATCGAAAGACCTTGAAAACCACTGTCTGCACGCACGGCAAGGTTGGTTGTGCACGAGAGCTGCGCTTCATCCATGATTTTCTTGTCATGCATGGTGCCTGGAGCTTCCTCACTCACGGCCAGAATGCGTTGTGTTTTGGGATGGGTGATGGTGACATGCTTGCTGGTATGACGCTTCTTTTTGCCCGAATAGTGCTCCTTCTGCTCGGTCTCATCTTTGGGACGGCGGATGGGCCGCTCCGTCCCATCGGTGAGGACTCCCAGTTCTTTGAGTTCAGGAAACTCCTCAATGATCTCTTCCAAGGAGCGGCCTTTCGCTCGTTTGGGGCGCATATGGATTTCCCCTAGTGTTGCATCCAGAACAGGCAGCAGAAGCCCTACCCATTTGCATGCCTTGCTCTCTGCCATCCCAAAGAACATCCCTTGGATGATGAGCAGTGGGTAGATCCTCGTATACACCAGAATAAAGAGCAGTTTGTCTGCCGGATCTTTCAGCGCTCCTTTTTGTCCTCCCCCAGCAGCACGCTGGCGGCTTGGGGCTCTCAGGCGTGGCTGGATCACCTGCTGATCATATTGGGCTGAGAACGACTCCTGCAGAACCTCGAACTCCTTCACGGTTAGCCCCGTCAGACGATGGAGCAATGCTGGTCGTTTGACCACTTGGGTATACGAAAGATGCATCTTCTCTTTGCCTTCCCTAGCACTCTTTTTTACTTCTCCCCATTTTACTTCATCCTGATCTATTCGGGAAGAAGTCTATAGACTTTCTGCAGCGACTATTCGGCTATGCCCTTACTGGACTTTCAACAGAGGCAATATTCCCACTCTTCTGGGGAGAAGAGGGACGCAATGGCAAAGATACCCTCTTTAGCAGAATTAAGCGCGTCCTTGGATCTAGCATAGCAGGCGCGATAAGCAATGACGTGCTTATCAGTGCTGACAAATGGCGAGCTGGAGGAGCTGCCACACCACACCTGATGGATCTGCAGGGCAAAAGAATTGTATGGGGGAGTGAGACCAAACAGGGAGATAAGCTCAACATCGCCCAGATAAAGCTACTTACAGGCGGAGGCGAAATATCAGGACGCCGCCTCTATGGAGATCAATACAGCTTTGACCCCACGCACACCCTCTTTCTGATGACGAATAATAAGCCTCATGCAGATGCAAACGACAAAGCATTCTGGAGCAGGGCTTGCCTAGTCGAATTTGGTATGCGTTTTGTGGATGATCCAAAAGAGAAAAACGAGAGACAGAAGGACGATTCACTGAACACAAAGCTTGATGAAGAAGCATCAGGCATTCTAGCATGGTTAGTACGTGGTACTCTCAATTACCAACAAGAGGGACTGAATAGACCTGAAATAGTCAAGGGAGCTACAGAAGCTTATAGAGTGAGTGAGGATAGAATACAGCAATTTATCACAGAATGTTGTGTATGTAAAGATAATGTTTCTGTGAAAGCAAAGCAACTCTATGATGCATATGTTGAATGGTGCAGAAATAACCAAATAAGGGCTATGGATGGTAAATTATTTGGACAGGATATATCCAAGCGGTTTATAAAAGTCCACATGCGAGACGGGTGGAGATATCAAAAAATCGGACTCCTTCCGTCCGATAATACCCCGCCAGATGTGACGGGTGGTGACGGATACCCTAT
>QIAL01000825.1 GCA_003225535.1 Acidobacteriota bacterium | reverse complement strand
CTGCACCGATAGCAGGGCATCCTGCGGGCGCCGGTATCCTTCCTCTCGAATGCGGCACTTCTTCCGCCACAAGTCGCTGTAGATGGCATACCGCTGGGCCATTTCGTTGTAGCGGTAGCGCTGCGAAAAGTTCATGCGTCCGCCATCGGAAAACTTCCGCAGCAGCGCGAGCACCTTCCACTCGATGTCCGCGGGAGGACGCTTGCTCGGATTGCTGAAGAAAATTTCGTACTCGATCTTCAGCCGGCGCAGTTGCGTGTCGAGATGATTCAGTTCCTCGTCGATCGTCACAGAGGTCTCCACGCATAGTTTAGTGGAGAGATAATCCCCGGCACGAGGTTCCCATCGGGCACCAAAGGGCATCGTACGAAAGTAAGGGGTGGCGACTTTGGCTAGGATCTGGAAGCTAGTAGCTATTTCGCGGAATTCGACGCCATTTTCTTCACCATGGCGAGCACCAGCTTGCGGTCGCTGTCGTTCAGGCTGGTGGAGTAGCGGCGGATCTGGCTCAGGAAGCGGACTTCGTCGTCGGACAGCTGGGGCAAACCCTTCGACCCGTTGCTGTGATTGGGGTCGGAGAAGAATTGTGAAAGTGGTAACTCCATGGCTCCGGCGATTTTCGACAGCGTATCCAGCGACGGGATGGTATGGCCGTTTTCCACGCGCGACAGGTAGCAACGGAGCAGGCCCGTTCGCTTTTCGATGTCGCCCTGAGACATCCCTTTTTGGAGCCGGTAGTTGCGGATGGTCTCGCCGATATTCATGGTAGGGAGCATTTCAGGATGGGTCATGGTAACCAGAGCGGCAACTTCTGGCAAGGGGAAATTTGTGCCAATCACTAAGACCTTTGTGCCATGTGAAAAACGAATGGCAGCAAGCGAAATAAACGCCGCTTCCGAGCATTTCTTATACGCTGTGCAAGGAATTGTGGACCGCTGAAACCTCAGGTCCAGCGCGGCTTTTCGCAGGCAGCGGGCTTGACCTTATTTCTTCAATGTCATCGCCAGAAACTCCACTGTACGCTTCCACGCGTCGGCCGCGTCGGCCGCGCGATAGCCGTCTTTGTTGTTGGGATTCTCGAAAGCGTGTCCCGCGTCGTCGTAAATCTTGATCTCCACTTTCTTCCCGAGTTGCTTCAGCGCTGCCTCAAATTTGTGGACATCATCGGGGGTGATCCCGCGGTCCTGCCCGCCGAAGAGTCCGAGAATCGGCGCATTGATCTTCTTCAGCGCGTCGGCATCCGTCGCGAGATGCCCGTAGTTGATTACGTCCGCCGCAAGCGTGGGCTCCTGCAGTGCGACATCGAGCGAGTAGCCGCCACCCATGCACCATCCGATCGCGCCGATACGTCCCTTATTCACGGTGGGTTGCGATGCCAGGAATTCGAAAGCGGCGTGCAAGTCGCGTTTCGCGCGATCTTCAGGAACGCCGCGCATGATCTCGTGCGCCATGTCGGGAGTCGTCGCAACCTTGCCCCGATACAAATCAACGGCGAGGGCGACATAGCCCTGATCCGAAAGCTTCGACGCTTGCTCCTTCACCCAATCGTTCAGTCCCCACCACTCGTGAATCACGATGAGCGCCGGGAATGGTCCTTTGCCCGAGG
>QIAL01000149.1 GCA_003225535.1 Acidobacteriota bacterium | reverse complement strand
CGTCGAAGCAGCCCAAGCTCGTGCTGATGCCGCACACGTACCAGGTGCGCGACTTTGTGCCCAAGCTGGCCACCGCCATGGGACGCACCGTCATCAGCGACTGCATTGGATTCAAGCACGATGGCGGCAAGCTGGCATTCACGCGTCAGATGTTTCAAGGCAAACTCGCGGCCGATGTCAGCTTCACCAGCGATGCTCCGTGGTTCGTGACATTTCAGAACGGATCATTTCGCGGGGACAAGGCCGAGGCTGGCACAAGCGCGGCTTCGGTTGAAACCGTGAACGTCGAAATTGCTGACGGCGTGATCCGCAATAAACCGCAGGAAGTATTCAAAGAAGCCAAGCAGGCGGTCGATCTTACGCAGGCGGAGGTGATCGTCGCCGTTGGCC
>QIAL01000148.1:1118-12603 GCA_003225535.1 Acidobacteriota bacterium | reverse complement strand
GGTAACTTCCCCTCCGCGGATCAACGCGGATAAACGCTGATCTAAATTCGAAATCGAGCGGTTGTTTGATCCGCGTTCATCCGCGTGAATCCGTGGCCAAGAAGTTGTTGGGTTTGAACTCAAATGCTCGTCTTCCGCAAACCAATTGAAGGCGTTGAGCGGCCGCAGATGCCGGCGGATGTGGTCATTGTCGGCGGCGGGCCGGCCGGGATGGCTTGCGCCTTGCGGCTTTCGCAGTTGATCGACGCTCATAACGCTGCCCATCCGGATTCACAGCTCAGCAAAGAGAACATCTACGTACTCGAAAAGGCGCGCGAGGTTGGACAGCACTGTCTCTCAGGGGCGCTGCTGGATCCTCGCGCGATCGCGGAATTGCTGCCGGATTTCAAGAAGGATGCGCCGCTCGACGCTGAGGTCACGAAGGAAGCGGTTTACTTTCTCACAAAGAACTCGCGGTTCAAGTTCCCGATTACGCCGCCGTTTCTGCGCGACCATGGAAACTATGTCATCTCGCTGAACAAGTTCGTAAAGTGGCTGGGCGGCAAGGTCGAAGAAACCGGGATCACGGTGTTCACCGGGTTTGCCAGATCCGAGCTTTTGTTCGAGGGCGACCGCGTGGTTGGCGTTCGCACCGACGACAAGGGCGTCGACAAAGAAGGACATCCCAAGTCGAATTTCGAACCCGGGTACGATCTGCAGGCGAAGGTAGTGATCCTGGCCGAGGGCCCGCGCGGATCGCTGACCAAGGACCTGATTCAGAAGTTCGATTTGGCGAAGGATGCGAACCCGCAGACGTACGGCGTCGGCGTAAAAGAGCTTTGGGAAGTTCCCGCTGGCCGCATGGCGCCCGGAGAAGTCATCTACACCATGGGCTGGCCGCTTACGACCAAAGAATACGGCGGCGCCTGGATTTACGGCGCGAAAGATAACATCGTATCGCTCGGATTTGTAACCGGACTCGACTACGGAGATCCGCGGCTCGATCCGCAGCACGTGCTGCAGGAGCTCAAGAAACATCCATTCGTTACGAAGCTGCTCGAGGGCGGCAAGATGATTCGCTACGGAGCGAAGGCGATGCCTTATGGCGGCTGGTGGGCGATTCCGCCGGTGTCCGGCCACGGATGGATGATCCTCGGCGACTCCGCGGGCTTTCTCAATTCGGCGCGGCTGAAGGGAATTCATCTGGCGATCAAGAGCGGAATGCTGGCGGCTGAGACCGCGTTCGAAGCGCTGAAGAAAGATGATTCGTCAGCCGCTTCTCTCGGCGAGTTCCAGAAGAAAGTGGAATCGAGCTGGATCAAAGAAGAACTCTGGAAAGTCCGCAACCTGCATCAGGGGTTCGAGCACGGTATGTTTGCGGGAATGTTCCACACTGCGTTGCAGATAATCACTGGCGGACGCGGCCTGCGTAATCGGTATGCGGCGACACCTGGGTACATGCGGATGAAAAGACTCAGCGAGTTGCCCACTGATGGCGGCGCTGAAGCTCACATGCTTGGTCCAGCAAAGGGCGATGGCAAGATCACGTTTGACAAGCTTACCGATCTTTATCATTCGGGCACGAAGCATGAAGAAGATCAGCCGGCTCACCTTGTCATTCACGACACAAATGTGTGCAACGAGCGCTGCGTGAAGGAGTACGGCAGCCCTTGCCAGAATTTCTGTCCGGCGAATGTGTACGAGATGGTGGACGACTCGAGCCAGCCGAATGGCAAGCGCATCAGCTTGAATCCGTCGAACTGCGTGCACTGTAAGACCTGCGATATTGAGGATCCTTACCAGATCATCAACTGGGTGCCTCCGGAAGGCGGAGGCGGTCCGAATTACGACGGGATGTGACGCGGCAACTTCTTTGCCACGGATTCACGCGGATCAATCAAATTCAGAAATCGGGCGTCTAGTCCTACAGCGGCGCATCACCCTATTGCACCGTTAGTGTCGCCGTCGCGGTGAACTGTGTCGTACCACTCGTATATGTCGCGGTCAGAATGGGCTTCGACCCGGCCGTCGCCCCTGCCCCCGCTGTAACGGTCTCCGGACTTACGTTCTGAGTGAGGGTGAAATTCGTCGGGTCCGAGATGGTCCATGCTACTTGAGAGCTGACGTCGACCTGAGTGCTCTGATTCGCCACGTTGGCCATCGCTTGGAATGTTGCAACGCCCCCGTTGGCGGAGATATTGGAGGTAGTGGGCGTGACTACGATGCCGGTCACGTTGGTCAGAGTGATGTTGACGGTCGTTTGGCCGCTCACCGTACCCAATTGAGCAGTAATCGTTGGTGTGCCGGCGGCGACACCCTTTACCACTCCGGTGTTAGTCACAGTGGCGATCGTGCCATCAGAGGACTGCCACGTGATTCCCGACTTGCTGGTGACGTCTCCCGTGCTGCTATCGCTGAAGGTGGCAGTCGCCGCCATCTGTTGGGTGGAACCAACAGGGATGTTCACATTGGATGGGCCAACGGTGATGCTGCTAACCGTCGGATTTACGAAGAACCCCTTGCAGCTCACTGCGAAGGCCAGGCCGAGAATCACGGCGAAGGAGCCGATCAGTTTCAATTTCTTTGCAGACATGTTTTCTGGGACTCCTTGGGCCGCCGGTTCAGGGGCTGGGGGTGCGATCCTGTGCCTAAATTGTAGCAGAGAAGAAATTTCATTCGAATTACACTTCCGTGCCAGCACCCCGGGATCGTTACTGCCATAGAACGCCGGCTGCAGGGAGCCTTGCACGATTTTCGGCGTACTGCCAAAACCACTGAGAATGTGGGGACAGCCGCCATCGACTGTCCGCGGAGCGAAAGCTCCGCAAGGTCTTGAATTTCATCAAAGCCATCTCTAGCTCAAGCTATCCAGCATGCCCCCAAAGCCGGGCTGCGCCCGGCGGACAGCCGATGGCGGCTGTCCCCCCATTCCTTCCTGCGGATTCTAGAACCCCTTTCCGTGATGTGGCGCCGGCGGAGGCGCGTGGTGCTGAGGCGGCGGGCTAGAGTGCTGCTGCGGCGCCGAACGGGGCGCCTGCCGTGGCGGCGCTGCCTCGTGATGTTGTGGCGCTGCCTCGTGATGCTGTTGGGGTGGCCGGCTGTCGTTGTATCGGTTCTGGTTTCCGTGATTGTTCGTGCTGCCCTGATTTCGGTTGTAATTCTCGTTGCTTCGTCCGTTTTTCGCCGGCGGAGTAAAGGGGCGGAAGCCCTCATTGGATCGGGCTTTATTGTTATTGCCGTTATTGTTGCCCGTGTTCGTGCGGTGCCCAGCATTCGAGTTCCCGTGGTTGACAGCAGGCGCGTTCACCCGCGCCTCTTTCGGCGATATGGCGGGCGCGTGGTATTCGCCACCGGCCGCTCGGGCCGGAACCACCGCATGGCGGCTGAAGTCTCCGGGCCGCGATGTGGCGGCGATCGCCGGACGCCCGTGATTTTGGGACGCGAGATTCTCCCGGTTCCCCGCGGCCGCGCGCTCGTGCTGGCTCTGAACGTTAAGGGGGGCGGTGTGCCGCTCCCGTCCCCACTGTTCCTCTTGATGGGTAGGCCGAGCCTGTACGCCACCCGTCCCGCCATTGAAACTGGTCGTCGATCGATTGTTGACGACTACCGTCCGGTTGTAGACGTTGGTCACATTCGTGACGCTGACATTCGTCACAGAGCGGTTGTAATAGAACGCGCCGCGGCGCCATTCGCCACCCACAAAGCCGACGCCGCCGTAGCCGAATCCGTAATTAATCCCACCGTAAAAGCCGACGTGTGGTCCCCAGTATCCCGCATGCCAAGCGTAGAATCCGCCACCCCATCCCCAGTAGCCAGGAGTCCACAACAGACCAATCGGGGCGACCACCCATGTTCCCGGCACCCAATAATAGCCGTCGTCATCGTCCCAGCCCCAATAACCGGGCGTCCAGATGTAGCCGGGGCCGGGGCAGATCGGCTGCGCGTACACAGGCAACGGCGGCGGCCCAACGCGGACCGAAATACCCACCGCAATCTGCCCGAATGAAGCGACTGAAAAGCTCAGAATTACCGCCCCCAACATCACCCAACGAATGATCGACCGGTTCATGTGTTATGCCCTTCCTGAAATCGCTGCCGCGGCCAAGGAGTCCAGTGCAGACTCATTGTGCCGCACGAGGTCCTGTTCAGCCTATATATGCTCCTCTCCTATAAACACAAGATTCCAGAGGATGTTTCGTGGTGGAAAGCGTTTGAAATGTGAGGGTTTAGGGGCCAACCGTAGAATCAGTGAAGCACCGCACTTAAACGGAGAACTGAGAGCTAGTGAGCAATGAGCCATGAGCCATGAGCAAACCTGGATTTGCTCATAGCTCACTGCTCATGGCTCGCTAATTTACCTTCTTGGCTTTTGCGATTCGCTGATCGATGGGCTTACGTCCGGCGAATCCCTCCTGGAGTCCGTGCCAGTGGGTGATGGCTTTTTCCCCGAGCTTCCAGCAGAGCAGAATGATTTGTCCTTCGACTTCGCACGGAAAATCGAGAAGACCGATATTCAGGTCTTTCACCTGCACGCCGATGGAATCGATTTCCGCGAGAGCATCTTTGACGCGCTGCTCTGCCTTGGCGCGTTCGGCCTTACGGCGGGCAAGCGGCACGATGTCGAGAAACATTCCGCCGTTGAGAAAGACGCGGTGCTGCAGAGCCTGTTGCTCGGCATCAGCTTCATCGACAACCTTCTTGGCATTGATCGCCGTGCGCAGCAGCGATTCCAGCACGGGTAACAACGATTGGGCTTCGTCCAGAGTAAAGGTGCGGTCGGCCATAGGTTTACGTTATTTTACCGCACTTGGCCTTCTTTCCTTAAGGTTTTGCAGGCGTAGTTGCAACAGCGAGCGCACGCGTTCCGAGGGCTAGTACGTCGGTCACGATGCGGGCGGAAGCCTGATCGAAATTCTTGTTCCGGTTGCCTTGCAAGATGGCCCATTCCATGTGTTCGGTGAAGCCCCATAAAAGGGCGTTGCTTCTGGGATCACGAATCTCCAGGCGAAATTGGGGATCATATGTGGGGCCCAGAGTGTCGCCCTTAAATACCTTTGTCTCGCTAGGGTGCACCAGGAAGCGGATCTCGAACAGTAGATCGGCTTCCGCGGGAGAGCCCACGAGTTCGTAGCGGCCTGCGCTCTTCATCGCGGCATAGAACTGGTTATAGGCGCGATCGACGTCTCTGTTGAAAAAGGTCTCGTAGATTCCGGGTTCATCGCCTCCTCCGTTGGCGATGAAGACTTTCTTCGCCGTGCTGATTTGGGTGGGAATCGGCGCGGTAAGAACTTGCTTTGTCTGCGCCGCTATGAAACCGCTTAGCAATGAAAACATGAGAACTGCGCGAGAAATCAATAGTGCCATCGTTCGGTTCATATATTCCTCCAGCACATCCGCAGGCTCACTGTATAGACGGACTGCGATGCGTGCTGGTGTAGATTTTCGCAAAGTTACGTCAATTCTCCGTCAAGATTCAGGAGACCGAGAATGAAGGCGTTTACCACAAAGGACACGAAGGTGCACGAAGGAAAACCGGGTGGTCAGTGGGTGCGGCCGTGAGAGGGATCTGCCGAGGTGGCCGTGTTCAGGTCAACATGAAGGCCCTCGGCCGGATTCGTTGCCGGGGGATAGCAGTTTCCGTCGCGGCTGTAATTCGTGCATCGACCGGCGACATCCTTGCGTTGGGGCGATTGCGCGAACTGCCAGATCTCGGCGAAGTCGACGCACTTTTCGCCGGGATCAGAGACGGAAGCGAAACCGAGCATCCCGGCGAGGGCGGGCAGGCATCGTTGGTCGCCCAATAAGTAATCTCTCGCGAGCCGGCGGTCTGGTGGATGTCTTCCGCGGTCACGGCGTTTTCGCCATCGGTGGAACGCATGCCCGAGCAATAAATTCCGGCGCGAAACCCTGCGGCGATGATGGCATCGACCCAGGCGTAGATGTAGGCCTTCTGTTCCGGCAGCATGCGTCCGCCTTGCTCCTGGTCGAGGAAGATTATGGTGCCGCGCGGAAAGCCCTCGCGCCGGGCAGACGAGGCGGCGATGAGGGCGTCGGCTTTACCTAAACGTTGCGCGTTGGCGACGGTTTTCAACTGCGCGTAGAGACGTCCGTTGAACAAGACGAGGAAACCGAATCCGGCAGACTCCACCGCGGCGCGATGTCCAGCCCAGGAATTCGAGGTCGCTCCGGGTGGATTGTTGAGCCAGTACCCGGTATAGGAAAACGTTTGGCGCAGAGTCTTGAGAGTGGCGTCGCCGGGATAGTCATTGCGGTCGAAGCCGAGGTGGGCCTGTTGAGCCGAGGCAACGGCGATAAGGAGGGAAATAACCGCTGCAGTCGCGAGTAAACTCCTGCCGTTCACAGATCGATCTTATCGTAGAGACGTTGCTTGCAACGTCTCTCTGGCCACCTTTGAAATGCTGACGGCAAGACGTAGCAAACTAGGTCTCTACCGCTAGCCGCCGATGTGGACCATGGTCCTCGAGGCGGGCACAAAGTCGGGTTCTCCGATGTGGTGCCGTTCTTCTTTCTTCGCGACCACTCCGAGGATGAAGTCCCGGAGAAAAGACAGGTGCGAATCTTGCCGTCGCTGGTGATGCGAATGCGGCTGCAGTGTCCGCAGAAGGGATGCGACACCGGGGCGATGATCCCAATCTCTCCGACACCGTCTTCAAAACGATAACGGCGCGCGGTTTCGGAACGCGCATGCGGGATCTCGACTAACGGGCGGTATTCCGCCATGCGCGCCAGAATTTCGTCGAGCGAGACGACGGTGGAGGGCGCCCAGGTTCGTCCTTCTTCAAGCGGCATGAATTCGATGAAGCGGACGGTCACGCCCTCTTCGCGGGCGAACATTCCGAAGGGGATGATCTGGTCTTCGTTGAAGCCGCGCATGAGAACGCAATTCACCTTCAGCGGCCACAGGCCGGCGTGGCGGGCGGCCCGGATTCCCGCCAGCACATGATCGTAGCCGTTGGGCACGCGCGTGATGCGCGCGAAGCGGTCGGGATCGACGGCGTCCATCGAGACGGTCACGCGGGTCAGGCCCGCGTCCTTGAGCGGCTGGGCCATTTCCTCCAGGAGGTGCCCGTTCGTCGTTAGAGCGATATCAAGCTCGCCATCCTCTGGCCGCAGCTTTTTAAGCTCGCGCACGAACTCTATAACGCCATTGCGCAGCAGCGGCTCGCCGCCTGTGAGACGAACCTTGGTGACACCCATTCCCACCAGCACACGAGCCATGCGCAGATAATCGGAGAAGGGGAGATCTCCGTAGAGTGCGCCTTCGTTTCCGGTGCGGCAATAGACACACTTGTAGTTGCAGCGGTCTGTGATGGAGATACGCAGATCGGTAATCGCGCGACCGAATTTATCGTGAAGAGCAGCCATTAGCACTTAGCAATTAGCATTTAGCCGGATCGCGCAACGGCACGTCGCTCGAATGGCTGAATGCCAAGTGCTAATTGCTAGATGCGGGAAAGGGGCAAGCAGGCAGGAAAATTCCGGCAGGCTCGTTTCCTTTCCAATGCGTCCTCGCGGACGCGGGAGGCGCCGGCGTTTCCACCGGGACCCTTGGAAGTATCGCAAGGCGCTGTCGCCCACGATTCTCCCTCGCCGCCGCAGCCTCACGTATGCCCGCAGGCTCGGGCGGTCGGAAACTCAACTTCTATTATAAATCGCGGTCAGAGCTATTGCTTATTTCCTTGGAAGCTTTTGGCGGAGAATCTCACGAAATTGATCAGCCTCTCCGGCGCCGAAGATACGTTTGGGGAGTATCGCAAAGGCGAAGCGTGACACGAAGACGAGGAAGATTTTCTCGCTTTCTGCAGACCCGGTGAATGCCGGCCACGTCCAGCCGAAAGTGCTGATAGGGCCGTCAAAACGAATTCCTTGTTCGTCAATGTGAACCACGTACTCTTGCTGAAGTTCAGGCCGGTTCGAGAAGGCTCGACGACCGGCCGATCGCCACCACGGCCTCCCGAAGAACAGCCACATCAAAGAGATGAGGAACATCGGCAACGCGAGCGAGAAAGAACCCTTGGGCAGGGTTGTGAGCCAAACGCCGAACAGCAGCGAGCCTATTCCAGCAAATAAGCACACACGCCTCATCCACAGCCTTGCCCCCCTGTGCGCGAAGGTCCGGTACGCTGCGACGTAGTCTTCGACAGTGAACTTGCACCGCAGGATCATCTGCGCGGTTCCTCGAGAAGTAAAGTCAGGAGTCTACAGTTGACCGAAACTGACTTTGAAAACGTGAGAGGCTAGCTCGATGAGGCCATAGCCTTCTGTATTGCCGCCTCAGCTAGCGGCGCCATGACTTTGAAGCCGGCATCGTTCGGATGCAACCCGTCTTCGGCCAGATCTTTCTTCAGAAGGCCCTTGTCATCCACGACCGCGGAAAAGTAGTCGAGATAGCCGATATTGTTTCTTTCGCAATAATTCTTCAGCCACTGGTTGAGTTCGACCACTCGCGACATCGGACGCTGCGCAAAGAAATCCTTCGAACGGTCTGTGTAGTTGTGCACCGGCAGAATTGATGCATAGACGACGTGAATGCCGCTTGCGCGCGCCAGTTCCGCGAAGGACGCGTAGTCGGCCTCGATGTCCTCGTTCCGCATAGGCCCGGTATTTCCTGCAATATCGTTAGTGCCGGCCAGAATCACAACAAGCTTGGGATGCAGATCGATCACATCCTGCCGGAACCGCACCAGCATTTGGGGAGTGGTCTGCCCGCCGATACCGCGGTTGACGTAGGGCTTGCCGGGGAAATAATTCTCCAGCTTCCAGATGTCGGTGATCGAATCACCGAAGAATACGACTCGATTCTCGCTTGCGGCCGGGGTGCCGAGCTTCGCGTTGGCCTCGCGATAACGCGCCAGTTGCCCGTAGTCGTCGGTGAATACGGCGATACGCGACGCGCGGTATTGATCGAGCCCCGCGAAGCCGGTGCTGGGAATGGAAGGGGCTTGAGAAGACTGCTGTGCGAACGCTGATAGAGCGACCAGAAAAATGACTGCGGTCGGCGTGCTTCGGAGCAGACTCAGATGCATTTCGGTTAGCCTCGGAAATCGGAACGGCAGGCGATGATAATTCCCCGCGCTACCGTCTCGCAACCTCGCTGAGGGCTGGCATTCCGGTCCGCTTCAAGCGGGTTAATCTCAGGATTTATCCGCGTGAATCCGCGTTAATCAGTGGCAAGAAATTTTTCGGGGCTCGATCCGTGGCTCGCTTGCGCCTCGCTATGCTCGGCTGGAGGGTGAGGCGCCCGTCCCCACACAAGTATTCAAGCTCTGACGCGCACTACTCCTTCATCATTGCGTCAATGGTCGAGTAGAGCTGGTTGTTGTCCTTCACCTCGACGTAGGGCTTGCTAGGATTTCGGCTGCTGACGATGTACACCGTCGGAGTGTGGTCGAGCTTGATGGCTTTGCCCAGGTCGCGGTCGGCATTCACCTGTGCCGCCAGCTTGCCGCTGGGATCGATGACGAAGGGCAGATCGACTTTGTGGGCCGCCGCAAACTTCTCGGCGAACGAGCGCAGGTTCTGTAGGTTGACTTCGAGCTGGTTCTCGAAAATGTAGTCGCGGAACTCGTTGCCCAGCGCCTTGGAATGCGTGTCAAAGTAGCGTGCGATCACGGCCGCCTGATACGACCACGGATGCATGGGCAGCGGAAAGTCATGGCGCACAACTGGAATCTTGTAGGTCTTCGACGCCTGCTCCACCAGCGGCGCAGTCCGCCGGCACATCGGGCACTCCAAATCTTCGAAAATAACGATAGCGAGTTGCGCTCCCTTGGGTGGGCGCAGAACGGTGTCCACGGTATCCTGCGCGGCGGCACACAAGCTCGCGATCGCCAGAAAGATCGAAGTGAACGTTAACAACGCGAAACGATTCCAGGTTTTGCTCATAAGATAATTTTCTTCATTTCAAGGCTGATGGATTCGACGCCGTACCCCCATTTACTTAGACGCCGAAAGCGAGCTTGCGGCAACCTGCCGTTGCCAGCCAAACCGCAAATCTATGGTAACCGAGCCGGAGTGCCGTTGTCTCCCACCTACAGGACAATAGGAGGGGGAGCAACAGGCGTAAACCTTCGTGTAGCTATGCGTTGCCTGCCAACGCGCTATAGTGAAATGTTCCCGGGTGTTCAGCTTATGAGTTGGATGGGTCCATCGCGGACGAAATGGCTGGTTGTTCTCGCCTTTGCCATGGTGGCGCTGGCAGCTTGTCGAAACCGCCATCGTGTGCTCGAAGTGGCCTATGTTTCCGCGCCGCAGGCAACCCTGCGAGACCAGGTGGCCGCGATCTATAACCGCGTCGGCACCGTAAAAAATGGAGAGCGGGTCGAGATTGTCGACCGCGAGAAGCGATTCGCCCGCGTGCGCACCGCCAGCGGCATTGAGGGCTGGGTCGAGCAGCGGTACCTGGTAGATCAGAAGACCTTCGACGGCCTGCAGAAACTGACCCAGGAGAACCTGAACGCTCCGGTACAGGCTCCGGGCGTTTTACGCAACGAAACCAACCTTCATATCACTCCCGGACGCGAGTCGGAGCATCTCTACCAGCTCGCGATGGGCGCGAAGGTGAGCATTCTGAAGCGCGCCGTCGCCGAGAAGCAGACCAGCGCTCCCCCGGCCGCCAGGCCGGTTGCCACGAAACCGGGCGCCAAGGCTGCCGCAGGTCCGGCGCTCGAGGACTGGTGGCTGGTGCGCGACGATCAAGGCCGCGTGGGATGGGTGCTCTCCCGCATGGTCGATGTTGATGTCCCGCTAGATGTCGCGCAGTACGCCGAGGGCCAGCGCTTCGTCGCCTTCTTTGTACTGAATCAAGTGCAGGATGGAGACAAGAAGGTCTCGCAATACCTCTGTGTGATCACCGAACCGCATGACGGTTCGGCTTACGATTACGACCAGATCCGCGTCTTCACCTGGAACGTCCGCAAGCACCGCTACGAAACCGCCTACCGCGAGCACGGTCTTGACGGAGTCCTGCCCGTAACCGTCAGCCAGGAGACCTTCGACAAGGAAGGCACCCTGCCCGTCTTCATCCTCCGAGTGCAGAACGATGCTGGCAACGTCAGCGAGCGCAAGTACAAGCTGAACACACCCATCGTCCGGCGCGTGCTGGCACCGGGGGAAGTGGTGGCACGACCGAGCCGGAAGCGTCACTGAAACCAGTCTCGCTCGTCGCTGAACTGCGGTGCTTCACTGAGTATTGCCTACCGAATGTCATAGATCCAAGTCTTGGATTCTACAGAATTTAGTACTCAAGAAGGCTCAAGTTCAACCTTAAACGCTGATAACAAAGTGTTTGTTATTAGCATTGTTTGGATTTCAAGTTGCATTGTGTGCTGTACTGCGAGTATTGTTTGTGCGTTTTTTAGTTGGTGGATCAAGGCTCATGCCTGTGGGCGCATGACGCTAGGTTTTGGGGTTGCTGCACACGTTAAATTCACGCAGCAGTTCAAGCTTCCGGCTGGCCTTCCCGGCGATTTCGTGTGAGTAGAGC
>QIAL01000148.1:0-1082 GCA_003225535.1 Acidobacteriota bacterium | reverse complement strand
CTCTTTAACTCTGATGTCTCAGACCACCCTCAGCACTGGGAGTATCGTCGGTACTGTGACCGACCCGACTGGGGCGGTTGTCAGCAACGCGAAGGTTCTCATCACCAGTATCTCAACCGGCCAAAAGACAGAGCTTACAAGCAACGCTGCCGGAGCGTTCGGTTCCGGTCCGCTCTCGCCGGGCAACTACAAGGTGCAGATTTCGGCAAAGGGCTTTAGCACGGTGAGCCAACAGGTCACGGTACAGGTCGGCAACACGGCGACTGTGAACGCGAACTTGATTGTCGGCCAAGAAAGCACCATTGTTGAGGTCCAGGGGTCGGTAGTCCAGGTGAATACTGAACAGGCGATCGTACAAGGGGTTCTCACCTCTGCGCAGATCGAAAACCTCCCTGTGAATGGCCGCAACTTCCTTGACTTGGCGCAGCTCGAGCCGGGCGTTCAGATTCAGGATGGCCAGAACTTCGATCCCACCAAAGCGGGCTATTCGTCCATCTCCTTCGGCGGACGCTTCGGGCGCACGGCGCGCATTAATGTAGATGGTGTCGACGTCAGCGACGAGACTGTGGGAACGACTACAGCAGATGTTCCCGCCAGTGCCATCGATGAGTTCCAGCTCAGCCAATCGTCGCTGGATTTATCGCAGGATCTCACTTCTTCAGGCGCGATCAATGTAACTACCCGCTCCGGGACCAACGCGCTCCATGGCGAAGCATTCGGATTCTTCCGCGATCACTCTATGGGTGCGGCCGCGCCCGGAGGCAACGACTTTTACAACCAGCGCAGCCAGTACGGCGCCCGCCTGGGCGGACCGATCATTAAGAACAAGTTGTTCTTCTTTGGCGATGGAGAGCGTACCAGACAAGCGTCCTTTGCGCCGGTGGTCTTGGTGGGAACGCCCTATGCCAGCGTTGGTCAGGGTTTTAGCTCCCCTTTCATCGAGGATAACCTGATCGGCAAGCTGGACTACAACCTCGGCAATGGTGCCAAGGCGTTTTACCGATATTCGTACTTTAAGAACTCGCTACTGGCGACCTTCGGACTAGGCTTTTCGCTCTACGACAACAAGGACATCACCCGTC
>QIAL01000147.1:14695-22415 GCA_003225535.1 Acidobacteriota bacterium | reverse complement strand
CCGGCTCAATGCGAGGGCATTGTCACGGCCGATCCGTTCCTGAAGCCCACGAAGAAATATCCTGCCGAAATTCCGGCGGAAGATCAGAAGCGACTGACGCAGCAGATCACGGATGCCGTCACTACCGACGTCCTCCCCGCATACAAAAAATTCGCCGAGTTCATCCGGACTGAGTATGCGCCACTGGGACGCACGACGCTCTCGATCACGTCTTTGGCAGATGGGCAGAAGCGTTATGAACACGATATTTATGCGCGGACCACGACGCATATGTCGCCGGAGGAAATTCATCAGCTTGGCCTGCGCGAGATTGACCGGATCGAAGCGGAGATGACGGCCATCGCGAAAAAGGAAGGCTTTGCCGACCTGGCGTCCTTCCGCGCGTCGCTAAAGACCAACCCTAAATACATTCCGACCTCGGCCGAGCAGATTCTCGACGATTTCCGTCATTACATCTCGCAGATGCAAGCGAAGCTGCCGGAATTGTTCACATTGCTTCCCAAGTCGCCGGTTACCGTGGAAGCCATTCCGGATTTCCAGGCGGCCGCGGCGACTCACTACATGACCGGGACGCCCGACGGCAAGCGGCCGGGGCGCGTGGTCGTGGCTACCTCTGATTTTGCCCATCGCTCGCTAATCGATGATGAGGCGATTGCCTATCACGAAGGGGTTCCCGGCCATCACATGCAGTTGTCGGTCCAACAGCAACTCACCGACCTTCCGAAGTTCCGTCAACACGGCCTGGGCTTCAACGCCTATGTGGAGGGTTGGGCTCTCTATGCCGAGCAACTGGGAAAAGAAGTTGGCTTTTACCAGGATCCAGCTTCGGACTATGGCAGGTTGTCCTCGGAACTCTTCCGCGCAGTACGACTGGTGGTTGATACCGGCATTCACGCCAAGGGATGGAGCCGCGATCAGGTGGTGGAATTCTTCCGCAAGTCCGGCGCGGTCGATGAACCCACCATTCAGAGTGAGACCGACCGGTATATCTCGTGGCCGGCCCAGGCACTCAGTTACAAACTGGGTCAGCTGAAGTTCCGGGAATTACGCGAGCGCGCTCAGAAAGAGCTGGGCCCGAAATTCGATCTCAGAAAGTTCCATGATGAAATGCTGAACGGGGGGACGTTACCGCTCGATGTCCTCGATGCCCGAACCGACAAGTGGATCGCAGAACAAAAGGGAAAGTGATTTCTGCAAATAATTGAAAGCTAACGGGCAGGGCGTTGTGCGCCCACGGCCTGTGCTATCTTCTAAGTTTACCGCTGAAGCCTTACAGACCCGTTTCAACGCATGGCAACATCCTCAGAAGGAACTAAACCGGTAGTCAAGGTCTTTGTCGCCACCACGGTGATGTTGACCTTCATCTCCTTCTGGCGCGCGGCAGCCATCGTCCTTTCCGACCTTGCCTCCTCCGCCTATTACGCGGGCGGCGACGCCGAAAAAGTCATCGGCAAGAGTGCCCCCTGGTTCATCTTGGCGGTGATGCTGTTCAGCTATGCGGTCCGGGCTCTCTATATCGAGTCCAGCAGTATGTTCACGCGCGGAGGTGTCTACCGGGTCGTGAAAGAGGCCATGGGAGGTACGCTCGCCAAGTTCTCGGTTTCCGCGCTTCTCTTCGACTACGTCCTCACCGGACCGATAAGTGCCGTCGTCGCCGGACAATATCTAGCCGGCTTTATTGAAGATGTCGCCCGCTACATGGGGCATCCATTCTCTCGTTTCCCCGAGAATGCGTTCGCCGCCTCATTCGGTGCGCTCGTAGCGATTTATTTCTGGCGGAAGAACACTCAGGGAATTCACGAGTCGAGCCAGAAAGCCGTGCAGATCATGATCATCACGACGGTCATGGTCGTGATTCTGATCATTTGGTGCACGATCACCGTGATGCGCGTCCCGATTCAGATACCCCCCAGCCCGTTCCGGCCGGGGATCGTCCCGCTGAACGCCGAATCTCTGGGATGGCTGGCCAATACTTCGATTCCGCACCTTGCAACTGGATCAGCTCTGCTGACTTTCATTATCGTCTTCGTGGGCTTCGGGCACTCGGTCTTGGCTATGAGCGGCGAGGAAACCCTGGCTCAGGTCAACCGCGAGATTGCTCACCCCAAGCTTAAGAACCTGGAAAAGACCGGACTGGTCATATTCATCTACAGCCTGCTGTTCACTTCGCTGGTGTCGTTTTTTGCGGTGATGATCATTCCCGATGGTGTCAGGCAGCATTATTTTGGAAACCTGATCGGCGGGATCGCAGTTTTCCTGGTTGGACCTGAGTGGGCGAGACTGGCATTTCACGGATTCGTGGTTTTGGTAGGCGTGCTGATTCTGTCGGGTGCTCAAAACACTTCGATCGTGGGCGCCAACGGTGTTCTGAACCGTGTTGCCGAAGACGGGGTGTTGACCTCTGCTTTCCAAAAGCCCCATCCCCGCTTTGGCACCAGTTACCGCATCATCAATCTCATTGTCGGCCTGCAGTTGCTCACGATCATTCTTACCAGAGGCAACGTATTCACTCTCGCAGGCCTTTATGCGTTCGGCGTCATCTGGAGCTTCGCCATGATGTCGCTCGCGGTCCTGGTGCTGCGCCACAAGGAGCCCGGTGGCCGCCTATGGAAAGTTCCCGGCAACATCAACATCGGGGAGCGTGAGATACCGGTTGGCGTAATCATCGTTTCCGCCGTCTTGTTCACGACCGCAATCGTGAACCTCTTGACCAAGAAACAGGCAACGATTGGCGGCATAGCGTTTAGCGCTCTGTTCTTCGTGATTTTCACCTATTCCGAGCGCCGGGTTGCGCGCGAGCGGCAAGGCAAGCCCGAGAGCCTGGACCAGTTCCGCGTATACGGCAACCAGGAACTGGGTAGCGGAGCGATGGGCGTACGGCCCGGAAACGTGCTGGTCGCGGTGCGCGATCCACGCAATCTGTACTATCTGCGCCACATCTTGAGTCACACGAATACGAACAAACAGGACGTGGTGGTAATGAGCGCGCGTCTCTACCATCGCGAACACAGTTTCAGCGGCAGCTCTGTTTTTGAAGCCAGCCAGGTATTCGACCATTACGAGCAGGAACTGTTCACGGCAGCTGTGGCCGTGGCCGAGAAGGAAGGGAAGCCGATCCACCTGCTGGTTGTGCCGGCGACCGACGTATTCGAAGCCATCATGGTGACCGCGCAGCGTCTGGATTCCAGCCGCGTGGTCTGCGGGCTTTCCAACAAGCTCACCTCTGACGAGCAAGCCAAGCTGACCGGTGACGCATGGGAACGTCTCGCGGAGCCGCGTCCGCGCCTGGCACTCGAAGTCTGTGCACCCGATGGCACAGTTCGCGAATATTCGCTGGGACCCCATTCTCCCCGCATGCGTCCGCAAGACGTTGAACTCATGCACAAGCTGTGGCTCGACATCACCATGGATCCCAAATTCGCGGGGGCTCACCATTATCACATCGTGGCCTTGGCGCTCGAGGAGTTGAAGCGCGAGCTCAGCACGGAACAGCGCGCCCAGCTTCTCAAGAAACTCCACGACGAGATGAACCCTCCCAAGCCGCAGTGAATCAACATACGGTGAGGAGCGCGTAATGGCACGCATTAATGGGGCGACCAGCAATCAGGGCGGTCCTATCCGTCGCCTGTTCGTAGGTCTGGTCTATTGGTTGACTCGTCGCAGGCTCGGCCGCGTCATCATGCCGGTACAGGTCACTGCTCATCACGGCAAGATCTTCTGGGGATATCTGCAGATGGAGCAATCTCAGATGAGCAGCAAGTTGGTGGACGTCAAGCTTAAAGGGCTCGCCCAGCTACGAGTGGCAACGCTGGTCGGTTGCCCGTTTTGAATTGACATCGGCTCTGCCGTCGGCAGAGAGAGCGGGATCACGGCCGAACAAATCGCAAACCTCAATCGTTATCGAACCGATTTCAACTTCTCTGACTTGGAGCGGCTGGTGCTCGAGTACGCGGACGCGATGACGCGAACTCCGGTGGAAGTTCCGGATGCGTTATTCGCGCGTTTGCGGGAACGATTCTCCGAGGCACAGCTGGTGGAGCTGACATCTGCCGTCGCCTGGGAAAACTACCGGGCCCGCTTCGATCACGCCTTCGGAATTGAAGGCGAGAATTTTACCGAAGGTGCGGTATGCGCTATGCCCGTACGCGAAACATAGCACTGGCGTTCGCGACGCTAAGTTGCTGATTCAAATAGACAGGAGGAGGACGGGAAGTACCTCCCAACACCGAAATTCGCCAGAAATGGAGCATATGCATCTCACCCGGGCAGGCGACATCCAATCAATGTAGGTTAAGGAGTCTATGGGAAACACGTTCAAGACCGCATTCCTTCTGACTGCACTGACGCTGCTGCTGATGGCCATCGGACGCGCGTTCGGCGGACAGAATGGAATGTTCATTGCGCTGGCTTTTGCCGTCGTCATGAACTTCGTCTCGTATTTCTATTCCGACAAAATTGCACTCTCCATGTATCGCGCGCAACCCGCGTCGCGGGAAGATCTGCCACGCGTCTATGCGGTCGTTGAGCGCCTCTCCCAGAAAATGGGCATTCCGATGCCGAAGATCTATGTGATCCCGACGGACTCGCCCAATGCCTTCGCCACTGGACGAAACCCGCAGCACGCATCGGTCGCCGCGACCCGCGGAATCCTGCAACTGCTGAACGACGAGGAACTGGAAGGCGTGCTCGCGCATGAACTCGGCCACGTAAGCAACCGCGACATCCTGATTAGCTCTGTTGCGGCAACGATTGCAGGCGCAATCACAATGATTGCCAGCATGGGCCGCTGGGCGATGATTTTCGGCGGATACGGCGGTGATCGCGACCGCCGCGATGGCGGAGGCCTGGGGGCATTGTTCATGCTGATCGTCGCCCCGATAGCCGCAACCCTGATTCAGCTTGCGGTTTCGCGTTCGCGGGAATATCAGGCCGATGCTACCGGTGCACACCTGACTGGAAATCCGTACGCGTTGGCCAGCGCCTTGAGGAAAATCGACGCATACGCCCGGCGCATCCCGCTGCAAGCGAGCCCGTCAACCGCGCACTTGTTCATCATTCAACCATTCCTTGGGGTAAACGCCGGGATGTTCGCGAACCTTTTCTCTACGCACCCGCCGATCGAGAAGCGAATTGAACGGCTGACGGGAAGGCCGGCGGAGTATACGCAGTAGCGAGCGGCGAGCAGGGAGCAAGGGGCGGTGTGAGTATGAGCCACGAGCGAGCTGTCTCGCTTCCGTTCTGACGGCCTAAATACTCTGTGCAAGCTGAGGTAGCCTAGCCGTTCTGCATTGGGGTTTGGAGCTCATCGCTCATAGCTCATGGCTCAAAGCTGTGACGTAGGTAACACTGACGCCTCCGACGCAAATAGTAGAATTGAAAGAATGTCGCCCGAGATCGCCATCGCTGTGTCTACCAAGGCTGTCGAACTGGAAAAAGCTCTGCGCCGCGTGATTCGCGGTAAAGACGATGTCGTCCGCCTCGCGCTGGTCAGCATCTTCGCCCGCGGGCACCTGCTCATCGAAGGAGTCCCGGGAGTCGGCAAGACCACGCTCGGACAGGCTCTGGCCCGCGCTATCGATTGCACATTTCAGCGGGTGCAGTTCACCAGCGACATGCTGCCCTCCGATGTGCTGGGTATTTCGGTGTATTCCGCCGCCGAGCAAGCATTCGAATTCAAACGCGGCCCGGTGTTCACCAACGTTCTGCTTGCGGATGAGATCAACCGCACCACGCCGAAGACTCAATCCGCGCTGCTTGAAGCGATGAATGAAGGGCAAGTCACCGTGGATGCGCATTCCCACGAGTTGCCGCAACCGTTTCTGGTCATCGCAACACAAAATCCGGTGGAGCATCACGGAACATATCCGCTGCCCGAGTCCCAACTAGACCGCTTCCTGATGCGTGTGCGCATGGGATATCCCGACCCTCAGGCCGAACGCCAGATCCTGCGCTCGGAAGCGGGCGTGGCGCACCTGAATTCTCTTCATCCTGTTTTGACCGGAGCCGACATGCTCGAGATGCAGCAGGCGGTGAAGAACATACGCGTCGACGATTCCCTGGTAAGTTACGCCCTGGAAATCGTGCGCCGCACGCGTGAGTCAGAGTTCCTATCCCTGGGCGTTTCCCCGCGGGGATCGCAGGCCCTCTACCGCGCCGCTCAGGCGATGGCTTTCCTGGAAGGCCGCACGTTCTGCATTCCTGAGGATTTCAAGCCGCTAGTTGTGCCAGTCTTCGCCCACCGCGTGGTCGTCAATAATCTCTACGCTTCGACGCTGAAGAAGTCCGAGCAGTCGGACCAGGTGCTGAAAGAGATCGTTGAGAACGTGGCTGTGCCGGTCTAGCCCTGTCATTCCCAGCGGCGAAGCCGCGAGGAATCTGCGGTCGCAAGCCGCCCAACCGATGCCGGCAGGAAGCAGATTCCTCCCTTCGGGCGGAATGACGAAGCTCCTCTATGGACTCTCACGCTTTCCAACGGGATTGCTAAGCACCGAATGTCATACATGGCTATAATTCTCCCGCCATGTCCTTCCTCCGCTTCTTGATGCTGCTCTCGCTCGTGGTCTGGATCGGCGGTCTCATCTTTTTCGCTTTCGTGCTCGCGCCGACGGCCTTTCAAATTTTGCCCAACACGCATCTGGCCGGCAACGTCGTTGGACGCGCGCTCGGCAAACTCCACTGGATCGCCATCATCGCCGGTATCGTCTTCTTACTTGCTTCTCTCCTCCACAGCTATCTCACGCAAGGAACCGCGCACATCTTTGCAATGCGACACATCCTGATTTGCCTGATGCTGGCCCTTACGTTGTTCTCACAGTTCTGGATCATCCCGCGCATGGACACGCTGCGCGCGTCGGTCGGAGATTTCGCTGCGGTCCCGCTGACTGATCCGCAGCGCGTTCAGTTCGACGCCCTCCACGTCTGGTCGACGCGGGTGGAAAGCGCCGTGCTGTTGTTGGGGTTGGTGGCTGTGTACCTGACGGCGGGCGCCCTGGCAGCGCCCCGCTGAAGACTTGCGCAAATCATGTAGCCGCGGACGCATTCGTCCGGGGTTGCTTCCAACGCGCAATATGAACTGCCGGTCGCGAAGAGAACCGCCTGCCACCGATGAAGGTTTTGTCTTACGAGCGCGTCGCTTCGCTCCGCGAGGCGGACGAGGCGTCCGCCCCTACACAAGCTTGTAGCGGAAGCAATCCAGCACGTGATCGTTCACCATTCCGACGGCCTGCATGAAGGCGTAGCAGATGGTTGATCCGACAAACTTGAAGCCGCGGCGTTGCAGATCCTTGCTCATGGCATCGGATTCGGGAGTTCGCGCGGGAACTTGGCGCAAGGATTTCCGCTTATTGATGAGCGGCTTGCCTCCGACGAACTGCCAGATGTAGCGGTCGAAGGTGCCGAACTCGTCCTGCACGCGCAGAAACGCTTTTGCATTCCCAATTGCCGAGGCAACCTTCAGCCTGTTGCGAACGATTCCCGGATCCGCCAGCAGCTTCTTTATTCTTCGGCTGTCATATCGCGCCACGCGCCGGGGATCGAATCCGTTGAAGGCCCGCCGGTAATTCTCACGTTTGTTGAGAATCGTGCTCCAACTCAGTCCCGCCTGGGCGCCTTCGAGGATGAGAAATTCAAAGAGCGTGCGGTCATCGTGCACCGGCACGCCCCATTCTTCATCGTGATACTGGGTATAGCGCTCGCCTTTCGCCCAGCCACAACGGATGAG
>QIAL01000147.1:0-14523 GCA_003225535.1 Acidobacteriota bacterium | reverse complement strand
TCGTTTGCGCTGCCGTCGGAGCGCAGCGTCGAGCCTTCCAGGGACACACCGGCGAACAAGCCCTTGTTGCGCGAATAGGAGAGAATTTCGGCCTGCATAACGATGTCGGTCGCACCTTCTGCTGTCCGGCCTTTGGGACCGGCGGCCGCGGAAGCATCAGCGCCGAGCTTCACTTTGCTGTACAACAGCGATTGGGCACCTTTGGGATTCATCACCAGCAGCACGAAATCTGTAGCCTGGCCTCCCAGCTGAAATCCAATGCTCACGCCTTCGAGAGCATATAGCGCGGGTGCGCCCCATTTTCCTTTGTAGTGCTCGCCACTGCGGCAGATCATCACGCCGCGTCCATAGCTGCCACCGACTCCGAAGGCTCCCTTCTTTACCGAGGGCAGAACCACCACGCATTCGGCCTTGTCGAGAAGGTCCTGAGGAATGTTGTCCGGGATATTCAAAACTTCTTTCAGCACTTCCCCTGCATCCTTGACGCGGTCTTTTTCGCGTTCGTCGTTGGCCGCAAACGCCGCCACAGACGAGATGAGTACCACTGCGAAACACACGACAAGTTTCTTCATGAGCCCTCCGCAAAACAGATTTTAAGGAAAAACTTGACGACTGTGCGACTATCATAGCTCCCGCACTCGCAACAGCAACCCCTGTGCGCGAACCGAGATCGTGCAAGTCATTTGGATTGCATGTTTTGTGCCATGACCAAACGTGTGCTCCTTTTGTAACTTGGCCTTTTGCCGGGGCGCCCCTAGATTCAATCAGAAGGCAAGTGCAGTAAGGTCCTGATTTCGGCCCCTGGCGTGCATCTTATAGCTTGGGAGTGTGTTGGGACGCGTTTTACAGTGAAAAATTTGGATTCCCCGGGCATGAAGTACACTAATTGGAATTCTCGTTTTTTTACCCTTTTCCTGGCAACCCTCGCAGGAGCCGCCCCGTTACGCGCCCAGTCTGCCTACATCTCCGGCGTACCTACTCTGAACGCGTCGAACGCGACGGCCAGCGCTGCGGACGAACCACAGAACTCGATGATCACGTTGCACGCTCGCGTGAACGAGGTCAACGTGTTATTCATCGCGACTGACAAGCACGGAAAGTTTGTCCGCGATTTGAATCAGAATGATTTCAGCATTCTCGACGATCACAAGCCACCGCAGGCCATCCTGAATTTCCGTCGCGAAACCGATCTTCCGCTTCACATGGGATTGTTGATCGACGTCAGCGGATCGGTGGACAGCCGCTTCGATTTTGAGCAAAGCGCGGCCAGCAGTTTTCTAGAACACACGGTGCGTGCACATTTCGACAAGGCCTTTGTTATGGCCTTCAACAGTCACTCGCAGTTGACACAAGACTTCACGGACAGCACTGCCCTTCTCTCGAAAGGGATCCATAGCTTGCATAATGGCGGAGGCACAGCGCTATACGATGCCGTTTACCGCGCCTGCAAAGACAAGTTGCTGAAGGACCATCCAGAGCGTCCGGTGAGAAAAGCCATCATCATCGTCAGTGACGGCGAAGACAATCAGAGTGAAGTCACCAAGGCGCAGGCGATCGAGATGGCGCAGCGGGCGGAAGTCATCATTTACGCGATCTCGACCGATGACAGCGGCCTGGTCATGCGCGGCGACAGAGTCCTTCAGCAGCTGGCGGAAGCTACCGGCGGGCGGGCGTTCTTCCCGTTCAAGATGAAGGACATCACGCACTCATTCGCGGCGATCGAAGACGAGTTGCGCAGCCAGTACATCGTGTCGTACAAGCCGGCCGATTTTGACGCCGACGGGCGTTACCGCACTATCGAAATTTCCTCGCTGAAGAAAGACCTGCAAGTGCGGGCACGCAAGGGATACTTCGCACCGGCGGCGGCCCAGCAGCAATAAGGGTCTCCGGGCTGTTTCTTTTCGGTTTGCTCTTACCTTCTTCAGTGCGCGCGAGCGACCAGCACCGTCAGATCGTCCTGCGGATACTCGCTTGACCTGAATTCCTCCACCGCCTGCTCGATTTTATACAAGATCTTATCCGTCTCGAGCGCGCGCGTCTGGCGCAGTACAGCGAGAACGCCTGATTCACCGAACTTGAAGAAGTAGCTTCGGTCACGCCATCGGTGAACATACTGAGCACATCCCCGGTTTGCAGGTGAGTTTCCCGGACCGAACAATCCCAGCTCCCGAACAGGCCGAGAACCGTGGCCGTCGCTTCCAGGCGCTCAACCTCTCCACACTTCCGAAGCAGCAGCGCAGGAATGTGCCCGCAGTTCACGTACGCCAGGCAGTGAGTATGGTCGTCGTAGCATCCGAAGAAAACCGTGGCATAGCGATTAGCTTCTGTGTGCTCGTAAAGATGGCCATTGATGGCCGCCAGAATAGCGGGAAGATCGCTGGCGCCGACTTCAGCACGGTTGTGAAGGCTACCCTGGAGGTTGGCCATCAGCAGCGCGGCTGCCACGCCTTTTCCGGCAACGTCGGCCAGAACGAAACCGACGCGCTCGGATCCCAGGTCGAGAAAGTCATAGTAGTCTCCCCCCACCGTGCGCGCCTGAACGCATTTGCCGGAATAGTCGAGCGTCTTCAATGGCGGCTTGTGTCCAGGGAAGAGCCGGCGCTGAACGTTGTGGGCGACGACGATCTCCTCCATGAGAGGCTCGTCATCCGTCCGCGTAGAGAGGTCGAGATCCCAGATGTTGGTCTCGGGGCTCAAACATTCGAGCCCGACATTGCCCTCAGTCGGCGTACCCGGGAGGCCGATCCACACCACGCGAAAAATGGCCTCGCGCGGTGCGTAGCGGACGTCGAGAAATTCCCCGAGCTTCACGCGGTCGCCGGAGTTGGCGAGTCGCGCGCCGCGACTGGAGATATCGACCGTATGGGCATCCCAGCTGACATCAGGACGGGCCAGCAGCGAAACGCGCACGGCGAGTCGGATCTTTATCCGTTTCTCGCGTAACCGAACTGTCTTTCGTACCTCGAGCGTAGTGTCACGGAATGTGGGGACCGCCTTCAGGGTATCCAGAACGGTGCGGCACTCCTGTTCGGTTGCGAAGGGTCCCATGCGCATCGACGGATGAACGCGGGACCCTATGACCGGACCGGGATTTTCAAAGATGTGCCACTCAAAGCAATCTGCGGGGATTTGCTTCATGAAGAGGTCGTACCCCGAACGGAGATCAAGAAACTTGCAAGAAGAGCCGCAAGTTTGACCTTACGCCACGGTCCCAGCGCATGCCACGCGAAACGGCCCTTCAGGATTACAGCTGCTTCTGCGGTTGTTCCGTTCTGGGGAAGAATCCATTGCGGGACAGTGGCGCAGCCACGTCACCTATGGAGTCGTCAGCGGTAATTCGTAGTTACGTTTCATGTTGCGGAAAAGAAGAAGGGCCGCGAGGTGATCGCGGCCCCGAGTCATGCAGGTGGTGGATTCTATTTCTCGCCGCCGTTCGCGTTGCTGCCCCACAAGACATTGCTGCCCCACAAGACATTGCTACCCCACAAGACATTGCTGCCCCAGAGCACGTTGCTGCCTGCGGGCGCGTTCGATCCCCAGAGGACGTTGGTGCCCCATGGTTCTTGCGAACCCCAGAGCACGTTGCTGCCGTAGAGTGTGCTGCTCGACGAGTAGGCGCTCGACGATGTTGGCACAAATTGCGAGGAGCCCCAGACGGCGGCGTTTGACCAGGTCGAAGATGTGTTCCACACGGCGGAGCCGTCGTCCTTCAAGGTGACCTGGTTCGTGGTCGAATTAAAAGTAGCGAATGGAGACATCGCCGTTCCTTTGGCGACATCGGTATTGATAAGAGCGGCTTCGAGATCGATGTAGCCAGCACCGACGGTGAAGACGTCAGATTGGTCAGTGTAAGTGATGCCGGTGGTTGGGTCGGTGGTGCTGCTGTAGAGCGGCAAAGACTTCCACGCTGTCTTCATCAGGCGCGCCTTCACTTGATCGGGCGTGAGGGACGGATATTTTTGCAATAGATCGGCGACGACTCCGCTGACCACGCCTGTGGCCATACTGGTGCCGCTCAGCGTGAAATAGGTGGTGGAGGAAGAAGTATTTCCACCGTATATGTAATAGTTGTTGGGCACGCGATTGGCGGGATTTTGCGTGTAGAGGGTCGAGTTGGGCGCGGCCAGCGATACCAGCAGGTTGCCGGGCGCGACGAGATCGGGCTTCACGAACGCGTCAACGACTGTCGGACCCTTGGAGCTGTAGCTGGCGACGAGATCATCCGTGCGCTGGGGCGTGCCCATTGTCTTCATTGCGCCGACGGTGAGCACATAGGGGTCGTTACCTGGCGAGGTGACGGTGCCGTAACCGTTCGTGGCCTGATAGCGTCCGTTGTTGCCGGCAGCCACCACCACCACGATGCCGTTTTTCCAAGCGCGCTCGACGGCCTGGCAGAGTGGGTCAAGTTTGTACGTTTCATATACGGCGCGGCCGAGCGAAAGGTTGATCACCCGGATGTTGTAGGTTGATTTCAGAGAGATGGCGCGCGCGATTGCGGCGATCACCGCGCTGTCGGTGGAAGCGCCATTGGCGTCAAGCACTCGCAGGCTGACGATGTTTGCGCCGGGAGCGATTCCTTTGAAGGTCTTGGTATAGATCGGGCCGGTTGAGTTGAGGCCGTCGCCGGCGATCAGGCCTGCGATGTGCGTACCGTGACCGTATTGGTCACTGGCGCTGGAATTTCCCGGCACGAAAGATTGCTGATAAACCACTCGCGAGAGCGGCACAGCCCCCAGATTCAGATCGGGATGGCTGGCTACGCCGCTGTCGATCAACGCTATCCCGATGCCAGCACCGGTATAGTTTGACTGCCAGGCGAATTCTGCGTTCACTGCAGAGGCGGCATTGCTGAGTGTTGGCTTCAACGGGCGGTCCGGACTGATGTATACGACGTTCGACTGGCTGGAGAGACTCTGAATGCCATTGCCATCGAGCAGAGCGACTACGCCGTTGATGATCGGCACCTGGCTGAGGATCGTGCCACCGAGCTTCAGAATGTCATTGACAAGGCAGCCCACGAGTCCGAGGAGGCCGCTGCAGTTGACCTGCGTCCCAGGCGCGTATTGGACGATTACCTGTGTCTGCTGGGTGGCAGGCTGATTGCGAAGTTCCGGCGAAATTTTTGAATCGTCAGCGTAGGCCAGAGTAACGCTGACGATCAGAAATAGAAGCACAAGTTTCTTCATGAAATCCCCCACTCAATCCCCATGGTGCGAGTAACCTCACCCCAAGTGACCTGTATATGTGCAGGTGCTGGTCCAAAGGGGAACCGCGCGGGTCTTAGGAATCAACGACTTGGAAGGTGACGTTGCGAAACGTTACGGGCAATTTGTCCCACTGCCTGGGCGCGGGACAAATTGTCGCTGTTTCGACGGCCACTGAGAGCTGCAACCTTCGTCTGAGTTGAGGGCAAATCGTTGACTTCACTGGTGTAAACGTTGGTAATCAAGAGAAGGTTTTTTGGGCGGACTTATGTCCCTAATTCGTTGAAAATTTAAGCACTTCTCATGTCGTGGGTTCGATCCATTGGTGCGCGTGCGTTTATCGCTGGCTTAGCTCTGGCGGGACTTGTTGTCTTTGCGTTCGCTTTCGCCCATTGGCAGACGAATGATCCGCTTAGGTTCGTCGCCTACCTGATCGCAGCGTTGCTGGCGTCGTCATTGAAGGTCGGGCTGCCCGGCATCGAAGGAACGCTCTCGGTTAATTTCATTTTCACGCAACTCGGAATTCTAGAACTCAGCCTACCCGAGACATTGCTGATTGGCCTGGCCGGAACACTGGGACAGTTCTATTGGCGTCCCGCGCGGCAACTCAAGCCGGTCCAGCTGATCTTCAACGTGTCGCAGGTTACGGTCTCTAGTGCCGCGGCCTACGGCGCGTATCAGCTCATAGTGACCAGAGTCTTGCACGCGCCGGGGCCCCTTGCTCTCGTGGTTGCCGCTATTACGCACTTCGCGTTCAACACAACGGCGCTTTCAACGATCATCGGCCTGACCGAAGACAAATCCATCCGAAAAGTGTGGGGCGAGAGCCATTTGTGGCTCCTTCCTTACTACATGGTTGGCGCAGCCGCGTCCGGCCTGGTGCACTTCCTGAACGGCCATATCGGGTGGCAGTCTTCGTTGCTGGTACTGCCGCCGATGTATCTGATGTACCGGTCGTATCGTCTGTACCTCGGCAAACTCGAAACCGAGAAGGTTCATGCCCAGCAGGTGTCACAACTTCACCTGCGAACCATTGAAGCCTTGGCGCTCGCCATCGAAGCCAAAGACGAAACTACCGGGGAACATCTGCAGCGGGTGCGCGTCTATGCCATGGAGTTAGCCAACGACCTGGGATTGAGCGATGACGAGAAGGAAGCGCTGCAGGCTGCGTCTGTGCTGCATGACATCGGAAAACTCGCTGTACCGGAGCACATCATCTCCAAGCCGGGGAAACTCACGCCGGAGGAATTCGAGAAGATGAAGATTCACCCCATCGTCGGGGCAGAGATTCTGGAGCAGGTGCACTTTCCGTATCCGGTGGTGCCGATTGTCCGCGCGCATCATGAGAAGTGGGATGGCAGCGGCTATCCGTTTGGGCTAGCGGGTGATGCAATTCCGGTTGGGGCTCGAATTCTGGCGGCGGTCGACTGCCTGGACGCGCTCGCGTCCGACCGGCAGTATCGTAAAGCCCTGCCTCTCGACGAGGCCATGCGTAAGGTCTCTTCGGAAGCGGGAACAAGTTTCGACCCACAGATCGTCGCCATTCTGAAGCGCCGCTACATTGAACTGGAGAAGCTGGCGAACGAGCAGCCTCTGCAGGCGCCGCCGAAACTGTCGACTGACATCAAGGTGGAGCGAGGATCGGCGCCCGCGGCAGGATTTGCCGAAGCCCCGGAGCCGGTTGCGAACGCTGTGTCGTCCCCCGATTTCAAGGAGCGGATTCTTCAGGCGCAGAAGCTGTCACAAGAAATTCTTGAACTCGTCCGCAAGACCGGCTCATCGCTACGTTTGGAAGATATCTTCTCGATGCTCTCGGTTCGTCTGAAGCATCTTGTCCCGCATGATTCAATGGTCGCGTACTGTCCGTCGGGCGACGACTTGATCGCAAAGTTTGTGAGCGGTGAAAACTTTCGGCTGTTTTCTTCTCTGAGGATACCTTTGGGAGAAGGATTGTCGGGTTGGGTCGCGGAGAATCATAAAGCGATCCTGAACGGCAATCCGTCAGTTGAGCCCGGATACTTGAACGATCCCACCAAGTACAGCACCCTGCGCTCGGCGCTGGCCGTGCCCATCGAGGCGGAGGGGAAAGTGGTCTCCGTCTCGGCCTTGTATCGCGCGGGTCAGGACGCGTTTACACGCGATGATCTTAGGCTGCTGGAAGCTATCGTGGCAGGATTGGGCGCGGCCATCGAGATCGCCAGTAAGCCCAAGGCTTCTGTAGCCGTTGCAAATTAGCTTTACATCTTTCTGTGAGCAGCGCTCAGCCGACATGTTGGGCGGATTTAAGCTTTTTGTTATGCGCGAACTTTGTTTGCGATGTTTGCTCGCGATGTCATCCTGAGGAGGGCGTAGCCCTCCGAGGGACCTTACGAAGCGCTGAAAGCGGAAATACGGTCGCGAAGATCCAGAACGTTGCATACATCTGTGGCATTCTCAACTACGTAGTCGTTGCTTCCCGCAGACATACGGTCCCTCACGGTGGCTTCGCCACCGTTCAGGATGACATCGAGTCCAAGTAATTCGTGAGGCGCCCTCATTCCATTTCAAAAAGGACTGCCGGATCGCCTGCTTTGAGCTTGTCGACCGCGGCACGGAGCGTCTGCGTCGAGTCGATCGGGACGGTGTTCAATTGGTGAATCACATCTCCGGACTGCAGACCGGTTTCGGGAGTGATGAGTTCCACTGCCCTGCCCACCACGATCACGCCGGACGGAATCCGCAGCAACGAACTCAGCTTGCTGCCCAGTTCGCCTGTGATATCGATTGCCAGAACGCCTAGTCGGGGAATCAGGCTGTTCTCGGGATTCACGGTGTCGAGCAGTTGGTCCATCTGATCGTGATGCTCAATTGCCGGAATGTTGATCGTCATTCGTTCCTTGCCCCGCAGGATCTCCAGTTTCACGACCTGATCGAGACGGTGCAGGTAGAGAGCCGCCGATAACGAGGGCAGGGTTTCGACACGACGATCGTCGGCCGAGAGAATAATGTCCTGAATCTGCAGTCCAGCGGCCTGCGCGGGACCACCCGGTTTGACGTCCGCCACCACGACTCCCCAATGCTGGGGAAGTTGCAACCCCTCCGCCAGGGTAGGCGTGATTTCCTGCGCCACGGCGCCAATCTCCACGCGGTGAACATGTCCGTACTTGCGCAGGCTGCGATACACAAAGTCGACTACACGCGCGGGAATGGCGAAGCCGAGGCCTTCGCTGCCTCCGCCTTCCGACAGGATGAAAGTATTGATGCCCACAACCGAGCCGTTCATGTCGACCAGCGGCCCGCCGCTATTTCCCGGATTGATGGGAGCGTCAGTCTGAATGTAGGTGAGGGGCTTGCTCGGATCTGCCTGGCGGGCAAGCGCGCTGACAACTCCCATGGTGACGGAGTTCTGCAGACCCTCGGGGCTGCCGATGGCAAATACCAACTGCCCGACATGGGGCCGCTGCTGGCCGACGAGCGGCAAGGTCGGCAGTTCCGTTTGATCGATCTTGAGTAACGCGAGATCACTTTCCTTGTGCTGACCGAGCAGTTTGGCCTCGACGATGCGACGCTTCCCAATCGGAACTTGTCCCGACGAGTCCCCCATCGGCAACGGCAACGCCACGCGAATGCGTTGGGCGCCCTCGACCACGTGCGCGTTGGTCATGATGTAACCGTTCGGATCCACGATCACGCCCGATCCGACTGCCTGCTGGCGCACGATGAATGCGGTTTGCGATCGATTCTCCTCACGGGCCGTGCCGTACCCGGTCACCAGAATTTGTACCACTGCGGGAGAGACTCTGGCCGCCAGATTCTCCAGAGCGCTGTTGAGCTGAACCAGAACGGCAGTCGACTCCGTTCTCGCGTCAGACGGGTTCGGCTTCGCAACCTGTGCGTTCGAAGACTGCTTTTGCTCCACAGGCTTCTGCGACCCTGTTTGTCCGAACATCCCCATACTGATCACAAAGAAAACACACACCGCAGTAAGACGCGGATTTCGCCAGCGTCCCAAGATTCTGCATAAACATGTCATAGCATTACCGTTCCTTGCCGTAACAAACCTTTCCAAAACACTACCACGCGCATCCATGGTTCGACTGGAGTCGGCTGGCGAAAACGACAGTCGCTCACATAGATCAAGCAAAAACGATCCAGATGCCAAACGCACCAAAGAGGTTGAGCCCTGTCAGTTGCTACCTACGTTCATGAGATTTCCCTAACGCACAAGAAAAAGAGCCCTAAACCTGCCGATCTTACGTTGAAAGGTTGGTGGGCACGAATGAAAAATTGGTTTCTTCTCACGTTCTTGCTGCTCGGATCAGCACTCCACGCGCAGAATTTCGTTGCATCTTCATTCCACGCAAGTGACCTGCTCCCGCGCGCCTACGTATTTGCCGGGGCTGCAGGCATGGGATCAGGTTATGCACCATTTGCGGCGCTCGGCGGGGCCGGTGTTCGCATCGACTCGGAGCACTTCATCCTGGAGACCGAAGCCTGGTACGACAATGGCCACAAGAGCGGGGAGCGCGGAAAGCCCAATCCAAAGGGCCACGATCGAGGATTGGTTGGCTCCATGTACTTCCGCCTTCCATCGGGTTGGGCATTCGGAGGCGGCGCCTGCTGGAGCCAGCTCTCCACCACCAACTATCGGAAAAGCTCATGGCGTCCCACGTTCGGCGGCAATAAGGACTTCTTCCTCGAGAACTGCCAGACGGAGCAGTGCAAGGGCCAGTTCACGATGCGCATCGGCGCCGACTATGTGTTGCCCGGCACTGACTGGGCAAACGGGTCGCAAGGTCCTTCGATCATGGTGTATATACCTTCTCCCTCGCTAAAGCGCCATCTCTTCTTCCGCGAGCAACTTGGGATTTACAGGTTCCACGATACCGTTACCGACAGGACAAACCCGATCCTGACGCGCGAGCAGACCAACAAGCATTCATTCGATTCGTTCCTCGAATTAACCATCATGTACCGCTTCTAGCGGGATGGGTGCCGAGTACAGGCATGAAATCCTGCTGAGAGCCATTGCCCCCGGCCCGATGCCCGACCAAGGAGAGGACATCAAACCGATCTACGACTTTGCATTCACGAAACAGCGCGAAGCACATCGCGAAACGGCCTTCGCGGTTGTCTGCTAGTATTTCCTTCGCCGATCGGCCTGAATCAGACTCCGTGGATTCCAACGCCTTCATCGCAGAAGTCTATCGCCGCATGGCCGCTCGGCACGCTGCGGGGAAGGCGCACCCTACATGGCAGGAGACAGAAAACCAGGCGATGGTGCTGAACGCGGCGCACCAGTACGCGCCCTACCTGCCGAAAGATCGCAGTGCGCCGATCCTCGATCTCGGCTTCGGCGGGGGATGGTTTGTCGCTGCCTGTCTGAAGCTGGGTTACGAGAAAATTTACGGGGCGGATTTTGGCATAGCTCATAAGCAGCATGTGCGCGAGTGGGCCCGGGATCGCGTTACTCTATTGACATCCCGAACGACATTGGGGAATTCCTGAGCGACAAGCAAGAACAGTTCGAGTTCATCCACATGTCACACGTCATTGAGCATGTGCCGAAGTACTCGTTGCTGTGGGTGGTCGACTCTCTGTATTGGGCTTTGCGGCGCGGCGGTTCCGTGCTGTTGCGCACGCCAAACATGGAAGGTCCGTGCGCGAATTCGTCGTTGTACGTCACCATGGCGCACGAGTACGGATTCGCCGGATCCAATCTCATGTCGTTGCTCGATATATGCGGCTTCGACGATGTCAGGCTGCTCACTTTTCGCCAGCAAAGCTCGAGCCTGAAGCAACGTGCAGGCAACCTGTTGCGCTGGCCAATTCTGAAGCTGAGCCAGATCCGGCATCGTTTGTTTGGAGTGAATCAAGGCGCTCAATTCGGCTCGGAATTGATCGTGATCGGTAAACGCGGCGCATTGCCCCCTTATTTTGACCGGCGGTTCAAATAAGCAATGAGCAGTGAGCAATGAGCGGCGCCCGCCCCGCCCGCCCCGGTCAGACAGGGGGGAATCGGCCCTACCGTTAACTAACGGGTTATCAGGCTTTTACATGAGTAACTTTCCGTGATATAACCGCCCGTGAGCACAAAAGTGGGCCCCAGCCCGCTGGGAGCTTGGTTTGACGACGTTGGCCTCATTCACAGACAGTACACAGACAGGTCAACCTAGAGGAGGTACCGTGGGGGAAGAAGCACGGACCGGGAAACGATTTCCGCTGGAATTGCCGATCAAGATTCATAAGGGTGAAACCGGTGCGGATGCCAAAGGAGTCACCGGGAATCTCAGCGCGGCGGGCGTGTACATCCGCGCCGACGCCGCGATGGAGATTGGTTCGCCCGTGGAATTTGAAATCACGCTGCCCCCGGAAATGACGGGTGGTCAGGAGAATGTGACCATTCAGTGCAAGGGGCGGGTGGTGCGCGCCGATGAGACTGGAGAAGGCGGAGAAGGCCGCGGCGTGGCTTGCGTGATCGACTCGTACGAGTTCGTCAGGAACTCATAAACCGGACTTTCTTGGAGCGCTGACAACATGCTCAAACTGATTTTGGCCGATAACCAGGCAATCTTCCGAGCGGGCATCGCCAAAGTGCTCGCCGTCGAAGATGAAATGCGCATTGTGGCCCAGGCACAGACGCCGGAACAGATGTTCATGGCGCTGGATAAGTTCCGCGCCGCGGTTCTGGTCGTTGCGGCAGGATTTCATAACGACTTCGCTGCCATCGTGCAGGGGGCTAACAAAGCGAAGACGCGCGTCATTGTGCTTGCCGATACCGGCGAGAGCGCGCAGAAACATATGTCGAACGGAGCGCACGGCGTCGTCTATCGCAACGTAACCAGCGCTGCGTTGGTCGATTGCGTTCGCAAAGTCGCGCGTGGCGAGACCTGGGTGCAGGATGTCGCCGTGCCCAGCGAACTCACGGAAAACGATATGGTCGGATTGCGAGTGCGCGACCGGCTGACTGCAAAGGAACTGCGCATCGTCGCGCTGATCGTGCAGGGATACAAGAACAAGGAAATCGCGTCGCAACTTGGCACCACCGAGCAGGTCATCAAGAACTATCTGCGCAATGTGTACGACAAGATCGGTGTGTCGGACCGGCTCGAGCTGGCGCTGTTTACCATTCACCACCGCATCTTGAACGAGGCCGCCGCCGCCACGACCGCCGGAGCAGCACCACAACCGCCAGCAGGTGTTGCACAGTAGCTTCCAGCCGAACCAGGCAAATCAAGGCTGCCAGCGTTGGCAGCCTTTTGGTTTGACGCGAACGAAGAGTTCTAACGCTGGCAACGAGAGTTAACTTCCGAACACCTTGCCCTGCCGTCTTGTCCTCGCGCCTTCAGACTCTCTTTCCTAAACGGCGGGTCTGGCAAACCCCAGTTTGACAGTGCCGCGGCAAGTTGCGGATACTACCGACAGCGTGCGACAGGGCACCACCGACCCGCGGCAAGGGAATAATCCCACCTGATTCAATAAGACAGCGTGCATTGCACCTTCTTTCAGCCTGTATCAGCGGGTCACAGGCGCTCATGAAAGGAGGTCGTAATGACCAAGTCTAAGCTTCCTGCTCGTCCCTCCCTGGAATCCCTGCGCAAGCAAGCCAAGAAACTGGCGCGCGGCATCGTTGCCGGCGATGCACTCGCCATTGCCCGGGCGCGGGCCCAGATACCGCAAGCCGAGCTGCCGTTGTCACAACGTGATGCCCTGTTGGTGCTGGCGCGTGAATATGGGTTTTCAGGCTGGCAGGACCTGGTGAGAGAAGTAAAGCAACGCCTGGGCAGGGGACTCGAGTGGGCCGTGTCCCAAGCCCGCCGCCGCATCCACGACAATGACATCGAAGGCCTGCGGCAGCTGTTGGCTGAGTACCCGGCCCTATTGGCGTGGAAGGCGGATGAAAGCGACGGCGGGTTGCTCGGGATGGCCACCGAGTCCTACGGCGACAGCTTCGATCCGTCCCGGGAGCAGATATTCACGCGCGCGGCCTGTGCAGAGTTCATGATCGATGCAGGCGCAGTTGTCGCGCCGTCGGTATGCGATGGCCTCATCGCTTCTCGCGCAAAGGGACTGCTCGATCTCTTCCGTCGCAGAGGCCTTCTTCCCCAATCGCTCCGGTTCTTTGCTGCGCTTGGCGACGTCAATGGCGTTCGCGCCTGTCTTGATGCGAATGGCGACGATCTTGCAGCGGTGAACCAGGCGTTTATGTTTGCCTGCCATCTCCAGCACGCGACGGCGGCGGGGCTGCTGCTGGATCGGTCGATTGCGCTCGATGCTGAGCTCGGAAGGCAGATCGATGGCGGGCCGGGACGTTCCGCATTTGTCCAATACATCATGGCGGAAAGTGAGACGCTCGCCTTCACCAACGCCGACCCGGTCGGCCCTTGGCAGGCTTTTGCCATGCGACAAGTCGTGCGCGCGTTGAACGACGGCGACTTGACATCGTTTGTCGGCGGATTGCGGGGCGAAGCATGGATGCTGGCAGACGCATGCGTGAAATTCCAGGTCGGACTGATCGAGCGGGCGGTGCTGCGCGATCGCGAAGCTTTCATTACTGCTCTTCTTGATCTCGATCCTGCTGTGCTACGCCGTCGCGAGCCGCCGCCGTCTCAGGCCATTGAATTCGCGTTCACTTATGCGAAGGCCCATCTGCTTCCGACGCTGCTGCGGATCTGGCGCCTGCCCGATGATCTGCCACACGCAGCCGGGAATGGAGATTTCGCACGAGTGAAAACCTGGTTCGACGCAGAGGGCAAGCCTGCACTGGGCGACCTGGCGAATCATTCTCCCACCAACAGCGTGCACCCGCGGGAACCTGAATGGGGCGAGCCCAGTGTGCAGCAGGTTCTCGACACCGCGCTTGCCTGGGCGGTCCTCAACAACCACTTCGAGATCGCCGACTTTCTTCTCAATCACGGGGCCGATATCAACACGAACTGGAGCTCCCACGAGCCCGCCAGCATCCTGCATGAGCTGTTGTTCCACAAGAATTACGAAGCGATGCAATTCCTCATCGATCGCGGCATCGACATGACGATCGTCGATTATCGCTGGCGCTCTACTGCCGAGGGTTGGGCATCTTATGCGGTGAAGGACGAGAAGATGGCGCAGTGGCTGCGCGAGGCGCAACAACGGCGGGAGCAGGCATCGCGCTAAGAGCGGCCAGGCGGGCCAATCAGAAGACCGCCCGGGCAAGTGCGACTAAGCGCCGGAGCGCTTACGGATTGCGGGCGGATCGTCGGCCAACGAAAGTCGACCCACAGAGGTATTATTCGGTCCTCAATGCCTTTGCGGGGTCAATTGAAGCTGCCCGGCGCGCGGGAATGAACGCAGCCATCGA
>QIAL01000824.1 GCA_003225535.1 Acidobacteriota bacterium | reverse complement strand
TTCTGGCGATTTGCTCCCGGGCTGAGAGCTTCGCCGTCTGCCGCGATGGTTGCGGAGACGTTCCGCTGGGGCTGGTTTCCGTCATCCCCCAGACGTGGTTTACCGCAACGCCGAGCCGTTCGAAGCCTTCTATCATGCGCGGTGCGGGGGCTGATCCCGCCACCGCGATGCGCTTCAATGTGCCCGCGCCGCGCCCCTGCTCCTCAAAATGCTTCAGCAAATTGTTGTAAAGCGTCGGGACGCCCGCAGTCACGGTGACGCCCTCGCCTTCAATCAACTCGGCAATGCTGGCGGCATCCAGTTTGGGACCCGGCAGGACCAGTTTGGCTCCCACCATCGGCGCCGCATGGGTAAATCCCCAGGCACCGTTGGCATGAAACATCGGCGTCATCGGCAGGATCGTGTCCTGTGCCACGAATCCAAAACCGCTGGCTCCACCGAGGGTGAGCGCATGCAGCACATCCGACCGGTGGGAATACAGCACGCCCTTGGGATTGCCGGTTGTGCCCGACGTATAGAACAGCGACGATGCCGACAGTTCGTCGAACGCCGGCCATTCGAAACCACTGTCGCCCGAACTGATGAAATCCTCGTAGCACACCAGGTTGGGCAAGCGGCTCGCCGGCATCGACGACCGATTCACCATGAGGACATACAGGCCGACGGTCGGCCATTCATGGGCCAGCTTCTCGACGAGGGGAAGAAACGAACTGTCGAAGCACAGCACGCGGTCTTCAGCGTGGTTCACAATGTAGGAGATCTGGCTCGGGATCAGCCGCGGATTGATCGCATGCCACACCGCGCCAAGACCAGTGACGCCGTGCTCGATCTCGAAGTGCCGAAAATTGTTCCAGGCAAGCGTGGCGACCCGCTCGCCCGGCACGACGCCATGGCGGCGCAGCGCATCGGCCAATTTCCGTGTGCGATGCGCCGCATCTCCATAGGTGTAGCGATGGATCGGGCCTTCTACGGTGCGCGAAACGATCTCAGTGCCGGAATGAAAGCGATCCGCATGCTTCAGCAGCGACGAAAGCAACAATGGCTGATTTTGCATCAGTCCCTTCATGGCACCCTCTTCTTTCGCCGTTGAGGCCATCGTCTGTGGAATGCCGTCACTCGGACGCGGCGTCGAGAACGTCACCGAACAATTCCCAGCTGGTGCCGTTCCAGCGCTGGAGACGCATCTGCGTCCAGACCATGTTGTTCTTCGCGCTGGTGTTCACCTTGATTCCCGGCAAGGCGGTGGAACTCTCGACGTCCTTCAGCGACTTGGCCTGGCGCAGAATATTTGCACGCGACAGATCCTCGCCGCACTGCTTCAGGATTTGCTCGAGCAGAATGCCCTGCTGATAGCCGGTCAGATAGCTCGTGTTCGAAATGTCAGCTCCCGGCAGATATTTTTCAAAGAACGCAAGATAGGCCTTCATGCCTGCATCGTTGGTCCATTTCGGATCGGTGGGATCCTTGTTCGTGGTGCCGACAATCACGCCGACCGACTTGTCGAGCCCCGCAGGCTTCAGCGTGCCTGCGATCGAGCTTGACGGAAAATCGATGATCACCGTCGGCTTCCAGCCGATTTCCGCTGCCTTGCGGATGGCCTGGGCGGCGAATTTTGGCGTGCCCGCGATAAAGAACCCTTCCGCGCCTGAACTCTTCAGATTTACAACCTGCGAATCTACCGTCGGTTCGGTGACCTCGTAAGCCGCGGTCACGACCCGCTTGTCGAAATCGCTTTTCAGAAACGTGCGAAACGCATTGACATAGTCCTTTCCGAGATCGTCGTTCTGGTAAAGGATCGCGTACTTGCCGGTCGGTACCGTCCTCGTCAGGTATTTGGCATAGATCTGCCCTTCGACATCGTAGCTGACAAGCCCGGTTGTCATCAGGGGATAATCCTGAACATTGGTGAACTTGCTCGAGCCGGAGACGATCGCGATACTGGGGACGCCCTTCGCGGCCAGATATTTCGCCGTCGCCGTGTTGCCGGCTGTGCCGAGCTGGCTGAAAATGAATGACACCTCGTCGCCATCCACGAGCTTGCGGATATGCTCCACCGACTTTGGCGGGCTGTAGGCGTCGTCCATCGCGATGTA
>QIAL01000823.1 GCA_003225535.1 Acidobacteriota bacterium | reverse complement strand
GCGCTGATGGGCGCGATCGAGGAGGCGTTTCATCGCATCCAGTGAGCGGCCCTGGTCCACCTGGACGTGCGTGTATAAATTGTGAGCGAGCGTCAAACTGGGATTGAGCCGCAGCGCGGTCTGAAACGCTTCATCTGCTGCACGCAGTCCCTCGAGTGAACCTAGCGTGTATTTATCGCGGAGCCAGCGCGCGCGGCCCAGCCTCGCCCATCCCGACGCATAAGACGGGTCAAGGCTGACGCAGCGTTCATACATCTGGATGGCAGTGGGAAGATTCTCCCATCGCCGGCCGAACTCGTTCGCCTGCAAATAAATCTGATAGACCGTTGGGCTGGCGGGCCGGTCTTTCTGCAGCAACTGGTGTTCTTGGACGGTCAGGGAAGGCAAAATAGACTCTACGACGCGGCGCACCAGGTCGTCATGAAGCTCCAAAAGTTCGTGAGTCGTCGCCTGCGAGGAGTGCGACCAAAGCAGTGTCCCGCTTGGCACCTCCGCGAGCTGCGTTGTAATCCGCAATTCCTTGCCGACATTGAGCAACGCTCCTGTGAGTACAACGTCAACTTCTGCTTCGCGGGCGATTTTCTGCAGATCGGGAGCATCACCAGAATATTGCGCCGCTACAATCGAGGAGCGTACCACTAGGTTTTCCAGCCCAGCAAGTGAAACCGTTATCGCTTCCGGCAGGCTGTACGCCAGGAACTGGATCTCCTCGCTTGGACGCAACACGCGAAACGGCAGAACAATGAGCCTCCGCAGCGCGCACGCACGAGCCTTCGTCTCGATCCCATCCATCAACAGAGCGGCCCGGAGCTCTTCGGCCATGGCTTTGGCATTCGGGTATCTGTGCTGCGACTCGCGTGCTAGCGCGCGGTGCACGATTCGACCCATCGCCGCGATGGCCGGCGGCCCGCTCAGCGCCGGCGGAGTTCCGTGCAGAACCGCATGCGCAATCTCACCAAAGGATTCGCCCTGGAATGCCCGCTGCCCCGTCAGCATTTCAAACAGAATTGCGCCCATGGAAAAGAGATCCGATCGCGCATCAACAGGTTTGTCGCAGAACTGTTCGGGGGACGCATACCTCGGTGTGCCGAGAAAGACTCCTGGCAGTGTTGCGTTCGCAAGAGTTGTTGCGGTTTCTTCCTGCGCGCCCAACGGGACATGCTTCGCAATTCCGAAGTCCAGCAGTTTTGATCCCCCGTTCGCAAGCACGATGTTGCTCGGTTTCAGGTCCCGGTGGACGATTCCAATCTTGTGAAACGCTTCCAGCGCAGACAGCACCGACAGCGCGATCTGGCCAGCCTCCTGAGCGGGCAGGGAACCGCGCTCGAGGCGTCGTGCCAGAGAATCTCCCTCAATGAACTCCATCACCAGGACCAAACGGTCCTGCTCTTCGGTTATGTCGTAAATTCGGCAGCCGTTGGGATGGTCCACTTGCGCGGCCGCCCGCGCCTCTTGCCAGAAGCGGCGGCGGGTTTCGTCTCCTTCGAATTCGCGAATCACCTTGAGCGCCACAATGCGCTCCAGCCGCTGGTCCTCCGCCTTGTACACCACACCCATTCCGCCTTCGCCAACCTTGGAGAGAACACGGTATGGGCCGATACGCTCGGGCATTTCAGACATTGTTTATCTTCGATACGCCGCGCCTAGCATACCCAACTCACTCACCGCCCGCTACCTCGGCTGCCCTGTAAGTCCATATGTAATCTACGTGACGA
>QIAL01000822.1 GCA_003225535.1 Acidobacteriota bacterium | reverse complement strand
GCGAAGCGAAGGACCTGCTTTTCGCTCGCAGCCCGCAGCTCGCCGCTCGGTCTACTCGATCGAAATCTTGCGCAGCAGCTTGAAGTCCGAGAGCATCTTGCCGGTACCGAGCACCACGCTGCAGAGTGGATCGTCGGCGATTGAAACCGGCAATCCCGTTTCCTCGCGGATGCGCTTGTCGAGGTTTTTAATCAGCGCGCCTCCGCCCGTCAGCACGATGCCGCGGTCGCTGATGTCGGCGGAAAGTTCCGGTGGCGTGCGTTCGAGCGCGACGCGGATGGCATTCATAATCGTGGAGACGCATTCGCTGAGCGATTCGCGGATTTCGCTGTCGTCCACTGTGATAGTTTTCGGCACGCCTTCGATCAGGTTGCGGCCTTTGATCTCCATGGTCAGCGGCTTGTCAAGAGGATAGGCGGAGCCGATTTCCATCTTGATCTGTTCGGCAGTGCGCTCGCCCACCAGCAGATTATATTTCCGTTTCAGGTAGTTCATGATGGCCTCATCCATCTGATTGCCAGCCATGCGTACGGACCGCGAATAAACGATGCCGCTGAGCGAAATTACCGCGATGTCGGTGGTACCACCGCCGATGTCGACGACCATGTTGCCGCTGGGTTCGGTAATCGGCAACCCCGCGCCGATCGCTGCCACCATGGCCTGCTCCACCAGAAATACTTCGCTCGCCTTGGCGCGATAAGCAGAGTCCATTACCGCGCGCTTTTCCACCTGAGTGATTTCCGAGGGCACGCCGATCACGATCCGCGGATGCACCAGCATCTTGCGGTTATGCGCCTTCTGGATGAAGTAATTCAGCATCTTCTCGGTGACCTTGAAGTCGGCGATGACGCCGTCTTTCATCGGCTTGATGGCCACGATGTTGCCGGGCGTGCGTCCCAGCATTTCCTTGGCCTCTTTGCCCACGGCTTCAACTTCGCCGGTGTTCTTGTTGATGGCCACGATCGAAGGCTCGTTTACGACAATGCCCTTGCCGCGCGCGTACACCAGCGTGTTGGCTGTCCCGAGATCAATCGCGAGGTCGCTGGAAAACATGCTGAACAACGAACGAAGATTGTGCGTACGCGATGAGCCGTTATGAAACCCGTTATTTGACATGGCAGTACTTCTCTCTCTCGGGAATTCGCCTCGCCACTGGAACTTGGGCTTTCCTTAGTTTCCGTCCGAGTCGCTCTCCCCTGGTGTCTTCCATTCTACTTGTATGTTCAGGAGAACCGAGTAGTCATCTGGGCACCGGTTGTTCCAAACATTTGTTCGAACATCGTTCTGAACATCGAATCCTCACTGAATCACCACTTTGTCCTGGCGGGTATTCACCCCGCCTTTCGAATTCTGCGCTGTGACCGTAATCAGGTTTTCCCCGTTCGGCAAGGGTGGCGTGAAATAGTGGAATGTGCCATCGTCGCCGACGATCGGCACTTCCCTGCCGTTCACCATGACACGCGCTCCCGCCTCGGTCTTGCCCTTCACTTCGATCACGTGTCCGTGCTGCACAAAGGGATCGATGTCCAGTGACATCTCGGTTTTTTCCTTCGCCTTGACAATGATAGTAAAGCGATTCTTTTCGCTTTCCACGGATACCTTGCCCGCCGCATCGTAGGACTGGATGGACCAATAATAGGCGCCGACAGGGAGACCGGTCACAACCACGCTTTGGGTCTCAACCTTACGGTCCAGCAACAATGACGAAAAATACGGATTGTGCGAGATGCGCAGCCGGTATCCGGCGGCACTCGTCATGGGCGTCCAGGCAAACTCCACTTCCTTCGACTTCTCCCCGGCGTTCATGAAAACCGGCATCATGTTTCCCGGCGTAATGGGCGCCGGCGGACCGATTTCCGTAGCCCGTTCCATGGTTTTCGATTCGCTCTGGAAACTCACCTTTTCCCAGTTCGCCAGGTGAACCACTTCTCCATTGCGCTCGATTTCACCACTACCTTTCTTTACCAGGATTTCGTGCTTATCGTCCCT
>QIAL01000872.1 GCA_003225535.1 Acidobacteriota bacterium | reverse complement strand
TTGCCTGCTCGGGCGAGTGGAACAGGTGCTGTACGGCTTTCTTATAGTCCGCCGGCTTGGCCCAGAAGATGTTTGGTACAAATGTCTGGGGATTGCGGTCGTAGAGCGGGAACCAGCTCGATTGCACTTGCACCATGATGCGGTGTCCCGGAAGAAAGACATGATTGGCGGTCGGCAAGGTCCAATGATAGAGGAGAGGCTTGTCGGGTGCGATCGGCTTTGCCGTCTCCAGGCTCTCGCGGTAGCGGCCGCGGAAAATATCTGCCGAAACCATCAACTGATATCCACCCATTTCTTCCTGGTCCGGAACCTCATCGGGATAAACGTCGATCACCTTCACCACCCAATCCGAATCCGTCCCGCTGGTGGAAGCAATCAGATTCACCACCGGTTGCCCGCTGATCTTCACCGGATCCTTCAACACGTCAGATGCAAAGGAAAGGACATCAGGACGCCCGGAGGCTTCGCGTGTATCCGACCGGTTGGCTCGCGCGCGCACGATATGGCACAGGCTTCGCGTGATCGGAAACGTACTCGTCGAACGCAGCGTCGCCGGCGTTGGGAGCGTCAAAGCTCAGCTTGAGTCCGGCACCAAGATACAGCGGCTTGGCGTGCACGGCGCATCCAGACTCACATCCCGTCGGCCAGGAGGGTAAACGGCGCCAAGTGTTCGTTCCGGTCTCGAAGGCCGTTACTGTCGCCACGTCGGCTTTCGGCGCACCCTCTTTCAAGTATTGATCCAGAAATGGCTTCAGAATGTTCAAGCGGAAATATCGGCCGGTATCGCTGCCGAACTTCAGCGCGCCCAGAGAGCTGCCGTCTTCAATCTCTTGCCCGTGATGCCATGGACCCATGACCAGAAATATTTTGTCGTTGGCTTTGTCATTGGGCTTAAGCGCCTTGTATACGGCGGGCGCGCCGTAAATATCTTCCTGGTCCCAAAGGCTGTCGACCAGCATTGTCGGGACCTTGAGGGGCTGGGCTGCGAGGATTTTGTCCATCGCCTGCTGCTGCCACCACGAGTCGTAACTGGGGTGATCGAGCAGCTTGCGCCAGAATCCGACCTGCTCAAGGCCGTGCCGCCGTCCTAACTCGCCCGCCGATCCTGCGTCCATGTAGACGTCGTAATCGTCAAAGTGATCTGTCCACCAGTGTTCGGAGTTCGAGCGAGTCGCTTCCTGCTCGTAGATGTAGGGCATGTTCTGCTGGCGAAATGCGCCGTTGTGGAACCAGTCGTCGCCCATCCATCCATCGACCATGGGATTCATGGGCACCGCGACTTTGAGAGCAGGATGCGGATTCACCAGCGCCATCAAGGGCAGAAATCCGTCGTAGGAAATGCCCAGAATGCCAACCTTCCCGTTGCTCTCGGGAATATTTCTTACCAGCCAGTCGATGGTGTCGTAGGTGTCGGTCGAGTGATCGACCGGCGTCGGATTCAGCGGCCCATGCAGCGGGCGCGTCATGACGTAGTCTCCTTCCGAGCCGTACTTGCCGCGGACATCCTGCACTACGCGGATGTATCCGCCTTCGAGGATCACTTCCAAGGCATTGTCATATCCGTTGAGAATCGGGCCAAGATGCGAACTCGCGGCATGACTGGTCAGCGCACTTGCGTTGTAGGGGGTGCGGGTCAGAAGGATGGGTGCGTTCTTCGCGCCCTTCGGAATCACGATGACGGTGTGCAGCTTGACTCCGTCGCGCATCGGGATCATGACATCGCGCTTAACATAATCGAAGCTGCCAGTGACCGGCGCAAGTTTCTCGGGCGTTTCGCTCGGCAAAGAGGCCGCTTGTTGAGCCGCGATTGGATGTGAAGCAGCGCATAGAAGAGTGAGAAGACACACCGCACGCACAGCAAACAAAACTCTCATGAACAGGTCCTCGGAAGTGGACGATGTTAACTCGTTCTGCGGCACTTGCCAAATCAAGCGCTCCCGCCGGGTAAAGGCAGTCCAGGTGTCCAAATCACTGCCGAAAGTGATAGGCTACACAATTCTTGTCCAGGATCCTGAGATGAGCGGCGCGTCGTCGTGAGGGGCTCCTCTATAATAACGAGGAATTCCATGGGGCTTCGACCGATCGTCAACTCATCCCAGGCCCTGCCTCTCACTCTTTGTGCTTATGCCGGTTGATTGCATCAACCCCAAACCCGGACTCGAGGTCGCGAGCCTGACTGACATCGGGCGCCAGCGCATCAACAACGAAGACTCGTGCCTCTACTGGGAACCCGACTCCGACGAAGAA
>QIAL01000871.1 GCA_003225535.1 Acidobacteriota bacterium | reverse complement strand
GTAAAATACCAGACGCCGGACAGCTCGAGGTTCTTGCGGTTGAATCCGAACGGCGTATTCTCCTGGTCCGAAGGAGAATTCACATCCCCCTGCACTGGCGTGAACGTCAGTACTGGAGTGTTGTTGTTGTAATCGTAGTGCCGATAGTCAGCTTCGAGTTCCACGTTCTTCCAGATCTGGCTGACGATGGTGTAGTTCATCGCCAGGGTTTGTACGTCCCCATGCAGGCTGGATTCCGGTAGCGCCGCAAGTGAGGTGCATGCTTGGGTCCCGTCGCCGCATGTGTTAACGGCGGTGTTCGTCGAGTACGGCACGAAAGCTGCGTTCTGTCGCAGCCAGCCGGGGGTAACGCTCGCCATGAACCGAAAATACTTGGTCAGATCTGTCGCACCTGCGAAGCTCAGGTAGTTGGCGTTGTTGTCGGGATATAGCGCCATACGCCCTGTTAGTGGTGTGGTTGCTGTTGCTCCCGTAGCCCGAAACGGATTGTCCCAGGTCATTTGATGGATGTCGTTCTGAAAGAATGACCCGATATACGCCGCACCGAGGGCCCAGCTGTTTCGTCCATAATCAAATCCGACACGGACCAAATTGTTGTAGTACCTGATGGGCTCCGGCAACTCCGCGCCGAACCCTGACGTGGCACTCGCACTTGGACTCGTATTCATGATCGTCCCAATGGGACGATCCCCGCGTTGACTCTCGCGAAAGTACTGTGCATCCACATTCCAGTTTGGGGTCAGGTTGTACTGAAAGGACCCTGTCGCGCCGCGCCTTATGATCGCCGGGGCGAAGGAACCCAACTGCGGCACCACTTGCGTGCTGATTATGCTGGGCAAATCCGTACTTGCAGCGGCTTGCAAAGCCTGCCGGATCAAAGCTGGAAAGACGTAAGTACCTCGGGAACTTTGCGTGAATAATGTGGCTGTCGTATTGCTGTAAATATGTGGAATCTCATCGTAGCGAAATTGAAGTATGAACTTTCCATACTCTCCAAACGACGACAGGTAGCTCTGATCCCGGTATACCGCTTTCGACGCTTGGAACGAAATATAGCTTCTCGTACCGAGCAGGTTGTCGAATCGCACGTCGGCCCGCCTCAAAAAGAAGCCATCCCGCACGTCACGGTATTCATTGAATTTCGAACTCTTCAGCGCCGGGGCGAATGGCAGGTCTGGTCGGCCGTACACATCGCCCGTGGCAAACCGCACACCGAAGTCGACGTAGCCGTGGCCAGTCTGTTTGTCTTGGGCCTGTGGTTTCTCGTGAGTTTGTGTTGCATCTTTGTCTTTGTCCTTGTCCTGAGCAAGCGCGGCTGTAGGCAGGGCCAACGGAAGAAATACCGCAAGAGTCAGAAATCTACACCAACGGTTCATCGCCCTTTCCTCCTTCCTAACGCAAGAACGCCGAGCCCGACGGAGAGTTCGATCCGTGTATGGCGGAATGGCAGTTTGTGCAACCTCGGTTGAAATTCTTGATGGAGCTCAGCGGCTGGGCCTGTGTCGGATGCCTGCTGCCGTCATGACAGGAGTCACAGACGCGAGGCATACGCACCTTAAGTAATTGAGGATTGTTCGTGCCGTGCGGTTCGTGGCAGTTTGCACAATTCTCCATCACTGGAGGATGCGGCCAGACGAATGGCCCCCGGCGTTCCGTATGGCAACCGAGGCAGTTCTCATTCGTAGTGCTCTGAATGAGTTGCTTGGGATTTGGCGAGCCATGCGGATTGTGACAACTCGTGCAGGTCACCTTGCCTTCGCGATAGGGCATGTG
>QIAL01000870.1 GCA_003225535.1 Acidobacteriota bacterium | reverse complement strand
ACCCACGGCCGACGCCGTGGGCCGCCTTCCACCGCGCTTCCTCTGCTGTTTGGCACGGTTATCAAAAGCCGATTTGCGCCCGAGCGCAGGGACTCAATAGGTCAGTAGCTCCAGCAACTGCTGGCCGTTCCGGGCCAGTTGCCAGTGTTCGCCGCGTTTGACGACCAGCCGGCGGCACGGATTCCGGCGATACTCGGCTTCGTTGACGGAGAGGAGCTGGAACCGGGCCTTGATGTTCATTTCGCCGGCGGCGCGCGGTACGACACGAAAAGGAAGACCGTTGAAGTTCAGAAAAATTTCGTAGCCCGCCACGCCTTCCTTTTCCGCCACGGGGTTTCGTTCCACCAACGCAGCGTAACGCTTCAGCCAGGGGAAAGGAGCGGAGCGCACCGCCACGCGACAAAACCCGGTCTGGTTGCGAATGAAGTCGAGGAGGTTGAAGTGGGTCCCCTGTCGGTGTTCTTCCAACAGCAGAAGCCCTGGGTCAAGGCCAAAAAGATTTTGCCCGTTCCATTCGCCGTGGTCGTTGCGTTGGTTCGGAAATGCTTTTTTGTACCACGCCGAAAAGCGGTCGTTGACCAAGAGATTCAGCTCGAAGTGAACATGCGCGCGGTCCCGGGAGATGCCTTCGCGCGTGTTCGTCGTGCGGCCCATCATGGCGATGGTCTCGCCGGCTTTGACGCCCTGGCCGATTTTCAAGTCGTCCCGGATTTTTTTCAAGTGCGCGCAGAGCGAATAAATCTCCAAACCATCGACCCGATGGCGCAACACAATATAATTTCCGTAGTTCGAGAGCGATGGTCGGGAGCTGAAATAGACCACGGTGCCGTCGGCGGTGGCCAGGACGGGGTCCATCGGTTCGCCGCGCGAATCCCTTTGCAGGCATTTGATGTCGAGACCCTCGTGCAATTGTCCGCCGTCGGAACGCACGCAGCCAAACATGCCCGTGGTCCACGATTTGCCGATCGTGCCGACAAGAAATTTTTCATTGGCGCCAGGCTCGAACAAGGCGTGGTTGGCGGTGGGCAGGCGGAACGGTTGGGCCACGGCGTGCGGCGGCGCCGGCGCGGTCAGGAGGAGGATCAGGAGACAGCGGGCCAGGCGGTTCACGACAACTAAAACCTGTTTCGCCGGGCGATTTTTCTGGCGACGTTGTTCAGACCCAGGACGATTTCCTCGGCTTCCTCACGCGTTGCCATGGGAGTAAAGATGAGCTGGCCGTCGGTGACGGGAGAACTGGGAGCGGCCAGCCAGCGGCTGCGCTCGATTTTGCCGGCGCCGTATTGCGTGAAGATGGCCATGCGCCGACCGCGGTTCTCCGCGGTCACCGAGTCCAGGACCAGCGTTCCATGGCGGTCGTATCGGACCCGGATGGCGAAGCCGCCGTCGCGGGTGTCAACGACCGCGGCGTTGGTGACGCTTCTTTCATCCAGAAAAGGAGCCGTGTTCACATAAAGCTCGGCTCCGGCGATCTGGATGACGGCCACGGAACCGGCGCCGCCGGGATTACCTTCCAAATGGAGGCGGAACGTGCTGACCGCCTGGCCGCTCGTTCGTTCGACGGCCGTCTTGCAGCCGGCGATCAGCGCCAGGAAGGGCAAGAGCAGATAGCAGTTGAACCGCGGCAGGCGAGTCTTCATATTCACCGTTAAACAAGCGGATTGGTCCTGGAAAGTAAAGGCTTATGGGCAAGCAACAAAATAAGATCGAAAAACGCAAACGCCGCGCGGCGTACCTCAAGCGCAAAAGGACTCCGGCCCGGACCGCGCGGACGGTCAAAGCCTGAGCGCGCACACGCCCGCGGAGGCTCGCCGCAAAACGGCGGGCTTTGACGACGGACACAACACGGCGACGCGGCGCGAATTTTTTTCCGAACGAATGAAAAAGTTTTTCACAGGGGTGCGTCCAAACGATTCACAGCGCGCTTTCGACGGCGAAGCGACGCGCGCTGCACCATTGATTTCATTGGGCTTTTTTGCTTGTTCGTTTGTTGCTCGAATTCGGTCATCGGTCAATAAGCTGTGTATAAGAATTGATTGTTAGGCACGAAAAATCTGCTACGCTGGTTTCAGTTCATTGAAAGAACCGGGACGAGCGGTGACAAACGAAAGAATGGTGCCGAGCGTCT
>QIAL01000146.1 GCA_003225535.1 Acidobacteriota bacterium | reverse complement strand
TGCGCGACTACTTTCTCGCCGGCCGCGACATTCCCTGGTGGGCCATCGCGCTCTCCATCGTTGCGGCTGAAACCAGCACCCTGACGATTATCAGTATCCCCGGTCTGGCCTACGACACCAATCTCACCTTCTTGCAAGTAATCATGGGATACGTAGTCGGCCGCGTCGTGATCAGCTTTCTGCTGCTGCCGCATTATTTCCGCGGCGATCTCTATACCGCCTACGAATTGATCGAGCGCCGTTTTGGACGCCAATTGCGCTCGTTGACGGCCGGCCTCTTCCTGTTGACCCGGGCCGCTGCGGAAGGTGTACGTGTCTATGCAGTGTCCATCGTCGTGTCGATCGCACTGGGGACGGGCGAAGTGGCGTCGATCGCGATCATCACCGCCTTGACGCTGATCTATACCTTTGAGGGTGGCTTGGCCGCCGTGATCTGGACCGACGTTGTGCAAACGGTGATCTACGTTGGCGGGACGTTAATAGGATTGGTGACGATCCTGCACCTGGTTCCCGGAGGATGGACCGCCATTCACTCCGCTGCCGCCGCCGCAGGTAAGTTTCAAGTCTTCGATTTCCGGGCAAGCTTCGGAATCCCGTACACATTCTGGGCCGGATTAATCGGCGGGACGTTTTTCACCACTGCCAGTCATGGCACTGACCAACTGATCGTGCAGCGCTTACTGGCAGCCCGCGGGCAGAAACAATCCACCATGGCGCTGCTCTCCAGCGGTCTGGCCATCCTCTTTCAGTTCGCCCTCTTTCTCACCGTCGGCGTCATGCTGTGGGCTTACTACCGCGTGCCTTCGGCCACGTTCGGGCGCGCAGACCGAATTTATCCCACGTTCATCGTCAGCCACATGCCCCATGGAATCTCGGGACTGCTGATCGCCGCTGTCCTGGCCGCCGCGATGTCAAACCTCAGCGCCGCGCTCAATTCTTTATCGTCGAGCGCCATCATGGATTTCTATGCCCGTCTAAACCCGCAAGCGGATGAAAAAAAGAAGATGCAACTCTCGCGGCTCGCGACCGTGCTATGGGCACTGGTCCTGTTCGGGTTGGCCGTGATCGCCCTGCACAAGGCCGGGCGCGTGGTCGAAGTCGGACTGCAGATCGCCTCCGTAGCTTATGGCGCTCTGCTGGGCGCGTTCCTGCTGGGCGTGCTCACGCGAAAAGCGAACCAGACGGGCGCCCTGATCGGAATGCTGTGCGGCTTCGGAATCGAACTCTACTTATGGCGCGGGACCAAGGTTCCGTGGACCTGGTGGGTCATGATCGGGAGCGTTGTGACATTCACCGTGGGATGGCTCGCAAGCAGCGCTACAAACCGTCACGGAGACTCCGCGCAAACGGAAAGCCCCTCGCCGTAACGAGGGGCTTTCGTCCTGCCTAATTACATTTCTAAGCGGTACGACGCATTGGCCGGTCCGTCTTCGAGAAATCGGCGCTGGCTTCGCCCGTAGACGAAACATCCTCGGCTCCGGTCCTCTCGAGGATCGCTTTGGCCCGCTTGGTCCAGTCCGAGTCATCGGAGTGTACCGACAGCAGAATGCCTCCGTCCTTAACGCGGCCCTCATAGCATTTGGCTTCGTACTCGGGAATTCCCATGCCGATCAGGGCCCCCGTCAAGCCACCGACGGCACCGCCGGCTCCGGCCCCAGCCAGGGCCGCCATGATAGGTCCTGCTGCGATGAACGGACCAAGTCCGGGGATCGCCAGCGCACCGATTCCGGCAAGCCATCCCAGGCCGCCGCCGACCACCGCCCCCGACGCCGCACCGGTAGCCGCGCCCTCCGGTGCCTTCGTATTTTTCTCGTGCGCAAAATCTTTGGTTCCTTCGTTCTCCGGAAACAGCACAGAAATGTCGGTGTTCCGGAATCCTTCACGCCGCAGCGTATCCACCGTGTTCTCTACATCGCCGCGGGTGCGATATATGCCAAATACTGCCGTGTTCTTACCTGCCATAATGTCTTCTCCTTTGGTTTTCCTTCTTATGAATGAATGTCCGGATTGCTCAACGATCGCGGACGCTTATTTTCCGCCTGCAACCTCGAGTTGGCTTTGAATCTTCTCCGGACCACCCGCGACTTCCGCGGCTTTCTTTTCGATCGCCATTTTTTCTTCTTCGCTCTTCACCGGGCCTTTCAGCGTAACGCTCCCTCCCTGCGCCACGATCTTGACGTTATGCGCGTAGGTAGAAAGAGACTTGTCCTGCATGATGGCGCGCCGGATCTGCCGTGTCAGCTCGCGATCGGACTGGTTTTCCTTTTGCTGATCGGCTGTATCAGAAGCGTTCCGGTCCCGCTGATTCACTTTGGTGTTGTCAGGTGCCGGCTGGGAGCTCGGCTGAGTTCCCGAGTCCTGCGCCCAGAGTCCTACTGTCAAAAGCAGTGCTGCCAATAACAATTTGCATGTAGATTTCATGAGTTCCTCGGATCGACGAAGGGCCAGGATTGTTGCTCGTCTTTGCAGACTACGGCTGCCCCAACTGAGGACAAATCGAGCGAAACCCCTAGACCTCCAAAGACATGACGGTATTGGCTTGTATCCGCATGCGAACTCATCGGATTCCTCGTGGTTTTTCCGGCTTTCATCCTGCTTTCGTCCGAAGCTTTCCGCTCGGTTGGCCAGATAGCCTGTCCCGCAACCGCTTCGGGACAATTCCTCCATCGGGAACGTCACCGGTTACCTAAGGTCAAGCGCCGTCGACACGTTTACCCCCTGTCCTATCTCCCGTATTTTTAAGTCTCCAAGCTCCCGGCGTCTCCCCGACCGGGTCCCAATGGAAGGAAATTGCATGGCGGGTTATCGAGGATTTCAATTAGGGCTGCTGCCCGAACCGAAGGTCAATAAGAAGGCCGTCGCGACGGCTTACGGCGTGGTTGCCTTGCTGCTGCTCATCGTCATCAATCTGGAACTATTGATGCCGGAGAGGCTGCAGCTCTCGCAATATCACGTGACGGAAATCATTCCCATGCCGTCGCTGCGTCCCGAGCCGCTACCGGTCCAGCCGAAGCCGCAGGTACACGCCAAACTGCTGCCGGCGGTCAAGATTCCTGTTCTCGAGCAGCCCAAGCTGGTCGTGCCTCACGAGGTTCGGCGTGAACTTCCGCAGCCTGTCGAAGCGCCTAAGGTCGTGGTGAATCAATTCGCCGCGCCCCAGCTCAAGATGACTTCAGGTGGTGCGCGTCCGCAGCTGCTGCACACCGGGGACTTCACCTCCACGGGAAGCTCGCAGACGCCGACCGTGAACGCTCCTATCCAAAAGGTGCAGACTGGCGGCTTCGGCGATCCCAATGGATTGCCCGGCACGGGCAAGCAGGGCGCGAAGCTCTACGCTGCCGCGATGGGATCGTTTGACATGCCCGCTGGGCCTGGACAAGGCAACGGCTCCGGTGGTGCCAAAGGAATTAAAGGAACGGTTGCCAGCGCCGATTTTGGTAGTGGTGTCGCCACTCCCGGCAAAGGCGACGGTCGCAGCAACGGCAAGGGCGGCATCGCGACCGGCGGCTTCGGATCCCAGGAGGTTGCCCATCAGGGTCCGAAAATCGCCCAGGTTGAAACTGGCCCGGCGACGACTCCCGTGGAAATTACCTATAAACCTAATCCGGTCTACACGCAGGAAGCGCGCGACCTGAAGCTGCAAGGCGAAGTCCTGCTGGAAGTGAGTTTCGCGGCGAATGGCGCACTTCACGTGAATAAGGTGGTCCGCGGCCTCGGCCATGGCCTGGATGAAGCCGCCGTTGCCGCCGCCAACAAGATCCGTTTCAAACCAGCTCTGCGTTACAGCCAGCCAGTCGATTCGACGGCGGTCGTACACGTGATGTTCCAGCTGGCGTACTAAAAGCAGTGGCCAGTTGTCAGTGGTCAGTGGTCAGCAAATGCCGCTGGACTCAGGCGAGTGGGCACTTAACAAAAAAGTTTGAAGGAAGTACCAGTTGCTTAAGACCAGTTCAGCAGTAACTGGCAACTGGCAACTGAGAACTGAGAACTGGTCTTGGAGAAAAGAGTCATGCGCACTTCGAATTGGATTCTCACCGCGGCTCTGCTGGTTTCGGTCAGCGCTGCCGCTCAACAGGCGACCGACTCGCAACCGCCGGCGCAGCCTCAGACGACCGATGCAGCGCAGACAGCGCAGCCGTCGCAGCAGCCCGCTCCCGCTCAGGCGCAGCAACCGGCGCCCACGGCTTCGCAACCTGCCGACGCGGCAGCTTCACAGGTGCCCGCGGCTACGATTGCGCCTCCGGCAACCGTCGCGGCTCCGACCACGATGGACCAGGTCGTGAACCTGTTCATTGAGCGCGAGCACGGCCTGATCAAGGCGCTCGCGACCCGCACGCCGGTGGTCGAAACGTATCTGCAGAACCTGACCGCCGATCCCCAGCTTGGCCCTGTGCCCAGCGAGGATCACTACTTCCTCGGCCGTCTCGACATGGGCGAAAACATCGACCGCAAGGACTACCTGAAGGAACAAGAGAAGAACATGCAGCAACGCCTGCTCGGCGGCTTCCAGAAGCTCTACAAGGTCCAGTACCAGCCCATGGGTTTTTCCTGGATGGTCTATGCCGACCGCACCGACTTCGACCGCGAGCATTATGATTTCCGCTACGTCCGCCGCGAATTTCTCGGCGACGTGCGCTGCCTGGTGTTCGATGTCACTCCCAAGCCGAAGTCCGGACGCGGCCGCTTCCTCGGACGCCTCTGGGTTGAAGATCAGGGTTTCAACATTGTGCGCCTGAACGGCACTTACTATCCGGCGCCGCGCAACTCCTACTTCTTTCACATGGATAGCTGGCGGTTGAACCTGATCCCCGGCTACTGGGTACCTTCTTTCATCTACAGCGAAGAAGGCGACTTCAGTGCTGGCGTGAAGAGCAAAGTGGCCTTCAAGGCGCAGACCCGCATCTGGGGATACGACCTGAAGAAGGGTGGCAAGGACGACGAGTTGACCAACATCCGCGTCGACTCCGTGCAAGACAGCAGCGCCACCGCGCAAGATGCTTCTCCTCTGCAAGCCGAGCGCGTATGGCAGCAGCAGGCGGAAGACAACGTTGTCGAGCGCTTGACCTCTGCGGGCCTGCTCGCTCCTGAGGGCGACGTCGACCACATTCTTCAGACTGTCGTCAACAACCTTGAAGTTACCAACAACATTGATCTGCCCCGCCCGGTTCGCACGCGCGTGCTGCTTACCGCACCGCTGGAAACGTTCAGTGTGGGCAACACCATCGTCATCAGCCGTGGTTTGGTTGACGTCCTTCCCGACGAGGCCAGCCTCGCGGCTGTGCTCTCGCATGAACTCGCGCACATCGTTCTCGGACACAATCTGGGATCGAAGTTCGCCTTCAACGATCGCATGCTGTTCTCTGACGATGCGACTTATCAGAACCTCGGCTTCAAGCACATTCCGGAAGAAGAGACTGCGGCTGACAAGAAAGCCGTCGAGTTGCTGAAGAATTCGCCCTACGCGCAGAAGCTCGACAACGTGGGCCTCTTCCTCAAGGCTCTGCAACAGCGCGCGGGAAGCCTGAACGCGTTGCTCACCACGCACCTGGGCAATCCGCTGGCGGAAGGCGGACAGGTGAACCGCCTGGTGGCTCTCTCCACGCAGGGTCCGGCGCTCGACAACAGCAAGCTCGACCAGATCGCGGCTCTGCCCTTGGGCGGACGCGTGAAGGTCAATCCCTGGGACGACAAAGCGGAAATGGTAAAGACGGCTCCGGTCGCCATCACTTCGGCGCGTGACAAGATGCCATTCGAAGTCACGCCCTTCTTCCCGCGCCTGTCGCGCTACGGAGGCAACGCGCCAACCACTGCGCCGACCACCGCCGCCAACAGCACAACGAACCCGGGGAACTAATCGGAACATGTGGGGACAGCCGCCTTCGGCTGTCCCCCGCAGCGCAGCGAGCGGCCTTCAACAGTCGCACCATCGTGGAAGGGGCCCATCGTGGAAGAGCGGCCCTTTCAGGGCCGCGTTAAATCCCTCCCCGAAATGCGCTTTAGCGCCCGACTCTAACTCCGAGTTGAAGTAAGACACAGGCCGGGATCCGGAATAATCTTCCGGGATACCCGGCCTGAGTTCTTTGGGAAGATCAATCCCGGTTAGAAACCTCGCGCAGGGCCTGGATCACGAACGTAGCGCCGGTGTCCCCGCCGGCTGTCGCGTGGGCATCGTGCCCGCGCCTTTCGCTACATCTCTTTCTGCACCTCGCCCGGTATCTCGATCGGGACCACCGTCACCGAAATGAATCTGCGCCAGACGCCGCAAAATGCGCTGCAAACCCTTTGGGCACAGGATTTTACCCCTAAGTTATTGAGCCCCAAGATCTAACAAGATATTTACCGCTAAGTTGCTGATTCCAATGGACTACAAAGAGGGGGGAGGGGGAGGGAGGTACCAGATGGTTAACACGTTCCAAAACGGGAAATCCGATTCAGAATGCCCCTCACTTCGCCTTGCCTTTTCCAGGCAGGCCAGCGGGATTTTCATGAGTGCGTTCCCGGAAGCTTCCTCGTAAGCCCGAAGCGAGGCCAACACTGGACTCGCCGAACTTGTCGCGGAGCTTGTCCGCAGCAGTGAGAGCGTCTTTCCAGCGCTGCTGGCGATTCCCTTCCAGGAGATCGATTTGTCCAGACTGCATGGTGAACGAAGATGCGTGTACGCCCAGCAGGCGGACTTGCATTCCCTTCTTCCAGTTCTTACGAAACAGTGCGCGGATGTGCTCAAAGATTTCGGTGTCGAGTTGCGTCGGATTAGGTAACGTGTGCGCGCGTGTAATAGTCGTGAAGTCTTTGTAGCGCAGTTTGAGTTGCACCGTGCGCGCGTGAAAGTTAGATTCGCGCAGTCGACGTCCCACCATTTCCGAAAGACGCATCAGCGTCGATTCCAGTTCCGGCTGATCAGCGGTGTCTTCATTGTAGGTATGTTCGTGGCTGATGGACTTGGCGTCGTGCTCGGCGGCAACTTCGCTGTCGAACCATCCGCCTGCGTCTTCACCGCGCGCTTTGCCCGCAAGTGCAAGGCCCCATTTCCCGAAGCGTTCTTCAAGTTGGCCTTCTTCCAGTTCGCCTTCTTCTAGTTTGGCGAGGTCACCGACCTTCTTGATGCCGAGCGCATGAAGATGGCTCTCCATCACTTTGCCCACGCCGGGAATTTCCCGCACGTCGAGCGGAGCGAGGAACTTCGCCTCTTCGCCGGGCAAGATCCATAGAACGCCGTTGGGCTTGGCCTGTCCGGAGGAGACTTTCGCGATAAGGCGTGAGCTGCCGATTCCGACCGAGCAATTCAGCCCGGTCTCGGCCTTCATGCGCTGATGCAGATTGTGCGCGGCCTTGAGCGTAGGACCGTGTAGCCGTTCAGTGCCAGTCATGTCGAGATAAGCTTCGTCGATGGACGCCATCTCAACCTGTGGCGTGAAAGTGCCGAGAATCTTATAGACCTTCTCCGAGCATTCGCGGTACCGCTCCGGATGTCCGTCGACGAAGATGGCATGCGGACATTGCTTGGCTGCAGTGCGAAGCGGCATTGCGGAGTGGACTCCGAACTTGCGAGCTTCGTACGACGCGGCGGAGACAACACCACGCTCGTCGCGCTGTCCGCCAACGACGACTGCCTTTCCTTTCAAAGAGGGATCGTAGAGTTCTTCCACCGAGACAAAGAAAGCGTCCATGTCGACGTGGAAGATGGTGCGGGGAAAAGCGGGCTGTTGGGCAGCAGCCATGCAGCAAGAATTCTAGCAGTAGCGGTTATACCGGTCAGATCGCAATCAGATGTGCTCGCACTCGAAACCGCTGCTAGAATCCGCCTCATGCCGGGACGCGCACTCAGGGCTACATCGCGCATCGCGTTTCTTTTGTGCGGACTGATCTCGCTTTTCACCGGCGTTCCTTACGCGATGCTGCGAGGCGCTGGCCTGCCGGTTCAGAGCGAATGGGTCGTATTCGTGGTCGCGCTCGCGGTGATCGGCGTTTTCAGCGTGACGCTTGGGGTTCTGCCCAGCTCATGGATCGCGAAAGGATGCAGAAAGGATCAGGACGATCAGCGGTTGTTCTCAGTGCTGCTCAAGGTGCTTGCCATCTTCGCGGGAGTCTTCTATCTCGTGGCAGTATTCGCCTATTTCTCCCCGAACCGATGGAACCTCAATCCCCAACTCATGCTTGCGTTATGCCCGATGTATCTCGTGAAGATGACGTTCGATCCCTCGCCCGTAGCCATTTTTTTCCTGCTCGCTCCCATGAACGCAGCCGTGTACGGCTCACTCGGGCTCACCTCGGGATACATGTGGCGGTGTTTTCATGGACGAAGACCAAGTCAAGGCCTTTGATCGAATCCCGTGGCAAACGAAGCGGCAGCGAGCAGTAACGAGTGCGCGCGGTATCAGGGAGACACGCTTGCCAGGGACTTTTCCGGCGCGGGCACTGACGCACGCATCAGGCGAACCTTTTCGTAGATCTTGCCGTATTCGCGGGCGCTGGCGTTCCAGGAGAAATCTTTGTTCATGCCGTTGCGCATCAGGGCTTGCCATGAGGTCTGATCGCGGTAAGCCTGCAGAGCCTCTTTGATCGTCTTCAGAAGCGCCTCGCCATTGTATTCGGTGAATTTGAAGCCCGTGCCTTTGCCGGTGCGTGCGTCCCAAGGTTCGATGGTATCGTCGAGCCCGCCCGTGGCGCGGACGATGGGGACTGTGCCGTACTTCAGGCTGTAGATCTGATTCAACCCGCAGGGTTCGTAGCGTGATGGCATCAGGAACATATCAGCGCCGGCTTCGATTTTGTGCGCGATGGCGTTATCGTAGGCGACCTTCACCGCGATCTTGTTCGGGAATTGCTTGTTGAGGCGTTGGAACATCTCTTCGTAGGCTTTATCGCCAGCACCGAGGGCGACGATGATCATCTCCTCGCGGGCGAGACGATCGGCGATCTGGGCAATCAGGTCGAATCCTTTTTGGGCAGCGAAGCGGGAGACGATTCCGATGACCGGAAGTTTCGGATCAGCATTGGCGACGCCGAAGGCCGCCAGGAGATCCTGCTTGGCTTTGGCCTTTCCGGAAAGATCCTGCGGAGAATATCTCGCGATGCTGAACTTGTCGGTCTGCGGGCTCCATTCATCGTAATCGACACCGTTGAGAATGCCGGTAACGGTGGATGCTCGGTCGCGGAGGACGCCTTCCAGTCCGAATCCATATTCAGCGGTTTGAATCTCCTGGCTGTATTTCTTGCTGACGGTCGTGATGTAGTCGGAGTAAGTTAGCGCCCCCTTCAGGAAGTTCACCTGTCCGAAGAATTCCATCTTCGACATGGTAAAGAGATCCCACGGGAGCATGAGCAAGGGTAAAGTCTCCGGCGGGAACAAGCCCTGGTAGCCCATGTTGTGGATGGTGAAGTCCGTACCAACTTCTTTAAACGCCGGATCATCGGCGTAAACCGTACGGAGCAGAACCGGAATCAGGGCTGACTGCC
>QIAL01000145.1 GCA_003225535.1 Acidobacteriota bacterium | reverse complement strand
AAGCAGCGAGTGGCACAACCATTACGGTGTACGCCCGGCTTATGCCGAACGGACAGTCTTGGTTCCAAACCAGCTCAGGCCAGGGGCAAGTTACTTTTACCACGCCCAACGCCAGCGCCGACGTAACTGCCGAGGGAATCAGTCCCGTCGGAGGCTGGACTTGGACGGCACGCGGCGTAAATGTTAACAACGGGGCGCACGTGAATGTTTCGCCGTCCAGGCCGGAGGCCAAGGCAAGCTAGGCCATGCGGGTTCTGTGTCATCGTGTGTTCGCGCAGGAAGGGCCGGACCTTGTCCCGCCCTTCTCTCGCCTTGATACCATACGGTTGTGAAGTGCTCGAATTGCGCTGCTCCGATGACCGACTGGACGCTTGACGGCCGTCTGGGCGTCACGGT
>QIAL01000144.1 GCA_003225535.1 Acidobacteriota bacterium | reverse complement strand
ATTTTATTCATCCACTCTCACCGGGAGAGATCCAGCACCTGCGGGAGAGCATCCACACGGTGAACTGCTCAAGCTGTGGTGCGTCGATCGACCTTCAAAACAACTCGGTCTGTCCCTATTGCCATTCCGCCATCTCCATGCTGGACCTCAAGGAGCAGCAGCGCATGCTGGCGCAGTTGAAGCAAGCTGCCGAGCCGAAGCCTGTGGATCCGGCCCTTCCCCTGAAACTGGCCATGGTCAAGGCGCAAACATCAGCACTGTTTCAGGAATCCGACGACGACTGGTGGGAGGATGCACGCTCCGGCGATCTTGTGCAGGCTGGTTTGAACGCCGTCGCCCGATGGCTCAAGCAAAGTGACTGATCAATTAGGACAGGCATGTGCCCTAGTCCCGAAAAACGCACGCTACAATCAGGAGCGGGCCACGACTGGTGTAAGCAAAACAGGGGCTCGCTCAAAGGCCTGCCGCGAATCCGGAGGAAGGGCTGCAAGTACGTTGCCGACAATGGCTCGCAGTTGATGCAGCAAGTTATCGTCACCAATCATCTGCAGCAGCGGCGCGAGAACTCTGACTTGCAGAGCAGGATCACCGACCTTCCGGGCCTTTTCCCATGCAGCCTTCGCGTCGAGCATGGCCTCCGGCATTCTCCCGGATGCCTCAAGCGCTTGAGCGCGCACCGCCAGCGCGGCCGCTTCATATTTGCCCCGGGCCACCTTCCGGCTCTGCTTCATGGCGGAGGTAGCACACGTGATGGCTGTGGACCAGTCGCCTCGCGCAAGCGCCAGTTCTGCACGCGCCTGTTCCAGGCGCATTCGAAACATCCATTCATGCCAGCCGCGCGCATTCGTAACTGCTTCCTCCACTTCGGGCAAGAGCGACTCGGCCCGGCCTGGATTTCCCTGACGAGCGAAGGACATCAGCAAGTCGATTCCCGCGCTTGCCTGAGAGGGTACGAAGCTAGCTTCGTAAGCGATTTCGCGGGCTTCGCATTGCAGCGCTTCCGCCGTCGCGAAGTCGAACACATCCAGGCGCCATCCCGCAGCCATCGCAGTTGCCCGGGCGAGCAGGGGAAAAGCGCCGCAGGACCTGGCAAATTCGCGCGCTTCATCGAATGTGGCTGCGGCCTCCGAGTATTGACCGTTCGCCGCGAGCGCCAATCCATAGTGCGTCAAAGCGTAAATGAGTGCGCTGCTTTCTCCGGACGTGCGCGCCCCATCCAGAACCTTGCGCGCCAGCGCAAGGGCACTCGGAAGTTCGCCGGCCAGATATAAGGTGAGCGGTGAGAATACCAGTGCGCCTGTGGTGGACACGCCGGGCGCTGCCAGTGCCCTGCGGTCTACCTCCATGGCGGCTTCCAGATTCCCGTCTGCCTGTGCTGCCCGTCCGAGCCATCCCAAAGCTTCGGCGGCCAGATCGTGTCGGTCGACCCGCTCCGCCAGTTCCAGAGCCTCGGTCACGAGGGGGCGCAAGGCTGCAATATCGAGCAGCCAGAAATTCACCATGGCGAGCTTAAGCAGTAGTTCGGCGCGCCGTTCGAAGCGGCTCGAGTCAAGAAATTGAAGCGCGGCCTCACAAGCCACCTTCGCAGCAGGCCAATTGCCTACGCTGGCCAGGGCGTCGCCGCGCTTGGCATTGAGGTCCGCACGCAAATCATCGATCGCGCGTGCCGGCGCGTGGTGGGCCAGAGCCTGCAATGCCAGCTGATAGAACTGAGCCGCCTCTTCGTGAGCAAGAGACTCGGTCGCTTGACGGGCAGCGCGGGTGGCATAATCCACCGCCCGCTCGTAGCCGTTCAACGGTGCAGCTTGAACGAAGTGGTAAGCCAAGTCGGCGAGGGGCAGCGCATCGGCGGGAGAAGTACTCTCTAGCACTTCGGCGATTCGACAATGGAGCCGAATACGACGAGTTTCTGACAGCTTTTCGTACAGCACCTCGCGAATGAGAGCGTGCGAAAAACTAAATCTCCCCTGAACACCGTGCTCCTCAACAATCAGGCCCGCTGCCTGTGCCGCTTCGAGAGCGTCCAGCAACTCGTCTTCGTTGAATGCGCCCACTCGAGCGAGCACATCCAGACGGAATTCGCGGCCCAGTACTGACGCCAGGGAGAGCGCCCGATTGCATTGGTCATTGAGCCGCACCAAGCGTTGGTTGATTACTTCTTTAACGCTCTCGGGTACGAAAGGTCTCGCCCCAGGCGCGGCGGACTTGGTTCCGTCAACTCGGTCCAACTCGCCGGCGTCCTTGAGATGCTGAACCACTTCGCGGATGAAGAAAGGATTTCCAGAGGTCTCGCTCGTCAGCGACTTCATGAACGCTCGAGCGGGGCGCCGCCCCGTGATCGCCTGCACCAGCCGTTCCGCATCATCCACTTTCAATCCCGGCAGAGCCAACCGGGCTGCGACTTGATCTCGTTGCAAGTCAGCCAGCAGAGCGCCCAGCGCCGTCCGCTCAACCCCATCGCCGCGGTATGTTCCAATCAGGAACATTGCCGTCGAGGGCGCTCCGCGAGCCAGGTGCCGCAACAGCAACAGAGAGGACTTGTCGGCCCAATGGAGGTCGTCGAGCAAGACCAGCAGCGGACCACGTTGCGATGCGCTGCTGAACAGCCGATCGACCGCCTGGAAAAGTTGGAAGCGCTCGCTTTCTGGGTCGAGCACTGCCCCACGGTCGAGTTCGGGGAGTCGGGCAGTCAGGTTCGGGACAAGACGCGCGATCTCGGGTGTGAGGTCGCCGTCTCGCACTCGTTGCCCAAGTTCCGCATCCGTGAACTGGTTTACCAGCTGCGTCAGGGCTTCGACGAAGGGCTGATACGGCGTCAAAGCTTCTTCGTCACAGTGGCCCACCAAAGTTGTGGCTCCTGCCGAAAGACAACGCCGGGCAAACTCGCTGATGATACGGGTCTTGCCGATCCCAGCCTCTCCCGCCACCAACATTACGTGCCGGCTTCCCGTCCTGACACGCTGCCACATTCGATCCATCGCTGCCAGTTCTTCCTCGCGCCCGAAAAATTCGCCCGCGCCTGTGATTGCTGACTGCAGAAAGCGTGGCAGTACGGGAACAGACGCCGGCTCCACGAACCCGTACCCGTACCGATGGACGGTGCGGACAAACCGCGATTGTTGTGGATCGTCTTCAAGCGCGGAACGGACTTCAGCAACCAGATTTGGAAGGTTGGCTTCAACGACCGTTGTGTCGGGCCATAGAAGATCTTGCAGCTCTCTCTTCGACCACACGCGGGGCCTGCTCGAGACCAGTGCCTCGAGAAGATGAAAGGCTTTCGGAGAAACATGGCGCGGCTGAGACGCCCGCAGGAGTTGGCGGGTTTCCGAATCGAGGACAAACTCCCCAAAACGATACTGGCACATGTCGCATCCTAAGCTGCGGACAACGTTACTTGGTTCGGGAAGAACGGTTTAGGAGCCCGGCGGGGGATTCTAGCCACACACTATACCAAATCCTATAGATTTCCTAGAACTTCCCTGAGACTTGTGTTCCCTTTTCCGGCAGAGTACTCGCCTAAGCAAGAACGCCGAATGACCTGGGACTTCGGCGACAAGCGCCCCCCAAAAAATCAAAACCTTAAATTCCTTGAAGGGGAGGGTAAGAATGTCTGTCAAAAACCGTTCATTTCTAAACGCAACACTGTTTCTGATCACCCTGTTTGTGGGTCTGGCCACCGTAAATCCCACGCCTGCCGCCGCTTCCGCCCCCGATCCTGTACTGCAGTGGATCGGCATTATGAATGATGCCGTACTCACAGGGGCGAGCAGCCCTCTGGCATCTACCCGAATCACCGCCCTCGTCGCTGGATCCATGTTTGATGCAGTCAACGGCGTACACCCGCAGTACCGAGCCTTATACGTGAAGCCAAACGCTCCAGGGTACGCCTCACGGCGTGCTGCCGCAGTGCAGGCGGCATACGTCGTCCTGAGCGCCGTTTATCCAGCGCAGGCGGGATCTCTTGGGACCAAGCGCGACGCATCCATAACAGCGATTTCCGCGACGGAGAGCGCCAAATCCGTTCAGGCAGGCGTTGCATGGGGGCAAACGGTCGCCAGCACGATTCTGAGTATTCGTTCGACGGACGGAATTTCACCGCCACCGCCGCCCTTCGTCGGCGTGCTCGGCATGGAGGCCTCGGCCTTAGCGGTAGGAGTGTGGCGACCGACGCCATTGCTGAATGCAACCGGAGCGGGCCCGCAATTCGCGACGATGACCCCCTGGGTCTTGACGCGACCGTCTCAGTTCCGGCTTCCGCCTCCGAATGCCCTCATCAGTCCTGAGTATGCAGCCGACTACAACGAGGTCAAGACCATGGGCGTCTACTCCGGCTCGCTCCGCACCGATGATCAGTCTGAGCTGGTTCTATTTTGGGCCGGAAACGCGGCTGTCATCTGGAACCGGGTTGCATCGGAGATATCTGTAAGCCGGGGTTTGAGTTTGACGGAGAACGCGCACTTGTTTGCGTTGCTGAACGTGACCATGGCAGATGCCGGGATCGCTTGCTGGGACTCCAAGTACCGATACGTCTTCTGGCGTCCGATCACCGCGATTCGTCTCGGAGATACGGACGGGAATGCCAGCACGGACCCTGACACGGGATGGACCCCGTGGCTGGACGCTTTACCGTCCGGCACTCCTCCGCACCCCGAGTACCCATCTGGCCACTCGACCGTTAGCGGTTCGGCCGCGTATGTCCTGGCTGCCGCGTTCGGCGACAATACGGCATTCTCGGTCATATCCGAAATCCGGCCGGGTACACGATCCTTCGCCAGCTTCTCGGCGGCTGTCGCTGAGATTGCCGATGCCAGGGTATTTGGTGGCATTCACTTCAGAACGTCCTGTGTACGCGGCAACGCGCTTGGGCAGTCTGTGGCGGCGTACGTTTCCAGCCATGCGATGCTTCGCTTGGACGACTGATTGAGTCAAAGGTGAAGGGCCGGCAACACTTTGGCCGGTCCTTCACTCCGGATTCCCAGACTACCCCCCGCCAGGTTTGACCCTTCTTTTCTCGCGCCTGTAAGATCAGAAGAGCACTCAGCATTCAGCAGTCAGCCGTCAGTTGAACCGCGAAGAACGCTTTCGACTGGCTGATTGCTGACGGCTGAGTGCTGACTGCTTTCTATGCCGCACGAACTACCTAAAGCCTACGAGCCGGGCGCAATTGAAATGCGCTGGGCCGACTACTGGATCAAAGAAAAACTCTTCTCCGTCCCTACGCCGCCTGAAGGCGAAAATCGGCCCGTGTTCACGCTGTTGTTGCCCCCGCCCAACGTGACCGGGCGCCTGCACATGGGACACATGCTGAATCAGACGCAAATGGACATCATCGTGCGCTGGCATCGCATGCGCGGATTCATCACGCTATGGCTGCCGGGGACCGATCATGCCGGCATCGCGACCCAGATGATGGTCGAGAAGCAGCTAGAGAAAGAGGGTAAGAAGCGTCGCGAGATGGGACGCGAGAAGTTTGTAGAGCGCGTGTGGGAATGGAAGCGTGAGTATGGCGGCGCCATCCTCGACCAGATGAAGCGGCTCGGGGCGTCCGTGGATTGGGACCGCGAATACTTCACCATGGACGAAAATCTTTCGCATGCGGTGCGTGAGGTGTTTGTCCGGCTGTATGAAGAAGGACTGATCTATCGCGGGAATTACATCGTGAACTGGTGCCCGTGGCACGAGACCGCGATCTCTGACCTCGAAGTGAAGCACGAAGATGTTGCCGGAAAGCTGTGGGAAGTGCGCTATCCGGTGATAGGGACTTCCGAGTCGATCACGGTTGCGACCACGCGGCCCGAGACCATCCTGGGCGATACGGCGATTGCGGTGAACGCGAAGGATGAGCGCTACACGCATCTGCATGGGAAGAAAGTTCTGGTGCCGCTGATGAATCGCGAGATCCCGATCATCACCGACGAACTGGCGCAGCCGGAGTTTGGCACCGGAGCGGTGAAGGTAACGCCGGCGCACGATCCCAATGATTTTGAAGCGGGCAAGCGTCACAATCTGCCGCAGATCAATGTCATGGACGAGCACGCGCACATGAACCAGAACGCGGGCGCGTACGCGGGGCTCGACCGATTTGCAGCGCGCAAGCGTGTGCTGCACGATTTGCAGGAGCAGGGATTCCTGGTTGCCGAGAAGGATTATCCGCTGTCCTTGGGGAAGTGCGAGCGCTGCGGAACGGTTGTGGAGCCGCGGCTGTCGGAGCAGTGGTTCATCAAGATCAAGCCGCTGGCCGACCGCGCGCGAGAGGCCGTGGAGAGCGGCGAGATCACCATCGTCCCCGAAAACTACAGCACCATTTATTTGAACTGGATGAACAACATCCACGACTGGTGCGTGTCGCGGCAGTTGTGGTGGGGACATCGCATTCCAGCGTGGACGTGCGGCTCGTGCAAGGAAATCATTGTCGCGCGCGAGGCGCCGTCGAAGTGTACGAAATGCAGCGGGGAAAAACTCGAGCAGGTGCCTGACGTTTTGGATACCTGGTTCTCGTCGGGATTGCTGCCGTTCACCACGCTCGGATGGCCGGAGAAGACGCGCGATCAGGCGGTATTTTATCCGACCACGCTGCTGATCACGGCGTACGAAATTCTGTTCTTCTGGGTCGCCCGCATGATCATGTTCGGATGCCACTTCATGCAGGGGCACGAACAGGATCCGGCGATCAAGAAGGCGAGCGGTTGGGCCGACAAGAAGAATGACAGCGTGCCGTTTCGAGAGGTTTACATCCACGCATTGGTGCGCGACGCCGAGCGGCAGAAGATGTCGAAGACCAAGGGGAACGTTGTCGATCCTCTTGATGTGATTGAACGTTTT
>QIAL01000143.1:12468-14792 GCA_003225535.1 Acidobacteriota bacterium | reverse complement strand
GTCGTTGTGCTGTTGCCATACAGAATTCTCCTTGACAGGGATATCAGAACCGTCCTATCGTAGCAACTAGTCTAAATGAGACTACGTCGCATTGACAATGAAAAACTGATGCGAATCGAAAACTTTCGCCCTATCGATCGTGCTGCTTTGGACTGGCATGCCCTGGTCCCAGTCCCAGCACCCGAAGGACATGACAAATCAAAATCTGCGTGAGGAAAGGATCGAAAAGATGCATGTGAAGAAGATTACGCCCGTATTGTTTGTGCAAGACGTGGAGCCCTGCGTGAAGTTCTGGGTAGATCGGTTCGGCTTCGAGAAAACTGCCGAAGTGCCCGACGGCGACCACCTCGCCTTTGCCATGCTGCAGAAGGGCAACGTCGAGCTGATGTATCAAAGCTACGCCAGCGCCGATAAAGACATCGCTGCAGTCGCTCAGGTGGTTCGCAAGGGCCCCACGTTCCTCTATGTCGAAGTCGATAACCTGGATGAGACGATCAACGTCGTCAAAGGCACGGAAGTCGTGATGCCGAAGCGGAAGACGTTCTATGGATCGACAGAGATCGGGATCAAGGATCCATCGGGACACTTCGTCACTTTTGCCGAGTTCGCAGCCTCAACTCTGCATTGAATGTGCACGCCGCCGGAGCAATGAAGAGGGCGCGACTGGGAGTCGCGCCCCATTGAAACTTTGAAGCCCCGGAAAAACCCTTATCTTCCTCCAAAGCCGGCCGTCTGCATCGACTGCCGCGAAATATCTGCCGTCGAAGCAATACCCTGCATGCGCAGCTTGAAGTCGTCGGCATTCGAGGCATTCTCGAGAGCCGTTTCGTAGTTGACCAGCCCTGCCTGAAACAGATCCCAAAGCGATTGATCGAATGTCTGCATCCCGTACTGTGAAGTACCGGCGGCAATCGCGTCACGAATCGACCTCGTCTTTTCAGGCACGAGCACGCACTCGCGGATGAACGCCGTATTGATCATGACCTCGACGGCCGGCACGCGTCCTTCAGCATCGCAACGCCGAACCAATCTCTGGCTGACAATCGCTCGTAGTATAGCCGCCAACTGCATACGAATCTGCTTCTGTTCCGGCGGAGGGAAAATGCAACGCCGTCGAGATCGTTTCCAGATCTCGCATTTCGCCCACCAGGATCACGTCCGGATCCTGACGGAGAGAGGCTCGGAGCGCCGCGCCAAACGAAGGCGTATCCACTCCCACCTCGCGCTGGTTGACGTATCCCTTTTTGTCTCGGTGCAGAAATTCGATTGGGTCCTCGATGGTGACAATATGTTCTGCCCGCGACGAGTTTACGCGGTCTACCATGGCCGCCAGCGTCGTGGACTTACCGGAACCGGTGACGCCCGTGACCAGCACCAGGCCGCGCGGCATATCGCAAATCTGCTCCACGACTTTTGGCAGGAACAACTCATCCAAAGCTCGAATCTTGGTAGGGATGACGCGGAGTACTAATCCAACGTTGCCGCGCTGCTGAAAGATGTTTACACGGAAGCGTCCCAGACCGGCGACGCCGTATGCCATATCGATTTCTGTCGTCTCTTTGAACTTCTGCTTCTGCCGCGCCGACATCATGCTGAAGGCCATGTTCAGCATGTCCTCTGCGCTGATGCGGGGTTGGTCGGTCAACGGCGCCAGTTCGCCGTCTACGCGCAGATGGGGATAGTTTTATTCCCATCGAAGCCTAAAGCTTCACCATCGACGCTCTCCAGCATCATCGCCCGAATCGTCACCTTACCCAAGATGACCTAGGTAATGGCCCCCGGCGTGAATCCGGACACTCCCTCCCGGATTTGACCCTTTGTTGTCCCCGGTGATGCTTTGCGAGGGAATGCCCTCCCGCTCAGCTTTTCCCCTGAGTGGCACCCTTTACGAAAGAAAGCGTCGTCTTGGGCATCGCTACCGTAATCTCGGCCGCAATCGTGCGTCTGCTGTGGAAGTTCCTGAGTTTGAAGATAACCGTTGGCGTGATCTCCTGCCCGCGCGAGACCAGCAGCCCTCCCGTCGTAGAGCGGACCTCCTCTTGCAGGATCATGCCCGGAATCAGTTCTTCAATCCGGCACTTTCGTATCTCGGAATCTTCGGCGTTGGGGTCGAGGGTCACCAAAGCCTCGAAAAACTTGGGACTGAAATTTCGGTTGCGCATCGCCAGGTGATGGGCCGACTCCGTCCGTGACATTCCCTTGCGAATCAGTTGTTCGTACTCCAGGATCAGCCGCAGGATCTCCGCTCCGGTTTTCATCTCTCCGCCCTCACTCTCAGTCGGTGAGACGGGACGATTTTGGTGCTCGATCATCCATGCGATGGG
>QIAL01000143.1:4533-12423 GCA_003225535.1 Acidobacteriota bacterium | reverse complement strand
GCCAGGGTAACGCAACCCAATTGCGAAAGGATGGCCGCAACTTCATATTGCCAGGGATTTCCCAGCTTCATCGCTGTTACCACGTGGTGGATGTAGCGCCGCGCCCGCTCCGCCCGGCTGAATGCCGCCGGATTCACCAGGCTCAATACCTCGCTCAGCACCTGCAGGCATCCGCTCAGCGTCTGCTCCAGTAACTGCTTTTCCGCCGTGATCAGCCGGTACTGCATTAGCGCCGCAGTGATGGTCTTCGCCATCATCTCCTTAGCACAGGGTTTGATGAGGAAACGGAAGATACTTCCTTCATTGATCGCCTCGATGGCCGTCTCGGTCTCTGCGTTGCCCGTCAACATGACACGCACCGTTTCCGGATATGCGGACTTCACGCGCCGAAGCAGTTCAATCCCGTCCATTCCGGGCATTCGCATGTCCGAGATCACCACCGCGAAGGGTCCCTTGCTGTCGAACAGTCCTAAGGCCTCTTGTCCACTCTGAGCAACGTCAATCAAAAATTCGCCTCTCAAATTGCGGCGGTATCCATCAAGAATGTCGCGATCATCGTCTACCAGAAGGATCTGTTCGGGCATTGTGCTCCCTTCGATTCACTCCTCCGCTCCTCGATAAACGGTGTCGCTGATCGGACCCGTGTTGACTCACTTCCTGTGGCGGAGAGGTCTGACCGTCCCATTCATGCCATCGGCAGGTGTGCGCGGATTCTTTAGAACGGATGCAGCTGCCAAGATTCGTCCCTTCGTTGTCCGGATGTGGTCAATGGGACGACGCGGAGGGGACGGGCTCTCCTTTAAACAGGCCTCGCCACGCACTTTCTCGTCCGCTCAACCCGAGCCGGCTGAGGTATGGTTGGTCCAATTCGACGTCGTGGTTCAAGGGTGAGGGATCTGCTTCGCTGGTGATTGCATCCGCTGCATGGACCGCGGTCAATGTCGAGAATTTCGTCTCGGCGGTTTCTGCGGGGTGATGGTGAAAGGCTACTGCATGGACCAGCGGAAAGGGCAGCCCCCAGATGCTCATCAGGTACGCTCCCACTTCGGCGTGCGTGCAGCCCAGGCGCTCCCGTTCCACGTCTGCGCCCGTACTTGACTTCGCCGCATACACCTCCAGGCATTGCTTGGGGAATTCCGCCATCAGAACCAACTTGCCAAGATCATGCAGAAGTCCGGCGGTGAAACACTCCTCCAGCAGCGCTTTCGCGCAATTCTCGGCGGCGGCAATCTGCTGCGCCAGCTTCGATACGGCTATGCTGTGGTCCCACAAACAGGGCAAATTCGCCGCCACCCGCGCATTGCCGTCAAATTGCGAAAAGACGTTTACCGAAAGCACCAGCGTGCGCACATTGTCGAGGCCAATGAGCGTCAGAGCCTGCAGCAAGCTGGATACTCGGCCGCTGGTGCCTATGAACGCCGAGTTCGCCAATTGCAGAATCTTGGTTGCCATCCCCACGTCCTTGGAGATGCTCCGGGCAATCTGCGTGAACGAAGGTTCTTCGGAACGCAGCTGAGCCATCACCTCTTCATACAGTGCCGGAAGGCTCGGAAGCGACCGCAGACGCGACACGACCGTCTTCACGGATTGGTTTGACAGCAGGTCGCGCATGGCGAATGCCTGACTCAGTCGATCCGCAAGTTCCTGCGGGTCGCATGGCTTGGACAGGAACTGATGCGCCGGGGCAATCGACCGGAACACTGCTCCACGGCTCGATTGACCCGAGAGAATCATTCGTACCGTGTCGGGATAGCGTTGCTTGACCTGATCCAGCAGGTCTGCTCCGTCCATCGAGGGCATGCGCATGTCTGAAATGATCGCGTCGTACGACTCTTTCTCCAGAACCTGCAACGCTGCCGCGGCGCTCTCGACGAATTGCATGTCCCAGACCTCGCGCATGCCATGCAAGCTGCGCCTCAACCCGTTGAGGACCATCGGTTCGTCATCCACAAACATGATCCGCTTCTTCATGCGCCTCCTTTCGCAGCCGCGGCGACGCTTACGGGCAACGTGATGAAGAACGTCGTGCCCTTGCCCACCTCGGTTTCAAACCAGATCTTGCCGCCGTGCTTCTTGACGACCACTGTGTAGGCTAAGGCCAATCCCTGTCCCGTTCCTTTGCCCACCTCTTTGGTGAAGAAAGGCTCAAATACTCGATTGCGAATCGCTTCTGGAATTCCGTTTCCGTTATCACTCACCGAGATCTCGACATCGTCTCCCGACATTCTTGTGCGTACCGTGATCTGCCCTTTTTCTCGATCCTTTACCTTTTCCTTGATGGCGTGGGCCGCATTCACCAGCAGGTTCAACACGACCTGGTTAATGTCGCCGGGATAGCACACCACCGCGGGCAGTTGGTCGTCGAACTCTGTCACCACCTCCGACACATACTTCCATTCGTTACGCGCCACCGTAATTGTGGATTCGACGGCCCGGTTCAGGTCGGTGGCCGTCTTCTCCGCCGAATCCGGATGCGAGAACTCCTTCATGGCCCGCACGATCTTCGCTACCCTCCGCGAGCCATCCAGGCTCTGCTCGATGGCGCGCGGCACCTCGTCCCGGATGAACTCCAGATCGCAGGCCTGCTCGGCCTGCTTCAGCCGCCCGGCGATCTCGTCAGGAATCGAACCTGCCATCCCCTCCACGATGCTGCGGTATTGCTCCAGCAGTTCGTGCGCCGATTTCCACGAGTCCCGCAGGAACGTCAGGTTATCCATGACGAATTGGGTCGGCGTGTTGATCTCATGGGCGATCCCAGCTGCCAGCTGGCCGACGCCTTCCATCTTCTGGGCGTGACGAAGCTGGCTCTCGAGCGCCCGCTTTTCCGTGATGTCCTCTTTGAGCGCGAGAAAATGCGTGATCTCGCCATTCGGGTTCGTCATCGGCGTAATCGTCGCCGATTCCCAGTAGATCTCACCACCCTTCTTCTTGTTGCAGAACTCCCCGTGCCAAACTTTCCCCTGGGTGATGGTGGACCACAAGTCCCGGTACAACTCGGCGGGGCACTGCCTGGCGTTCAATACCCGCGGATTCTGCCCCAGAACCTCCTGCAGGCTGTAACCGGTGCACTCGGTAAACTTGCGGTTCACATAGGTGATATTTCCTTGCGGGTCGGTGATCACGACCGAATTCGGGCTTTGTTCCACTGCCAGCGAAAGTTGTTGTAGAGCCTCCTGATTCCGTTTCTGCTCGCTCATGTCGCGGAAGTTCCATATCCGTCCGTAGTAGATCCCGTTCTTATCCACCACCGGAGCCGAATAGCGGTCCAGGATTACCCCATTTTTCAGTTCGATTTCGTCGCGGCTGGTTTCGGTAGGATGCCGGTATAGATACTCGACTCTGGCGCGGAATGATTCAGGGTCCTTCATGAGCGACACCACGTAGTCCAGCATCCTTCGGTCGTCAAGATCGGTCATCAACTCCGGCGGGATGCGCCACAATTCCGTGAGACGCTCGTTCGCCATTAACCTTCGCCCGTTGCGGTCCACGACCAGCAGGCCGTCGATCGTCGAGTTTGCTTGCGCCTCCAGAAAAGCCGTCTTCGACCGGAGCTCTGCCTCCGCTTGCTTCCGCTGCGTGATATCGCTCATGAAACCGTCGGCGCAGAGCACTTCATCATCTTCATGCGTGCGCGTCGCACGGTCGTGCACCCAGATCCAGGTCCCGTCCTTGCGTCGAATGCGGTACTCCTCATCGAAGGCCACTTTCTCTTCAAACAGCGCCATATACTTCTGGCTGACCCGCCCGAAATCTTCGGGATGAATCTGGTTCAGCCAAAGATGTGTCCCGCCTGCATAGAGTTCCCGATTGGTGAAACCCAGCAGCGCCGCTACTTTGGGGCTGACATACCGTGTCCTGCCGTGGATGTCTGAGGTCCACGCCACATCCGGCATGCTTTCTAAAATTCGACGGTACTGCTCTTCGCTCCTGCGCAGCGCTTCCTTGGCTCGCTCAATCTCGCTGAGATCTCTTATCGTCGCTATGTAACAGGTCCGACCTCCGAACCGCCGCGTTGGACGTCCACAGTATTCGGCTGGGATATAGCTGCCGTCTTTCTTCCACAGGGGTCCCACCACTTGTCTCGGCTTTCCTCCGAGAATGGCCCTGCTCAAATCGCATTCTTCTCGCGGAAGCCTGCTCCCATCCTCCCGGCTGTGGTGGAGCAAGTCGTGCGCATTCTTCCCAACAATTTCTTCCTTCGAATGACCTGTCATCTGCGACAGGGCGTCATTGCAGAAGGTGATGGTTCCTTCCGCGTCGATTCCGCAGATGCCCTCAACCAGCGCATCCAGGATGAACTGATGTTCCGTGTTGAGTTCGTCAATCACAAATGCGCCTCAGCGAGGTTGCCTCAACTGTGTCATCGGCGCTTGGGACTATTTCGTTGAATCGGTTGGAGGCCAAGCGACACGAAGGTCACAGGAGGAAGAATTTAAGCTTGCTGACCTCAGAAGTAATCACGAACCGTGTGGCGACGGAAGCCTTCGTCCGTCCCGCAAAGGCGAAGCCGAGCGGCCCATCTGCATGAACCTGGCATGAAACGGTAATTGGGTTGAGCCCGGCAGGGACGCCGAAAACTCGTCAACGAAAAGTCGGAAGGCTACATGTGCGCGCTCTGCGCCGGCTGGCTATGCCCGGAAGCCGCTCCTTCGCCGTTCCACTTCCGCGCCAGCGCTTCCAGTTGCGTCAGCACCTTCTCGATGTCCTTCATCCGATCTGTAATGCCATAGGTCACCGCCGGAGGAATCGTCTGCTCGTAGTGGCGAAACACAAATCCGGCCTCCTCGAGCGTCCGCAGACGCTCCGTCAGGACGCGCGCCGAAATTCCCGCGACGTTCTTTCGCAAACCGCCGAATCTCATCGGCCCCTTCGTGCTCAGCGACCAGAGAATGTGCATCGTCCAGGGACGCGTTAGTAGCTCCATCAACCCGCTGATCGCGCAAGGAGACGGCGTTTTCGTGAATCGCTTCATAGTGAATAGATTCCTGTTCCCGCCTTTGGTTTCCTTCGTGTACGTTCGTGCCCTTAGTGGTGGAAGATTTTACCAGAGTAACTAAGTTACTTCATAGTTCCTAGTATACATAATATTTACAGTTATTAATTGTAACCAGCGCAAACATCCCACCATCCAAATCTCCTGAATCGCTTGAAGCATTCCAAACCAAATTTGAGGAGAAAGTCATGGCAACTCTCGCGCAATCCCTACCCCTTTCCAAGGCACAGAGCTCGGTCTCCGCTCCAGTCGTCTTTATCGGACGACTGCTGTTCGTCCTGATCTTCCTGATGTCCGGCTTCACCCACTTCGCCAAACAGGTTATCGGCTTCGCGGCCTCTCAAGGCGTTCCGCTGGCCCCGGTCCTTGTTCCGCTCTCCGGTATCATCGCGCTCCTCGGCGGACTCTCGATCCTGCTCGGATACCGGGCTAGGTTCGGTGCTTGGCTAATAGCAATATTCCTGATCGGCGTCACCCCCATGCACAAGTTCTGGGGCATCCCCGACCCGATGATGCAACAGATGCAGATGGTCATGTTCATGAAGAACCTCGCCATGCTCGGCGGTGCCCTGTTGATCACCCAATTCGGATCCGGTCCCTGGAGTCTCGACGCGCGCAAATAACAAAGCCGCCCAGAAGCGGGCGGCTTGCGGCAAACGAAGCGCGGACTATGCGGCTGCCTCTGCAGGCACTGGCGGCACAAACGGCTCGTCATAGCTGCCACCGTAGATCGAAGGTACTTTCGATCCCATCGGGCGCAGATACGTCGTCAGCTCTCCGCGGTGATGGATGCTGTGATTGTTGAGAAATCCCAGATAGAACGCAACGGGTAGATTGAAGACACCGAAGAACTCAACGGGTGTTATCAACTGCTCGGGCGTCATCTGCGCTATACGGGCGATGCCGCGTTTCATGTTCTCGTCGTACCAGGAAACCACTTCGGCAGAACTCTGCGGTTTATTCTGGGGTGATTCCATGCTGAACTTCATGTCGGCGATTCCGTCGAGGAACTGAATGTCGGTATTGGCGATGTGCCATGCCAGCTCCTTCGCGGTGCGGGCGTGCGGATCGGGGCGATAATCAGACTTCGCGTCGGGGACGGCGGCGATGACTTTCTTCGTGCATTCTGCTTCGCGTGCGATGCCATCGAGCATCATCGCGCGATAGCCGAGGATGAAATCCGGAGTTAGACCTTGGGACATAATTCTTCTCCTTCGTGACGGATGTTTTGTTTCTTTCGGGCAGAGAAGCCAAAGGGCGCCAATCGTTCTGAAACGTGGCGCCCCTGGCTCGAATTGACTCGGGAATTATACTCCCACGGGTTGTTTGCTGCGCACCGGCACCGGCGTCAGCCAGCCGTGGCGGTCGCTCTTTTCGCCGCGCACGATAGCGTAGAACTCCTTCTGTAGTGCCTTTGTAATCGGGCCCATTCCGCCGATGCCGACTTTGATCTTGTCGACCGAACGGATCGGCGTTACCTCTGCGGCTGTTCCGGTGAAGAACACTTCGTCGGCAATGTAAAGCATCTCCCGCGGAATCGTCTGCTCAACGATTGGAATGTTCATGTCGCGCGCGATCTGCAGCACCGAATCGCGGGTAATGCCCGGAAGCACGGAATTGCCGAGCGGCGCCGTGATCAGCTTGTCGCGATGGACGAGGAACAGGTTTTCACCCGAGCCTTCGCTGACGAATCCGTTCTTGTCGAGCGCGATGCCTTCGACGTAGCCGTTGGCAATCGCTTCCATCTTGATCAGCTGCGAGTTCATGTAATTCGCGCCTGCCTTGGCCATGGCGGGCAGTGTATTCGGCGCAAGGCGCGTCCAGGAAGAAACGCAGACGTCCACACCATCGCCATCGCCACTCAGATATTTTCCCCAGGGATAGTTGCAGATGTAGACTTCGACCGGGCAGTGCAGTGGGTTGACCCCGGCGTCGCCGTATCCCCGGAACACCACTGGCCGGATATAGCACGGCCACGCGCCGTTGTGGGCGATGGTCTCTACCATGGCGCGGACCAGTTCGTCACGCGTGAAGGGCAGGTCCATGCGGTAGACCTTCGCCGAGTCGACCAGGCGCTGCATGTGCTCGACCGCGCGGAAAATCGCAGGGCCCGTGGGCAATTCGTAACAACGGATGCCTTCGAAGACCGAAGAGCCGTAGTGGACGACGTGCGACATCACGTGCAAAGTAGCGTCATCCCAGTTGATGAGTTTGCCGTTGTGCCAGATCTTGTCGGTCTTCTGGATTCCCATCGAAACTCCTTACAGGTGAAGTAGCAACGAGGGGAGCCATTCCTCCGGCAGGGAAAATTCTGAGGCGCGAACCCAACCCACGTTACAAACCATTATATCGTGTGGAGCGGACACTCTTGTCCGCTGCCTTTGACTTTCGGCTTCGCTGACTCCGTTTCATCCTTAACCCCACAGGGAAAGGAAAAGCACGTGGCCCATAAACGGTGTCGGTCCCCACATGTTATTTCGTCGAGTTCAGGGCGATGGTTGAGCTCGGGAGTTCGTCGCCGCGGAAATAGCGCGGGTCTTTCGCCCCTTCTTTATGGTTCGCCGACTTCATTTCGGGCATCGCCGTAAAGGGCTTCGAATAATCGTTGGCGGCGTTCCAGAACAAGAATCCGATACCGCCCTTCTCTTTGGCGGTTTCGACCTGAATCTTTATGTACTCAGGTGAATAAGTTTTCGTGCGCCAGTGAAAGGCCTGCAGCCAGGGGCGGATGACGACGCCGCTGCCCTTGGTGATGAGTTCGAATCGGTCCATGGACTCGCCGATGAAATGAGCCGGCTCGTCGCCGGGGTGCGCGATCTTGTCCATGCCGAAGAAGTGTGACGGATAAATCATCGGGCTGAGGACGTCGCAGTAGCGAGCCATCTGGACGATATCTT
>QIAL01000143.1:0-4504 GCA_003225535.1 Acidobacteriota bacterium | reverse complement strand
TCCGGCGATGACGTCAGAGCGCTGCGGGCCGCGAGGGAGGTGGCAGGCGGCGTTGGTGCCGCCCTTACGGGATTTGGCAGGATTCTTCATGGATGCCACTGCATGCTTTTGGCGCTTGGCACCTGGGGAGGACGCAGAACTGGTTTCGCTGGATGAAGGATTGGTCGTCGTGCTGGCGGATTTTGTATCAGCAGTTGTGGAGGTTCCGCCTTGCTTCGCATCGGCGGGACGGGCGAGGCGCCCATCCCCACATGAGTCGTTGTTGCTACTCGCATCTGCTTGCGCCGCTTCGGGCTGGTCTTTTTGGAAGACGAAGCCTGCGTCTTTCTGGTCGCCTTCGGCGGGGAAGCGGACGTAATCGAACTGGATTTCATCGACGCCCAACTGCGCTACGTGCTTGGCGAGGGCGATGTTGTAATCCTGAACTTGGGGATTGGAAGGATCGGTCCAGACCAGCTTGCCGTTTTCACGCCACGCCGTTTTGTTCTTGCGGGATTGGACGGCGAGTTCGGGATGATTCACGACCAGGCGCTCGTCGCGGAAAATGGCGATGCGGGCGATAGCGTGCATATTCTGCTGGTGCAGGAAACGGACGAGCTTGGGAACGTCGTGAACGTAGACGTTGTGCTGGCCCAGCAGCGGATGGTCGTACGCGATGGTTACGCTGCCGTCGGAGTCTTTGATATCGAATACCACGGCGTTGCCGCCGACTTCACGCCAATGCTTAATGACGCGAATCCCGTGCTCGCTGCCCGCCATGAACCCTGTGAGGTAAATGGCACGGACCTCGAAATCCCTGGCGACCGGAATTGTCTTTTCGGTCACCGGCCCGGCGAGAATGCCCGGAATGACGATGTTTTCGTTCGCCTTAAGAATGTTGCTCGCGTCAGTCTTGTGGTTGACTCCGCGGATCGCGTCGGCCAACTCGGACGAAGTCAGGTAAGAAGTCTTGCTCAGGTAACGGCGGGCGATAGTGGGGATCGCTTCCCCGCGCTTGGCCGTGTAAATTTCGGTGCCGGGCGCGGCAACGGGCTTGGGGTCGGGAATTGAGGTCTTGGCGCTTGTGACGCTTGCCGAACGCAATTTACCGGCATTCTGGGTCGCCACAGCCAGCCTGGCCGCCTGCGGCGTCTGCGCTTCGGCGACAAAATCGTTAGCGGAATGCGGTCCGAGGCGCCACGCGGCGGCGCCGAAAAGAAGACAGGAAATCCCCGTAACAACGCGAACAGACGAGAGACGCAAGTGATTCCTCCCCGTTACAGACCGATAGTAGGGTCGGTGGAGGGTTACCGCTAGTTACGGGTGGAGTAACACGGTCGGGCATGGGACGTCCGGTTACTCGCTCGCTGGTTTCCGCCTTGTCTCTGTCCTCAGCCGGTACATCTTCCTTCCGTGATGATGCAAAGTATTTACCTTATGCTCCCAGACAAGATCCGGCGGGCCCCTGGGAATCGTCCGATCGCGCTTCTAAGTCTCTATTCACAAAAGACTTGCGGCTCGGCCCAGTTTTGGCGCGGTCGTGGCTAAGCGTTTGCTTATTTCAGCGTAGCCGGATGCGCCACACTTCCTGGGGGAATGGGGAACTTCTAGGATTCGGGCCGGGGGGCTAGGCCTGAAAAGTCCGGAAAAACATCTAACAGAAGAGCCTAAACGGCCGAAAGGGAATGTCCGGGTACGAGTGGACAACGATCTTATGAGAACGAACCTCGCAACTGTGCTCGATCCCAACCGTCGTAGCAACGATGCTGGAGAGTTTGACGCAGCCCTTCGCCGCCGGATTGTCGGTCAGGACCAGGCGGTCGAGAAGGTCGTAGAGATCTATCAGATGTTCCTGGCCGGGTTAAATGCGCCGGGACGCCCGGTGGGGAATCTGCTGTTCCTGGGACCGACCGGGTCCGGCAAGACGCGAGTCGTCGAGGCAATGGCCGAAGCGTTATTTGGAGATTCCCGGGCTTGCATCAAGATTGATTGCGCCGAGTTCCAGCATTCGCACGAGATCGCCAAGCTAATCGGATCCCCTCCGGGATATTTGGGACACCGTGAGACTCACCCCCTGCTGACGCAGGAAGCGTTGAACCAGTGGTTTACCGAGAAGCTGAAGCTCTCGATCCTGCTGTTTGACGAGATCGAAAAAGCGTCGGACTCGCTATGGCAACTGCTGCTGGGGATCCTCGACAAGGCGACCTTGACGCTGGGCGACAACGGTTCGGATTCGCCCCGAAGGCCGTCGAGGTGGACGAATCGTTTGACGACAAGATTCAGCGCACCGCGGTCGAGGCGGCGCGACGCAAGTTTACCCCGGAGTTCATGAACCGAATCGACAAGACCGTAGTCTTCAAGACCCTGCGCGATGCGCACCTGGCGCAGATTCTGGACATCGAACTGGGCATGGTGCAGCAGCGCGTTCTGATGGCGGCGGGCACAAACCAGTTCGTCTTCAATTGCACCGAGCCGGTAAAGGAGTATTTGCTGAAGGAAGGGACCGATCCGCGGTATGGAGCACGGCACCTGAAGCGCGCGATCGAACGGAACTTGGTGTTCCCATTAGCGAATCTGGTCGCGACGGGGCAGGTGAAACTCGGAGATTTTGTCCGCGTCGACATGGCCTCGGAGAACAAGATGATTTTTGTGAAGGAAGCCGAGAACGCGATGGCTCCGGTTCTGCTCGAGCGGTACGGAGCGGTGTCTGCGAATCAGCCGTCAGCGCGCGGGGCACGCGCAGCGGCCAATAGCCGCCGCGATTTCGGAGCTCCGTCGCCGGGAGTGGCGGAGAGCAAGTAGTTTTCTGGACCCACAAGTTTTGTCTTCTCGCTAGACCGCATCTCGCGAGTCGTATCTCATAGGCGCCGGAAATTTCCCGGCGCCCTTTTTTTTCGCCCCGAATCCTTGCCTGAGTCTTTTCTAGTGCTCTCCATTATGGCCGCGATTGAGGCCCATGCCAGCCACATCAAGGGTGAGTCCAGCACGCTCAGGCGGTGGTAACGGAGCAGTCGGGTGTGGGAAAAGGAGTGTCCCCATAGGAGAAGCAAGACGAATACGAAGATGTACAAGATGTCGGGAGTCAGCCTGGGCCATTGCCGCCAGAACTGGCGACGTTGCCACCATGACTTCGGGTGAGCGACCTGCTCATAACCTGCTTCGAAGCACTGTTGGCACAGTGTTTCAAAGCCGGGGAGTTCTCGGTGGCAATAGGGGCAACGAGACATGTTCGGAACCCTACGGAAATTAGACCACTCCATCGGCAGATCTGCCGCTTACGGCCGTAACTCAACTGAGAGTTGTCAGTGCGAACGCTTTACGGCAAGGGACAACATGGCGATCGCGCCCAGATTATTGGACTTGTCGGCCAGATCGAGCGCGGACTGGCCTTCGTTATCCCGAACCTTCGGGTCAGCTCCGTTTTCAAGCAGCAGAGGAATGGCATCAGAGACGTGTCCGGCTGCCGCGTGCATGAGAGCCGTTCGTCCTTTTTCGTCTTTCCGATTCACATCTGCGTGGTGCTCGATCAGTACTTTGACACTTTCCTTAATGCCATGGCCGGATGCTTTCATCAGAGCGGTCTCGCCCTCGCGATCTACGGTATTTGCGTCGGCTCCAGCCTCGAGCAGAATCTTTGTGACCGTAGGATCAAAGAATCCAGTACTCAAAAGTAGAGGCACGCCACGATGGTCTGGAGCATCGACCTTTGCTCCGGATTGGAGGAGCAGTTTCATCATGTCGAAATGCTTGGCGAAAGCGGCGTCGGCCAAGGGGCTCCAAAGCGTGGTTATGGAAGGATTCACCGGAGCTCCGGCGTTGATGAGCAGTTGCGCGATCTCCTTATTATCGGAACGGATCGCAGTGCGCAGCGCTTCCGATTCACTGCCGCTTTTGCTGTCGATTCCATTTAGGGCGAGAAACTCGCGGACCTTTTCGACGCACCCTCGCTGGGCAGCACGATTCAAAGAGTCGGTCTGGGCGCAAAGTTCGGCACGCGTTGGTGGCGTGCAGTGCTGTTGGGCAGCGCCAGCCTTCGCATCGATAGGGGCGTCGGAGCGGGGCGCGAGTTCAAAGTCGCGAATGCTCTCGACAATCAACTCCGCTGCCGCGCCACCCTGGTGGCCGTAGCCGAATGCGCGATAAGTGCCGCTAGGGACACAGGTGACGCGATAGTCGGAGCGTAATCGTAGCGTTCCCACAAAAGTGAGCGTCTTGATAACGTCGGGCATTCCTTTCAAATTCTCACCTTTGCTGACTGCCGGCCATTTCGCCTGGTAAAGCTCCGCGGTCTCTCTTGAGTGATAAGCGGGAACGCCAAGGCTAATCCCTACTGGCCAGCGATATCCGTCGGTGACGAATGTTCCCTGGCAGTTGCCAGCGATCCACCATCCTTCCATGGTGCTGACGAACTCGCCTCGGACTGCCAATCGTTTTCCCTTCCAGCTGGACAGATTCTGAAAAAGGGCACAGATCGGGATTATTTCCAACGAAGCAGCGTCCGGCAGAGCTTCAACCTTGAGATTCT
>QIAL01000141.1 GCA_003225535.1 Acidobacteriota bacterium | reverse complement strand
TAACGGGCGCTCTTTGCAGTCTTGCGCCTGCCTTCGCCGCGTTGCGGACGAACTTGACCGAGAGCTTGAATGAAGTGACTCGGACGGGTACGGGAGCGTCAAGCCATACATGGTTGCGGTCCGGATTGGTGGTGTCGGAGATCGCGATTGCATTAGTGCTGCTCATCGTATCGGGTGCGTTCCTAAGAAGTTTCCAGCAGATGCGAGCCGTC
>QIAL01000142.1 GCA_003225535.1 Acidobacteriota bacterium | reverse complement strand
TGCCGGCAACAACCCGCCAACCTCGCAATTTCTTTATGCAGTGGATTCGAACAACTATGTAGTTTGGGAGTTTTCTGTCGACACAACGACCGGGGCTTTGGGCACTCCACAGGGCGTTTCGACCGTGCCGTCATTCGTTACCGACGCCGTTCCTGTCGCAGCCGCAGTCGATCCCTGCGACCGCTTTCTTTATGTCAGCGATAGCCTGCATAACAAAATCAATGCCTACACGATTTGTACGACGGTGATTGCCAATGGAATTTGTCCCTTTGCAAATGGACGCCTAAACGACGTTTCTGGTTCACCATTCGCCGTCTCGGGTAGCGCGAACGGATTAGGGCCGCTAGTGGTTGACCCCTACGGCAACAACGTTTATGTCCTGGGCACGCTTTCAAACACACTTTCGGGTTTCAAGATCAGTCCAGTGTCCGGGAGTTTGACTGCGCTTACTCCGGCTACCGTCGCCACTGGTGCGAATCCGAAATCGATCGCCATTCGCGGGGATGACAACTGGATGTTCGTGACGAACTACCAGTCGGCATCGGTGTCGCAGTATTCCATTACGCCGGCAACCGGCGCTCTGTCGGTGTCGTCCACGATTACGACGGACAACTATCCGTTTGGCGTGGCAGTGAAGTAAAAGAAGATCAGGCGCTAGGGGGCAGAGGTCAGTTCAAAATTCGTCCCGTGACAAACACTCAAGCAATACTAGAATCGAGTCACTGGCCCCTAGCCCCTAATCCCTAGCCCCTGCCTTACGTTGGCACCTTTAGAATCAGGTATCCGCCTACCAGAACGAAGATCAGATCAGGCGCCCATGCCGCCAGGGCGGCGGGCAGCAGGCTCTGGTTTCCCATCGCCTCGAAAAATCGGGTGACTACGATATAGAAAACGACGACTCCGATGCCCACGGCGACGCCGGTGATCGCTCCCCTTTTTCCTGTCGACATCGAAAAAGGAATCGCGAGGATCGCGACGATCAAGGTGATGAGCGGGTAAGAGAGCTTCTCGTGCAATTGCATTCTTAGTCGAACGACATCGAAGCCGCTCTGCTGCAGATCGCGAATATAGCGACGCAGTTCGGTGTAGTTCATTTCGGTGTACTGCTTTACTTCCTTCTTGAAATATCCCGGGGTCTCGTGCAAAGCGGGGAAAGTCGCCACATCGAAGGGGCGATAGTTCGCGATCGCCGAGACGTTGAGCGCGCGTTCCCAACCTTGTTCATACACCCAGCGATTGAGATTGTCGGCCCAATGAGCGCGGTCGGCATGGATGCGACTCGTAATGGTGAAGCTTGCCTTGTCGAGTTGAAAAACGCTGATGTTGGCGAACTGATCGCGATCCGTATCGAAAAATTGATAGTAGTAGATGTTATTGTTCTGGCCGAAAATCCACTTGCGGTCGGGGCGGAGATAGGTCTGTGCAGGTTTGCCTTTGATCTGGTTGTGGAGCGCTTCCTGGCGCTTGTTCGTATGGGGCAGGTAAAACTGGTCGGCAACAAATAGCGCTCCGGCCAGGACCGCTGCCGCTGCGATCACAGGCATGACGATGCGGTATATGCTGGTTCCCGTCGCCTTGATCGCGGTGATTTCATTGGATCGCTCCATCAAGCCAAAAGTGACCAGAACCGCCAATAGCATGACCAGTGGGGCCACGTTATAGAGGAGATATGGCGTAACGTTCAGCAGGTACTCAGCGACGACAAGAGCAGAAACCTTGTTCCGCAAAATATCGCCCAGCAACTCGAAGAGCGTGAACACGAGAAGCAGGACAATGAACGTGGACAAGATCATTCCGAGATAGACGAAGAAGTCGCGGAGCACATAGTCATCCAGCAGGGTGGGGAAACTCGCGCTGAAGACACGGCGGCGGGTGGAGGCGCGTTCAAAAGCGTTCTCTCGGCGGCTGCGGCCGAAACCGTTGAGCAGCGCGGGGTCTTTCGGTTTCCAGAAACGGAAAGATGCGAGTTCGAAAGGCCGCTTCTCGGCGCGAAGAAGCAGAAACGTTGCGAGGCCCATAAACACAAGATCGGCGAGCCAGGCGCCGAACCAGGGAGAAACCTTTCCTTGTCGTGCGAGCGATACCCCGATCAGCGACACTACGTAATAGGCGAACACCAGCAGGATGGTGAGGACGAAGCCGCCAGATTTGCCGCTTTTCTTGGAAGACAATCCCAGGGGAATTCCCACCAAAGCGAGCACAAGGCAAGCGGTGGGCAACGCGAGCCGGCGATGGAATTCGATCGAGTACCAGCGGGCGGTGGGATCGGAGCTGATGGCTTTCTGGTGTAGCATCCAGGTATCCATTTCGCCGGCGGGTTGAGATTCGTCTGCCTTGTTTTCAGTAGAAGGTAATTCGATGGGAATGTCGGTTTGCTCGAAGGTTGAGATTTGATAGTGGTCGGGATCCTTGGGATCGGTTTCGTGTTCCGATCCATCGATCAGGTGCAGATGAAGACGGTCGGGTGCTTCGCTGATGACGATTCCCTCTTTTGCCAAAGTGATGCGAGGGTTCGCAGCATCGGTGAGATCGGCCATGAAGACGCCCTTCCAGACGGCGGCTCCCTGTGCGTTCTTGACGTCCTGAACGTAGACGACGATCTTGGGAAATCCTTCGTAGAAAACCCGTGGTTGGATCTCGAAAGAAACCTGTGAGCCTTTCAGACGATCTTCGAGGCGGCCCAGAGCTGCCTGCGCTCTGGGCGCCACATAGATGCCATTGCCCAGTGCGAGCAGCCAGGCGCCGAGGACGAAGATCGAGAGCATTCGGAGGAAGCTCCATACGCCCATGCCGCTGGCGCGCATGGCGGTGACTTCGCTGTCGGCGGCGAGACGGCTCAGGCCGATGAGGATCCCGACCAGAACACTCATGGGCAGCGTGTATGTGAGGGCGAGAGGGATGGTATAGGAGAATATTTCGAGGACGCTTGGCAGCGGGGCGCTGGCACGGACGACTAATTCGAGGATATGACCCAGATCGCGCGTGAAGAGGACGAACGTGAAGATCGCGACGCCGATGAGAGAGTGCGCCGTGACTTCGCCCAGGACGTAGCGGGTGAGAATCCGCATGCAAGACCAGTTAAGGCGAGGATAGCATGGGAAGCTTGTGCGAAGCGGAGATCGCTCAGAGGTAGTAACGAGCCGGGCTTCGGCCCGGGGCGAAAGGCTTCATCACAGAGGACACAGAGGACTTCATTGACGGTACCTCAGACGTTCTCCGCTTGGCTTCTCTTTTGCGGGACGGCCGAAGGCGGCCGTCTCCACATTAACAGGGGAGCTTTACGCAGCTTTGAAGAACAACGCCGCCAGCGGTGGCAGCGTTAGCCTCAGCGAGAACGGGCGGCCGTGCGTTGGAATTTCTTCGGCGTGGACACCCCCCAGGTTGCCAATTCCGCTGCCAGCGTATTCGCGGGCGTCGCTGTTGAGCATTTCACGCCAGTAGCCGCCATGAGGGACGCCGACGCGGTATGCGGTGCGGGGCACAGGGGTGAAGTTGCACACGACCAGCACCGTGTCTCGCGGATTCTCGCTCTTGCGCAACAAAGAAACCGTACTTGTGGCACTGTCGTTGGCGTCGACCCATTCGAAGCCGGCCGGATTGTTATCGAGCACGTGCATGGCGGGCTCGCTGCGATAGAAGCGGTTGAGTTGCTCCATCCAGGCTTGCACTCCGCGATGAACCTGGTATTGCAGAACGTGCCACTCCAGGCTAGAGTCGTGGGCCCATTCGCGGACCTGCCCGAATTCGGTTCCCATGAAGAGGAGTTTCTTGCCGGACTGCGCATACATGTAGCCGTATAGCAGTCGCAGGTTAGCGAACTTCTGCCATTCGTCGCCGGGCATCTTGCCGATCAGCGATCCTTTTCCGTGCACGACTTCATCGTGCGACAGCGGAAGGACGAAATTCTCTTGCCAGGAATACAGCATGCGGAACGTGAGCAGGTTGTGATGATACTTGCGATGGATGGGATCGTTCTGGAAATACTTGAGGGTGTCGTGCATCCATCCCATGTCCCACTTTTCGCCGAAACCGAGGCCGCCGACGTAGACCGGCTTCGACACCATGGGCCAGGATGTCGACTCTTCAGCGGTGGTTTGAATGTCGGGATGCTCTTTGTAGGCTTCCTGATTGAAGCGGCGCAAGAAGTCGATCGCGTCAAGATTTTCGCGGCCGCCGAATTTGTTGGGGATCCACTCGCCTTCTTTCCGCGAATAATCCAGATAGAGCATGGAAGCGACCGCATCCACGCGCAGGCCGTCGATGTGGTACTTATCGAACCAGAACATGGCGCTCGACATCAGGAAGCTGCGGACTTCGGGCCGACCGTAGTTGAAGATGTGCGTTTTCCAGTCGGGATGGAATCCCTGGCGGGAGTCGGCGTGTTCGTAGAGATGCGTTCCGTCGAAATAGGCGAGGCCATGTCCGTCGGACGGGAAGTGCGAGGGAACCCAGTCGAGAATCACGCCGATGCCGTGCTGGTGCAGGTAGTCGACCAGGTACATGAAATCCTGCGGTGTACCGTAGCGCGAGGTAGGGGCGAAGTAGCCGGTCGTCTGGTATCCCCAGGAACCGTAAAACGGGTGCTCCATCACGGGGAGAAATTCGACGTGGGTGAAGCCCATCTGACCAACGTATTGTGCGAGGCGGGGCGCCGTTTCGCGATAAGTGAGCGGACGATTGTGCTCTTCGGGAACGCGCATCCACGATCCGAGGTGGACTTCGTAAACCGACTGCGGCGCGCGCAACGAGTTGCGTTCAGCGCGCTTCTGCATCCACTCGTTGTCGTTCCATTGATAGTTGAGATTCCAGACGACCGAAGCGGTACGCGGAGGCTTCTCGTGCAGAAGGCCGATGGGATCGGCTTTGTCGACGCGATATCCGTGACGCTGTGAGTCGATGTGGAACTTGTAGAGCGCACCGTGGCTGGCGCCGGGCACGAAGCCTTCCCAAATGCCTGAGGAGCCGCGCGGACTGAGCTTGTGAGTTTTGGGATCCCATCCGTTGAAGCTGCCGAGCACCGATACAGAACGCGCGTTTGGGGCCCAGACGCTGAAGACGGTGCCAGATTGGCCATCGTGGGTGACGAGGTGCGCGCCCATCTTCTCGTAGATGCGATAGTTGCTGCCCTCGTTGAAGAGATAGAGGTCGTGGTCCGTCAGAAGCTGCGGGCTGGCGAGGGTGGAATCGGGGCTCATGGGGTGCGCTAGATAGTCTACCGGAACGGGCAAATGGTTGGCCGCAGTTTATGCGAACCACCAAATCGGTGGACTCGCAGGGGCAGGTCGGGGTGACGCTGATGTCTATTTCGCTTCCGAGCAACGTCGAATTCGTGAATAATGTGCGGAACGCAGGGACGGGTGCCAGAGGCTTTTTGCCGATTGAAATA
>QIAL01000140.1 GCA_003225535.1 Acidobacteriota bacterium | reverse complement strand
CCGATACGAAGATGGGATCGCGCGATGAGCCCAGCGAGGATCAGTGGTACTCGCCTGCGGAGCAGCCCGCAACGCTCAACGGTTCTGATTTCACGGGGAAGCTTACGGGTCCTGCCGGCGGATACATCACGATCCGCTCTGCGCTGCCTCCCGAGCAGATGACGCCAACACTACGCTCGACTGTTGCGGAGGTCGATCCGATGCTTGCCTTGCAACAAGTGCAACCCATG
>QIAL01000869.1 GCA_003225535.1 Acidobacteriota bacterium | reverse complement strand
GCCCACAGTCTGGCTCAACCGCGTGTATCCGGCATTCAGAAAGATCTTCCTCAGCCGGTACTGCATGACTGCATTGATAAGCTCAGTGTTGGTCGCAGCCGTCAAGAACGGATCAATGGTGTGTCCGTTCGATTTTGAATATCCTGCGCTGACGGTCAGTCGCCGTATTGGCGTCGCCCCGGCATTAAAACCCCAGCCCTTCGAATCGTACGAAGTAAATTGGTTTGTCCCCAGTACCGGGGGTGGCAGGTTCCCGGGCACCGGTACCAGCCCATTCGCGGTAAGAATCGCCTCTCCATTGGACTTGTTGTAGTACGCGTTCAGCGTATATCCGCGATGCATGAACGTCGTCCACACTCTTTCAGCGCTGCTCGTGGTGCCGGAGTTGGCCGTGATCCCACTGTGTGCTCCGCTGTAACCCGCCATGAAATACGTGCGATCGCTTAAGCGGCGCCTCACGCTACCGAGGTAGCTGTAGGAAGACGTCGTGTACACCAGTATCACGGTCTGCACGTTCTGCGCATAACTGAAGTTGCCGCTAACGTCCCATCCTGAGAACTTTCGTGTATAGTTCAGCGTCCCGACGAAGCCCAAGCCCGTATTGGCCGTCTGCTGGGCCGTGTCCACTACGCCCAGGGAGAATGACAAGCCTTTGAGAAGGGTGCGATCGAAGTTGAAATTCGCGCTCCCGAAGAATTGCGTCGCCGAGTAGCTCTGGCCCAGAAATGATTGACGCTCATGCGCAATATCAGCATGCACGCCAAGGTTCCTGAAAAATTGATAGTAAACGTCGGTGCCCACCATCTCGGAGCGGAAACTGCCCAGGCTGGCCATGTTGACCACCGCCCCGTTATTCAGAATCGGTTCGGGAACACTTCCCAGCAGGCTGTCATTGTAGTTCGCGTTGAACGACACACCGAGCTTGTTCGTCGGATGGAAAGATGCATTCCCGTTCACTGCGGTGGAAGCGCCTGAGTTTTTGGCCGAGTAGGAATCGGTGTAGTTATAGTCGTAGTTGAGATGGTTCCAGGTTACGCCAAAGGAACCCGCCAGGGGGAGTGCGTGTTGAATCGTCGCCCCATAGCTGTTGCTCGAACTGTTGGTACGGACCGGCGCCGCATTGTCCAGAAATTGCGAGAAGTTCGCATCCACATTGCGATGGATGAACTGGCCGGTCATGCGGAAGCCGTCCCACTTGTAGGCCGACAATAAATTCAACGTGTGATCGGTCTCGTCATTCTTTCCCTCCAGCCCCAGAATCGAGTTGGAATTACTGTTCACCGAATAATTCGCCGTCAGCGTCGGCCAATCGGGAATCAGCGCGCTCCAGCCGATACCGTAGCCCTGAGTATTCGTGTGTTGCGCCAGTCCAATGTCCGATCCGGGAACTCCGAATTGAGAGGTAGCGTTGAACAGTTTGTTGTAAGAGACCGTGCCGGGAAAATGGCTCCCGCTGAACAGGTTCGCACTGGACGTAATGCCGCTGGTATTTGTTAGATTTCCGTAGACGGAGTTGCCTTGCGCCCGGTTGTAGAACGGATCAACATTGAAGTTCAGAAAATTCGGGCTGTAGTAGCTGCCGGTAAGATTGCCGTTCCCCGAAAAACCCATCGAGTGGCCCGAAAGATTCTGATTGTCGCTGCCTGCGTACGTGAACCCGACATTTCCGTTCAGGTTCATGCTCAGATTGTCGCCCACCTGCAGTTGGGCCGCGCATGGCAATGCCAGCAGAATCAACCCTGCCAGCAACTGATATGCATTTCGAAAGCTCCGCG
>QIAL01000139.1:410-13471 GCA_003225535.1 Acidobacteriota bacterium | reverse complement strand
TCCTGCTGACGGCGCATCATCGCGATTGGTGGCCGTATTACGGCGCGATGGCGACCATTGGTTCTGTGCTCGGCGGCTATCTCACCTATCGGCTCGCGCAAAAGGGAGGAAAAGCCGGTCTGGAGAAGGAGATCGGCAAGAGCCGATCCCAAAAAGTCTACGCGAAGTTCAAAAAAGGTGGATTTTCGAGCGTGCTGATCGGATCGCTCCTTCCGCCGCCCTTTCCTCTCGTCCCGGTACTGATGGCAGCGGGCGTCATGCAATACTCGCGCAATAAGTTTCTTGCGGCCCTAACTCTTGGGCGAGCGATCCGCTTTTTTTCGCTTGCGCTCCTCGGCAAGCTTTATGGAACCGCGATCGCGGGCTGGCTCGGCCGTTACTACAAATCTTTTCTCTACGTTTTCATTTCTCTGGGAGTGGCTGGCGGGATCGGAGCGCTGCTGTACTTCAAGTGGTATTGATGTTCGGCCGCCATTCCTTCCAACGAATCCTCCTATCGGGTCTGCGCGGGTTGCGGACTGGTCTGCGGCGACGATGTGCTCGGGTTCGAGAAGTTCACCTTAGGCACCGTGCGTGATCCTTCCGAAGCCTGGAAATACGCGTCATTCGGCTTGAACCCAGCCCAGCCTGCGAACACGCTGTTTGGGAACTGCTGGACGTAGGTGTTGTAATCCTGCAGCGTGTCGTTGTAGCGCTTGCGCTCGACAGAGATTCGGTTCTCGGTACCGGCAAGCTCATCCTGCAGTCGCAGGAAGTTCTCATTCGACTTCAGCTGCGGATAGTTCTCCACGATCAGCAGCAGTCTCCCCAGGGCTCCGTCCAGTTGCCCGTTGGCAGCGATCTTCTGTTGCGGCGTTCCAGCCGACAGAAGTGCCGAGCGCGCTTTCGCGATGTCTCCGAATACAGTCTGCTCCTGCTTGGCGTATCCTTTCACGGTCTCGACGAGATTCGGGATCAAGTCGGCACGCCGCTGGAGCACAACGTCCACCTGGGACCATGCCGATTTCACTGCCTCATTCTTTTGGACGAGCGTGTTCTTGGTGCTCACGTACATCCCGAAGAATGCCAGTACAATCAGCCCCAGAATGACCACGACAGCGATCAGCGCGATCAATGCTTTACCCATAAAGCCTCCTTCGAGTCTTATTTATTGCGTCCTGATGCGTTTCGATCGAGCGCTTGATCGACGAGCGTAGTGACCTGTTCGACCTCGTCAAGATACCGCGCGACCAGCTCTCGGATGTCAACCTTCTTACGATCAATCTTCTTTTCGCGCACGTCCAACACTTGTATCACGCCGGAAGCATTGAAAGCCTTGGCAGCCTCTCGCCTCGTCGGTGGGGACGCGTCCCCGAGTGCGATCCGCGCATGCCGAAACAGCGTACTGAACGAGGGAGCCGAGCGTAGGAGAATATCCCATAGACGCGACTCTTTTTCGGCAGCCAGCAGCAAATGCTGCCGCAACAGAATCAGTTTTTCGCGCAGTTCGTATTCCACCTGCACGCGATGTAGGTCCATTGGAATATGCAGACCGCTCAGCGCATCCTCTCCGTAGACAACACGATGATGCTGCTGCATATCGAGCAGTTCGATCGTGAAGACGTCGGTCGACCGCTCGAGTTCCTGGCGCGTCATGCAGAGGGGCGGCGGCTGCTTCTGCCTGTCCCACCACTTTGCCACCGGCGCCAGAGCCTTCAGCGCCTCGAAAGAGCTGACGCGCAAAATGCAAAGCAAGTTCAAGTTCGAGAGCCCGGGATGAAAATCGCCGGCAACCACCGATCCAAAAAGTATGACACTCTCGACGTTCGTGCCGCAGGCTTCGCGTGCGCGTTTTGCAAATTCGTCAACGATGTCTATAGCAATCATGGCATCCTCGCACTACCAGCTGCTGCTAGCTCCCCCACCCCCGGAGCTGCCGCCACCAAATCCACCAAAGCCGCCCCCGCCGCCGAACCCGCCGCCTCCTCCGCCATCACCCCAGCCTCCGCCACCGAATCCGCCGCGTCCGCCAAAGATGTTCGAGAACAGCAGCCAAAACAGGATGCTGCGAAGAGGAGTGACGAGGATGATGATGAAGATAATGACCAGTACTACAATTCCGCCAAGCGAAATTCCTCGTTCGGGTCGCTCCATGCGGCGCACCGGTGCGCGGGTCTGGGCGTGCGTAAGTTGAACGCCCGCGTCCGCAGCGATGACATCCGCCACTCGGGTAGTGACCAGCAACAACGCCTGGTTGTAATCCCCGCTGCGCATCAGCGGGATCGCATCGCGCTGGAAACTTCCTACTTTGCCGTCGGGAAGGATGGGCTCTAGCCCATAGCCCACCTCTACTCGTGCCTTATGATCCTGGATCGCGTAGAGAATTAGAACGCCGTGGTCAGTTTTCTTCGCGCCGATGCCCCACTTCTTGAACAGGTCAACCGCGTAGCTTTCGATGTCCTGGCCGTCCAGAGTATTGACCGTTACGAGGGCGATTTGCGCGTTCGCTTTTTGATCAACCTGCCGGCAAACGTCTTCGATCTGGGCTTTGGTCGCGGGATCAAGAACGTTAGCAAAGTCGTTGACGTATCCGGTGGGTTGAAGCTGAGAGACGGGTTCTGCGTTGGCCGAAATGCCCATGATCAACAGTAGGGCGGCCAGGCAGGCTCTTGCGCGAGCACTCACAGTCAAATTGTACAGGACCGTCAGATCCACCAAGCCGATTCTCCTTTGGCATTAATGCCTTCGCCAAGTCTTCGAGTCTCGGTCAGGCAGTCGGGACCTTTCACTTTGGTAATTTGCAGTCCGGTGGGTACAAAGATAATGATGGGCAACGATGACGGATTCTAATAAAACCCGCCGTTGGGATCGCCTGCCCGTCGACCTGCCCGTTCGCGTCGTCACATCCAAGGGATTTTCGACCACTGTCGTTGAGGGCCGTGGCACCGAGATGAGCGAGGGCGGCATGACGCTGTACGCAGGCATCCTGCTCAATCCCGGCGACCTTCTGGAGATTGAATTCGATACCCCCACGCACTCGCGAATGCCCGCTATCGTGCGTTCGAAGAATGGTTTCTGCTTCGGCTTGGAATTCATTACTCCCTTACCCTCCTGATTTTCCTTCCCGATAGCATTGGGTCGCAATTTGGTCTAGCATCTTAGGCGCGCTCGGGTGTCGCCTATGTACTTCGAACAGTTCTATCTAGGATGTCTCGCCCATGCTTCTTACCTCTTGGCGTCTGATGGCGAAGCGGTGGTAGTGGATCCACAACGCGATGTGGACTTTTATGTGAAAGTCGCAACTGAACACGGCCTCGCGATCCGCCATATCTTCGAAACTCATCTTCACGCCGATTTCGTCTCGGGGCACAAGGAGCTCGCGGCACGCACAGGAGCGAAGATCTACATGGGCGCGCAAGCGGGAGCCAAATTTGAACACGTACCCGTCGGGGATGGCTTTGAATTGAAATTCGGCAAGGCCTCGATTCGCGTCCTTGAAACACCGGGACACACGCCGGAGAGCATCTGCCTGGTTGTTACCGACAAGGAGAAGTCAATTTCGCCGTGGGCTGTTCTTACAGGAGACACGTTGTTCATCGGCGACGTCGGACGGCCTGATCTCTCGCCGAGGCACACCCCCGCGCAGCTTGCGGGCCTGCTCTACGACAGCCTCCATACCAAGGTTCTCACCTTGCCTGACAATGTTGTGGTCTATCCGGCGCATGGGGCGGGCTCTCTCTGCGGCAAGAATATGCGCGCCGAGCGGTCCTCGACGATCGGTACGGAACGGCTGACCAACTATGCGCTGCAGATCAAGAGCAGGGAAGAGTTTATCGCGCAGCTGACGAGCAATCTTCCGGCGCGGCCTGAGTATTTCCTCAAGGATGCTGAGATCAATCGCACCGGTGCAGCGCCGTTGTCAGAGCTACCGGCGCTGCGCGCAATCACGCCGCCGGAATTGGAGCGCATGTTGCGGGATGGTGAACTTGCACTCGATGTGCGTTCCGGCGACGACTTCGCTGCGGGGCACGTGCCTGGCTCGATCAACATTGCGCTGTCAGGCCAATTCGCCTCGTGGGCAGGCACCGTGCTGGGATTGACCGCGCATCCTGTGTTGATTGCGGACACTGATCAGCAATTGGAAGAGGCTCGCGTGCGGCTGGCTCGTGTGGGCATGGAAGCGCTCAACGGCTATCTTGCCGGCGGCGTTGCCTCCTGGAAACAGGCCGGGTTCCCTGTGGCACAGACCCATCAGATCACGGCGCAAGAGCTGCATTCGCAATTGCAGGCGCGTGCCGTGCAGGTGCTCGACGTGCGCCGACAACCGGAATGGGATGCGGGGCACCTCGAGAGCGCGACCTGGTGGCCGCTCGACAACTTCAAGGTGGCGCCGCCAGAGATCGATCGGGACGCTCCGCTGGCCGTGCACTGCAAGAGCGGATATCGCAGCATAATCGCCAGCAGCCTGCTGGAGCGCGCCGGCTTTCATCACGTGCTTAACGTAGTGGGTGGATTTGACGCCTGGCAGCAAGCGAAGCTGCCCGTTGTGACTGCAATCACAGCCTAGGCCTGTCGACCTGTAAAAAAGTGTTCCCGAAGGAACACTTGTGGTACAGATTTGTACGTACAATACTACGACAACCTGTAACTGCCTGTATTTGCAGTGCGTTAGGGGTTGTTTTTTTGGTCTGCGCACTCCCGTCCCTGGCTGCGGATGAGTTCGATCAACCTCTCCATATCTGCTTCCGTGGTCGCTGGATTCATACAGGTTAGTTTCAAACAGTGCCGGCCCTGCACGCGGGTACGACCGATTACGGCCACTCCGCGATCGACAAGTTTCTGTGGAATTTCCCTGTTGATTCGATCAGTGTCCGATTCAAATCCAGATGGAATGTAACGAAACACGACTGTGCTGAGCTGCGGTTCGCAAACGAGTTCCAGATCGTGGGCGCTGCCTATCACAGCCGCAGCGTGGTTCGCTAACGCCATTGTGTGGTCGATCATGGCGGCCAGTGTCTCGCTGCCCAGCGTCCGAAAGGAGATCCACAACTTCAACGCATCGAAGCGGCGGCTGGTGAGCAGGGAAGTGGTGACCAGGTTCGGGATTCCCTCTTCCTCGTGGATTTCAGGGTTGAGATAGTCGGCGTAGAGCCGGATGGTGTCAAAGTGGTGCGCATCGCGGTTTCGATCCCTGCGAGCCGACTGCGATGCTGCGCTGAGAAGAGTAACGCGCCGCCGTAAGCGGCATCGACATGGAGCCAGGCCTTCGCTTCACCGGCAACGGCGGCGATCTCAGGCAAAGGATCGATCGACCCAAAGTCGGTGGTTCCTGCCGTGGCAACAATGGCCATGGGGAGCAATCCCTGGGTCTTGAGCACTTCTAGTTTGCTCCGCAGAGAACTGAACTTCATACGGAAATGATCGTCGACATCGATCCGTACGACGGCATCGGTTCCAAGTCCCAGTTGGGAGGCTGATTTCTCCACTGTGAAATGTGCCGCTGCAGAGCAGAGAATGCGCATTCGGCGAGCTTCAGGTGGAAGGCCACTCTTCTGCGCCGACCAGTTCCAGTGTTTAAGCAGAAAGGCGTCGCGCGCCAGCAACAGGCCCATGTAGTTGGACTGCGAACCGCCGGTGGTGAAAGTGCCGGCTGCGGCCGCCGGCAGCCCGGCTTTGCTGCATAACCAGCGAATCATTTTCTGCTCAACCACCGTGGCGATGGGAGCCTGATCAAAGGAGTCCATCGATTGATTGAGGGCGCTGATTACGACTTCCGCCGCGAGAGCCGTTAGCAAAGGTGGGCAGTGCAGGTGGGCTGCGGTGTAGGGATTGCTGACAGCCACCGAGTTAGCCACGATCGTCCCCAGCATTTCCGTGATGTGTTCCGGCGACGTTGGGAGCTGCGGAAGAAGATCGTCTGCCACGGCGTCTGCGAGTGCGGCCGGGCTCTCGCCGCAATAGGGCTGATTGGGAAATGACTCGCAAACGATCTGAGCCGCTCGGGCAATAAGCCTGCGGTACGCATCCTTGCTGTGCTCAGTTGATGTCAGGAACTCGGATTCGAACAAGAAAGCCTCAGTGGGCAGGGATCGATCAAGCCTTGCGCAATCCGAGAATCAAGGCAACTACGCCGCCCCCGATGAGAATGATTCCTACGGCAGGCGGGAGCTTCTCACTATCTTCCGTCTGGATGCTGAACTTGGCATCGCCGACCTTGATGCCATGCTTCTCTTGATGCGGAACAGGCACAACGAAGGACAGCACACCGAGAACTATGAGCAGAATACCCACAATGGGAAGAGCCTTCATCGGAACTCCTTTCGAGAGAAGCGAACGGCCGCCCTTGATGATACATAAAGAAACTGCGTGGGTGTGCTTGGATCGTCGGCGAAAAGCATTCAACCGTAGAGAGCGCTGAGGAAAATGGGAAATCAACGCACAAACTGAAGGGTCAGTGTCAATTTCCGAAGAAATTGTTATCGTGGGAAGCTGAGAGTAGCGACATAGGAGCGGATACCGATGAAGACGGGCAAACTCGCCAAGACTTTCCGCGTCGAGAGCGGGAAGCATTTTCGCCTGAAGGATTTTGATCCCGCCGATACAGGACACTGGAAATCCAAGGACCATGCGACCGAGGCGCTGGTCGAGGGCATTGCCCGGACGGCCGAGCTGCAGGACAGACTCTACGCGCAAAACAACTGGGCGCTGCTTCTCATCTTTCAGGCCATGGATGCGGCCGGGAAAGATGGCGCCATCAAGCATGTGATGTCGGGAGTGAATCCGCAGGGGTGCCAGGTGTATTCGTTCAAGGCGCCATCGGAGGTCGAGCTACAGCACGACTTTCTGTGGCGGACGACCCGCGACCTGCCTGAGCGGGGGCATATTGGAATCTTTAATCGTTCCTACTATGAAGAAGTTTTGGTGGTGCGGGTGCATCCGGAGATTCTGAAGAGCCAGAAGACGCCGCCATCCTTGGTCGGCAAGAAGATCTGGGAGGAGCGGTTCGAGGATATCCGCTGCTTCGAGCGGCATATGGCGAGAAGCGGTACGGTTATCCGCAAGTTCTTTCTGCATGTCTCGAAGAAGGAACAGAAGAATCGCTTTCTCGAGCGGCTGGAGCAGCCGGAGAAGAACTGGAAGTTTTCAGCCGGCGACGTGCGCGAGCGCGCGTGTTGGGATGACTATCAGGAAGCCTACGGAGACATGATCCGCAATACCGCGACCGAGCATGCGCCCTGGTACGTTGTGCCCGCGGACAACAAGTGGTTTACGCGGCTGGTAATCTCGACGGTCATCGTGGATACGTTGGAATCGTTGGATTTGCAATATCCGAAGGTGGATGCGGCGAAACGCAAGGAGCTCGACGCGGCGAAGAAGGGGTTGTTAAAGGAATAGTACCGCCGGGAGAAAGCCCCTATCATAAGCGCTAATTTTAAGCAGAATTCCTTCCGGATTGCCGACAATAGGCCAAGTAGCACGAGTGTGAAGGTAATTCTGTTTTGGAATCGTGAAAGGACTCGTCAAACGAGCTGCGGTAATCTACTCGTAGCGCAAAGCGACCAGAGGATCCACGCCTGAGGCTCGGCGTGCCGGTACTGCCGCTGCCAGAGAGGCGGAAGTGATAAGAACTATCGCAGCCGATCCGATGATCATCGGGTCGTAGTTCTTCACGCCGTAAAGCAGATCCGCAAGCACACGTCCTCCCGCCAGCGCCACCGGAATGCCAATCGCCATGCCCCAGGTGAGTTGGACCAAAGCGCTGCGTAGCACCAGAGTGAAGATCTGCGTGCGCTCGGCGCCCAGTGCCATGCGGATGCCGATCTCGTTGGTACGCCGAGCGACAGCATACGCGGTTACCCCATACAAGCCGACGCAGGCCAGGATGAGCGCCAGCACCCCGAACAGCTCTGCAAGCCGAGCAATCAGCCGTTCCTGATTGAAATTGCGCGCCACCTGCTCGCCAAAGCTCACCACCTTGAGGACCGTAAGGTTGGGATCGATGGTGGCAATTGCCTCGCGGACTGCCGGCTCGATGTTCTGCGGCGTCCCTGCAACATGCAACTCAATCGCACTGACCCATCCCTGAACTGGCTCTCCGGGTGGTGTTTGCAGCAAAGGCAGAAAGAATGTGGCATAAGCGGGGCCGCGCGTGTCCTGGTATTTCGCGTCCTCGACAATGCCGACAATTTCAAAGTCGCCACTGTGACTCACGTCCCTCATTCCGAAGTGCTGACCGATGGGATCCTCATTCGAAAAGAACCTGCGAGCGAAAGTCTCATTCACGACGGCGACACGGCGAGTGGCCGGCGTGTCGTGTTCATCGATGGCACGACCTCGTAGCAAACGCGTCCCGATCGTCTCGAAATAACGCGAACCCACGCGGTCCCATGAGGGCGCCGTCCACCGGTAGTCCGGCGCCTTTCCCTGAATATAGACGCGTTCGTTTGCGTTGTTGCCGTCCAGCGGGCTGTACCACGAGAGGCTGGAGCCTATGACGCCGGGTATGTGCGGCATCGAATCCTCAAGCCGCTGATATAGTCCTGCGAGTCGATCAGGCGTGTATCCGGCCAGTGCCGGAGCAATGTTCACTATCAGGCGGCTCTCTGTCGCAAATCCGAAATGCTGGTATTGGAGATTGCGAAGACTCTGAGTGACGAGCCCTGCTCCAATCAAGAGCACGATCGAGAATGCCATCTGCACGATCACGAGAGACTTCTGAACCTTCGATGAGTGGTCGCCGACTGCCCGGCCTGCTCCGCGCAGGGCATTGGCAGGATCGGATTGCGACGTCATCCATGCGGGCGCAACGCCGAATGCGATCCCCGTCGCCACCGACAGAAGGAAGGTGAAGCCGAGGACGACGACGGAAGGCCGGGCATCGATAGGAACATACTGGGCCCCTCGAAAAGCAAGCGACAGGATTACGTGCGTGCCGGCATAGGCCACGCCGAGTGCGGCTGCCCCACCCACTAACGCGAGCAGAACGCTCTCCGTCAGCATCTGCCGAACCAGCCGCGTCCGTGGCGCGCCCAGAGCCAGCCGGACTGCGTTCTGGGAGCGGTTTGACGATCCGCGGGCCAGCAGCAGGTTCGCAATATTCGCGCAGGCGATCAGCAACAGCAAGGCCGAGAGAGTCACCAGCAACCGCAGACCCAATGCATAGTCGGTCTGTAGTTGCTCGACACCCACGCCTGCAGGCGTCAAGCGCACGTGTTGCTGCGACATGTCCTTTCGATCTCTCTCCGGAATGACCTCGAGATGGCTGCCGAGCCATTCCTGCAGTTCCACAGTGAGCCGAGCCTGAACTTCTGTGGGCGCGGCCTCCGCTTCCAGGCGTCCAATCAGGTAAAGCCACTCCGGCCCGGCATCGAAGAGCCATCGATCCGGGTGAGTCGCAAGTGGTAGCCAGAAGTCGGGAGGATCGCTACGCAGCGTATCGCCGTAGAATCGCTGCGGCGCGATACCCACAATCGTATAAGCAACAGTATTGATGGCGAACGACGATCCGATCACGGAGGGATCGGACCCGAAACGAGTTTGCCACGTGTGATAGCTCATCACGGCCGCGGGTTGAGCACCTGCCGTGTCGTCTTGTGGCCCGAGCATACGCCCCGCAAAGGCGCTGGTACGGAACATCTCGAAGTAATTGCCGGACACAAATTCGCCCTTGTAAGGCTGGGCCGGGGAGAAACCGCCGAGGCGTCGAATGCTCAGATCCGACAAAAAAGATCCAAACGCGGCGAGCTGCTTGAACTCAGGTGTGTGATCGCGAAGGTGCTCGTACAGCGGATAGGAATAAAGAACAAAACTGCCGTCGTTCTGCGTGCCGGTCATCACACAGCAGTTATTGTTATCGCCGAGCCGATACAGCTGCTTCGGTTTTGCGACCGGCAGTGACTCTAGCATCACCGCGTCGATGAGGGTGAAGATTGCCGTCGTTGCCCCTATGCCCAGCGCCAGGGTAAGCACCACCACTGTTGTGAACCCGGGCGACTTCCAGAGCCTGCGAAACCCGATACGAAGGTCCTGGTCGCAGATTTCGAGAAATGACTCCCACCTCGCGGCATGGACGACTTCCCTCGTCACGTCGGAACTGCCCTGCTCCAGTCGCACCGCGCGCAGGGCTTCGCCGCGCGTCATGCCTCGCCTCACTTTGTCTTCAGCCGCCATTTCCAGAAACTCGTCCAGCTCTTCGTCGAGATCCTTGGAATCCTTTTCCCTGCGAAATACAGCCCGGATGCCGATCACCAGGTTTCGCAGCAGCGACATAGGTTCTATGCCTCCAGAATTCTAGCGATGGCCGCAACCTGCCGTCCCCATTCTCGTGTTTCACTGTCGAGCCTCTTTCGTCCCCGCTGCGTGAGGATGTAATACTTCGCGCGACGGCTGTTCTCGGTGGCGTTCCATTCGCTCTTGATTAGCCCGGCTCGCTGCAGCCGCTGGAGAGCAACAAACAGCGAGCCCGCGTTGATACGGAAAGTTCCCTTGCTCATCTGCTCGAGCCGGACCGTAATTCCATATCCATGCATCGGTTCGAGAACCAGCGTTTTCAGGATGAGCATATCGAGAGTGCCTTGCACAAGGTCAGTGGGTTTGTCGGCCAAAGAGCGTACCTCTTGAGGGTCAGGGGAAGTATATTCTTCTTCTCCTGATTGTCAAGAGGAGAGGGTGCCGCCACCTCCGACTGGCGGACATTTAGCCAAAGTTTCGAACTCGTCGTCAGCTGGGGAGAGTTATAACCAGAATGCGGTCGAGGCTGCAGAACTACCAGGGTCGTATGAGACTTGATCTTCGCTAGTGGATCACGGGCTACTCGGAAACAATAGCTCCTTAAGCTAGCGCTTATGGGGCTTTCCCCAGGGAAAGCCCCCTTGCTTAGCGCTAACGCGACCCCTCAGGGCCGCTCTTTCACATGACTCACGAGGTCGAGGCTTCGCTCGACGGCCCCTTCGACTCTGCTCAGGGCAGGCAGCCGAAGGCGGCTGTCCCCACATTTGGCGAGCGCGACCCTTTGCAGGTAGCCGCCGTCGGATTACCATAGATGACATTGTTCACAACTTCCCCGGAGACTATCTAACCATGGGCTTATACAGCTTTCGGCGCCGTGCGTCGTCGCCTGCATGTTTGATGCTTGCTCTTTTCGTTTCAACTTTTTGCTTCGTCGCGGCTCACGCGCAGACCAAGCCGGAGCGGCAATCGAAGGCCGCCAAAGCTGCCCAGCCCGCGCAGAGCTCCGCGACGCCGGAGACCGCGACTGCCTCCCCGAAAACCGGCGACAGCGATAAGGATGAGTCCAAGCCCGAGGAGAAGGCCTTCAAAGGAATGAAGTACCGGCTGGTCGGGCCATTCCGCGGTGGGCGGTCGCTGACTGCCGCGGGCATTCCGGGCGATCCGACGACGTATTACTTTGGCGCGACCGGCGGAGGAGTCTGGAAGTCGACGGATGCCGCAATGACCTGGTCGTCTGTATTCGACAAAGAGGGAACATCGGCGATTGGCAGCATCGCGGTTGCGAACTCGAATCACAATGTCGTCTATGTGGGGACCGGGGAAGCCTGCATCCGCGGCAACATCTCGCACGGGGACGGAGTCTACAAGACTTTAGATGGCGGCAAGACGTGGAAGAACGTCGGATTGCGCGACTCCCGGGCGATCGGCAAGGTCATCATCAATCCCACGAATCCCGACATTGCTTTCGTGGCAGCGCTGGGGCATCCCTTTGGGCCGAACCCCGAGCGCGGTATTTTCCGCACAACCGATGGAGGAAAGACCTGGGAGAAAGTTCTATACAAGGACGAAAATACTGGCGGAATCGACATTGCTTTTGACCCCCATAATCCCAACATTCTCTTTGCTGCGTTGTGGCAGGCGCGGCGCACCTCGTGGAGCATGGCCAGCGGCGGGCCCGGCAGCGGCATCTACCGGTCCAACGACGGCGGCACGACCTGGAAACATCTGGAAGAGCACGGGCTTCCCAAGGGACCTTACGGAAAGATCGGAGTCGCAGTAGCCGCGAATTCCGATCGTGTTTATGCTTTGATCGAAGCGCACAACCCCGATGGCGGGCTGTATCGGTCAGACGATGGCGGCGAGTCGTGGCAGTTGGTGAACCCCAACCACAGCCTGTGGCAGCGTCCGTGGTACTACATGCACGTGATTGCCGATCCGCGCGACGAAGACGTTCTGTACATCATGGATGTGGACGCCTACAAGTCGACTGACGGCGGACATCTCTTCAACAAAGTGCACGTTCCGCACGGCGACAATCATGGATTGTGGATTGATCCGACAAACACGAAGCGCATGATCGCTTCAAACGATGGTGGAGTCACCGTCACCCTCGACGGCGGAAAGAACTGGACTCCAGAGGACAATCAGCCGACCGCGCAGTTCTATCACGTTACGACCGACACGGCGACTCCCTATCGCGTTTATGGGCCTCAGCAGGACTCCGGAACGGTGGCCATTACTAGCCGGAGCGACGACGGATCGATCAGCCGTACCGATTGGTATGACGTCGGCGGCGGCGAGGCCGGCTATATTGCGCCGTACCCGCTTGATCCGAATGTCGTTTACGCCGCGGATTACCAGGGAAACATCACGCGCTACGACCGGCACGTCGGGCAAGTCAAGTCGATCACCGAGCAGCCCGAACTCTCGGACGCTCACGGCGCGGCCAATCTGGAGCACCGCTTTCAGTGGACCGCTCCGGTCATGATCTCTGCGCACGATCCGGAAACGCTCTATCACGCGGGTGAGATGCTCTTTAAGACGACCGACGGCGGGGTGCACTGGCAGGCGATCAGCCCCGACCTGACGCGCAACGACAAGAGCAAGCAGAAGGTGTCCGGCGGCGATATCACCCTCGATGACTCCGGAACTGAGTACTACGACACCATCTTCGCGCTGGCGGAGTCGCCTCTGAAGAAGGGTTTGCTGTGGGTGGGAACCGACGATGGCCTGATCCAGCTTACGCAGGACGAAGGCAAGACCTGGACGAACGTTACTCCTAAGGACATGCCGGAGTGGAGCCGCATCAGCCAGATTGATGCGTCGGCGTTTGATGCGGGGACGGCGTATGT
>QIAL01000139.1:0-370 GCA_003225535.1 Acidobacteriota bacterium | reverse complement strand
ATTCCGGAGACGACGTTCGTCAGGGTGGTGCGGGAAGATCCCAAGAAGAAGGGTTTGCTTTACGCAGGGACTGAGACCGGGATTTTCGTGTCGTTCAACGATGGGGCGAACTGGCGGCCATTGAAGCTGAATCTGCCGACGACGCCGGTCCACGACCTCGTCGTCAAAAATGACGATCTTGTCGTTGCGACGCACGGGCGGGCGTTCTGGATTCTCGATGATCTGAGCCCGTTACGGCAATACAGCGATGAGATCGTTGCAAAGGATGGCTTCTTGTACAAGCCGGCGACGGCGTACCGCATGCAAGCGGGAGCTAGCGGGGAACGGCATCCGTCGAAGAGGACGGGCCAGAATCCACCGGCAGGGGCCG
>QIAL01000868.1 GCA_003225535.1 Acidobacteriota bacterium | reverse complement strand
CGGACTGCCCAGCGATTCCAGCGCTGCATCCACGGCGACTCCTGTCATTCCGCCCGCCGCAGCCTTCTCCACGAGATGGCTTCGCAACTCTTCCAGAATCTCGCGCCTCTCCTCTGCCCGGAGACCGCGCAATCGTTCACGGATGCGATTCAGGTAGGCGTCGATCTTCCGCTGTGCCTCGTCCGCCATCGCCATCTATTTCCCCTCCTTCAACGGAGCGAGCAACCGGCTCATGCTGGAAGAGAACCGCTCCCAGATCGCAGCCATCTCCAATGCTCGCTGCCTTCCCGCCGTCGTCAGCGCATAATATTTCCGCGGATGCCCCGCATCCGATTCCACCCACTCACTCTGCACCAACCCTGACGTCTTCAGTCGACTGAGCAGGGGATACACCGTTCCCTCCGATACGATCAAATCCGAATCGCTCTCTAGACGTCGCAGGAGTTCGAGCCCGTATCGCTTTCCGCTCCACAGCGCAGCGAGAATCGCCAGCTCGAGACACCCCTTGCGAAGCTGGACTTCCCATTTGTCAGTGGCCGGATCGGAGTCCGTGATGTCGTACACCGGGATACTATGCAATGCATTGTATAGTGTTGTCAACAGTGATAGAGTTCAACCGAGATTCTCACATTATCCTCCACTTGATTAATAAAATTAATAAAAACTAGTTTACAAATGAATAAAATGAAGCTATTGTATGGTTTCACGAGAAGGCAGATGGATTCTACAAGGATCACCCCGAAGGACTGGCAAGAATTAGCACAGCTCACCCAAGGTCATCGCGTCCTTGTGGAGCGAGTGCGGATAGCCGAAAAGGACGTTGCCATTGAAGGCAGCTTTGAGCTCCCCCAACTGGCGCGCATCTCCATGGACGACCAGATTTTTATCACCGCATTCGTACGCTCGCACGGTTCGATCAAGGAAATGGAGCGGATCTTCGGTGTGAGTTATCCCACCATCAAGTCTCGGCTGACGCGTATCGCCAACAGTCTCGAATTCGTCGAGACCAACCCGACTTCATCAAAATCCGAAATCCTCGAACGCCTGCAGCGAGGAGAGATCACCGCGGAAGATGCCATCCGCGAGATGGAGGCCTTGCAATGATTCCCTTTGTCGCCGTCGTCAGCCTGCGCGACCACGAGAGTCGTACTTTTCGCCTGTGGGTGCCGCTTTTTCTGATCTGGTTGTTGCTGTTGCCGCTGGCTGTCTTTCTTTCGCCATTCATCTTCATCGCGTGCCTGGCATGCCGCGTGAACCCGCTTCGCGGAGTTGCGGTCATATGGCAGATCTTGAACGCGCTGGCTGATACGAACGTTGAGGTCGAACACCGAAGCGCCGGCTTGTCCTTTCACATTTTGTGAGCGGATGAGCGTGTTTTTGAAAGGGTGCGACTTTAGGCTGCGCCGGAAGAGCGAAGAAAAGGAAGAGCGAAGAAAGAATGGCGGCTTTACGGTTTGCAGAAAAACTCGATTTTGGGTGGCGCAGCGCTCTCAGCGCTGCGATAAAGCCTCTCTTTTCT
>QIAL01000778.1 GCA_003225535.1 Acidobacteriota bacterium | reverse complement strand
GAACCCACGCAACTTGGCGAGTAGGATAGGAGATATCCGTTGCCGATACTACATACGCGGGCTTAAAGATCAGAGCCGAGTTGGTCTGATCCTGCGCGAGGGCCAAGGAGAATCCGCTCATCAAAACGAGTGTGGAGGCAGCGCCGCATAACTGAAATGCTCTAAGATTTAAAGTCTTGGACATTTCCGCTCTTTCTTTGTTGGCCTTACCTTGCCAGATGACGATGCGCTAAGATGGCCGCCATGGCACCTCGCCGACGGCCGAGGCGCAGTGCTTCGCAGAACCATGAAGGCCAGGAATATTGCTCCCGAGGTACGAAGGATTGCAGTCAAGGGGCCATCCGTTGGGAGCTTTGGCCATTTGACAAGCCGATGAAAAAGCACGAGCTGTCCACTGCTAACGCAAGGGCACTGCCCTAGCTACTTTTCGTCGCAAATATAGAGCATCGAAGTGCCTGTTTATGAACTTTCGTTCGTCTGTACAACGTTGAAATGTAGCTTTTCCGGTTGCTGCTGCGTCTGAAGAAATAAGGAGGCAGCGTGATCCAACTTCGACATCGGCAACCAAGTTTGTGGCACAGCGGACTGGCAAAAGACATCGAAGATTTGTGGGAACCATGGATGAAAGAAGTAGATCAACTTCTGGAAGACGCAGCGCTGGTCGAGAGTGTGTACGATGCGCAAGGAAAGCGCCATCCGATGAGCCGTACGCGTGGGCGAACGCAAACACCAGCGGAAGTGGCGCTTCGGTTGCTGATCTTGAAGCACGTGCGGAACTGGAGTTACGACACGCTGGAGCGAGAAGTACGCGCGAATCTGGTCTATCGCGCGTTCACACGCGTTGGGGACGAGAAAGTGCCGGATGCCAAGACGCTGGCGCGATTGGGTCAAGCCATCGGGCCCGAAGTGATCGGAGAACTACACGAACGGTTGATGGAGTTGGCACGCGAGCACCGCGTGGTGCAAGGACGGAAGATGAGGGTAGACACCACGGTGGTGGAGACGAATGTTCACTATCCGACCGACAGCAGTTTATTAGGGGATGGAGCGCGCGTGCTCACGCGAACCATGAAGAAGGTCGAGAAGGTTACCGGCGGGCTTAAAAAGCGGATTCGTAATCGGATGCGCAGTGTAAACAAGAAGGTGATAGCGATCGCCTTGGCGGGGCGGCTAAAGGGACCGGAAGGTGAGGAACGGCGTGTCGAGCGATATCGGGAACTGGTGAGTCTAACGCGAAAGATTGTGCATCAAGCGGAAGGAGTGTTGGAAGAAATGCAGCATCTTCCTCGGCACCGGCAAGCGCGACTGAAACGATTCCGGGAGATTTTGGAAACGATGACTGGGCGTGTACGACAGGTGGTGCGGCAAACCAAGGCGCGAGTGTTTCGAGGGATTACCCAGTATCCGCACAAGATCGTGAGCCTTTTCGAGCCGCACACGGAAATCATTCGCAAGGGGAAGGCGAGCAAGCCAAACGAGTTTGGGAACATGGTTAAGGTACAGGAAGCCGAGAACCAGATCATCACGCACTACGAAGTGTTCGCCGAACGTCCAGAGGATAGCCGACTCCTGGTTCCCGCGGTCGAACAACATCAGCATTTGTTCGGGCGTGCACCGCGAATAGTCGCTGCCGACGCGGGGTTCTACAGTCTAAAGAGTGAGAAGGTCATCCAGACAATGGGAGTGACTCGCGTCGCGGTGCCGAATCGCAACAGCAAAAGCAGCGAGCGGAGGAAACTGCAGAGAACCCATTGGTTCCGAGCCGGGCAGCGCTGGAGGACTGGCTGCGAAGGCCGCATCAGCGTGTTGAAGCGTCGTCATGGTTTGAATCGATGCCGGTATCGAGGCTTTGAAGGTATGCAGCGATGGGTCGGCCTTGGGGTGATCGCGGACAACATCATTCAGATCGGCCGCTGTCTCGCTGTGCAACGAGCCTAAAGTTGTGGCCAACCTCACCTGAGATGCAGAAGGGTCGAGCGATCGAAATTGACATTCAAGCTGACGTACGGGGTCTCCAAAGATTGATAGGCGCACTCAGAATCGGCTATTTTGCGACGGAAAGTAGCTAGTCCTGGCGCAGAGCGGTGACTGGATCGAGCCGGCTGGCGCGACGGGCCGGTCCAAAACTGGCTAGCAGCGC